>NZ_JAMYNS010000060.1:0-502 GCF_040319125.1 Mesorhizobium sp. M0938 | reverse complement strand
TCCAAGTTCGGTCGGATTACTCCGATGACCTCAGCCGGGTCGACATACTGCACAGGAATAACTTGAACGTTGGTCTGGATGCCGCCAGCGAGATCGGCCAAGCGCCCCACTCGAATGCCTTGCTCACCCGCAGCCAGTCCATAGCCGTGCGGTCCCAGCGCTTTGTCGAGTAGCCGCAGCACCTCACTCGCTGGCACTTGGCGGGCTGTATGAAGGGTCATCTTCCCTCCGACGCCAGGATCGATGGTAAAGGGCATGCTCATGACATCGCCTACGACATCCTGCACGACCTGGCGAATGTCGGCATTGGTATAGTCGAGGCTCACGCGCCTGCTATCCGACACAACCGGCAGCTTGCGTTCCACTGTGGCCGCGACTGGCTGCGCTTGCCTCTGTCCCATCACTTCAAAGCCTTTAGTCTGCGGTCCGCGAATTTCTCGCACAGACGCGGAGCCAGACGGGACGGAGGACGGAGAGTTCAGCAAGACCCCCCGCTCGGCAA
>NZ_JAMYNS010000059.1:0-575 GCF_040319125.1 Mesorhizobium sp. M0938 | reverse complement strand
TAACTGCGCTCGAAAGGACGCCTTAAGAGCGCAGCTTCGCTACCGGGCCATGCTCCCGCAAGGCGGCCCTCGCCGGAGAGGTACGCGGATCTACGCGTATTCCAGCATCCTATTGTGGACTTGTGGGCCTTAATCCGTCTCGTGGTCGCATCTCTGGAGGGCCGAATGGGCAGGACCCGGGTCATGGTATTAGCCGAAGGTTCGTCGTCTCCCGGACTGTTCGCGACATGGCGGCCGCGCTGGACGTGCTGTCTGGAAGCTATCCCGGGGACCCGTTCCTTATCCCCGGACCTGAACGCCCTTACGTTGAAGAGCTCTCAAGCCCGAGCGGCCGCTTAAAGATCGGCGTCGCATTGGATTCATGGGCGGAAGTAAAGCTCGATCCGGAAATTCGCGACCGGGTGGCGGAAACGGCTAAAGTGCTTGAAGGCATGGGCCATATCGTAGAGGAAATCCCTGCGCCGTTTTCTGCCTCAGAGTTTCTAGATTTTCTGTACCCATCCGGTGAAGACCGCAGACGTGTATCCGGCGGCCATGAGCCCCTGAGCACCGCGGTGCCGGCGTCAAGCTTTCTT
>NZ_JAMYNS010000058.1:0-577 GCF_040319125.1 Mesorhizobium sp. M0938 | reverse complement strand
CCCCCGGGGGGAGGGGCATTGTTGTCAGTGGACCGCCGGGATCCGTGAGTTCTGTGCGGGAACTGGTCGGTCTTTTCGATACCGACGCTATGGTTCGCAAGTCCTTCGCGCTGTATACGCTGTCTCAAGCGAGCCCGGCCGACGTTGAACGAGAACTCAGTTTGTTGTTTACGCGGAATGGGCAAGAAGGAAGGATTGTCCAATTTGCGGCGCTAGAGCGACTGAATGGTATCCTGGTCGTGGCAGAAGATCCTGCGGCTCTCAAGCAGGTCCGCCAGGCGGTCCTCAAACTGGATAGTGCGTCGCAGGCGACGGCAAACATTCACGTGCGTCCACTGCTGTACCGGCGGGCTTCGGACGTGGCGAACGTACTGGCGCAAACCTTCGGCGCTGAGGCGCCCAGTGCTGTCTCGCGTGCAAAGCCCTCGGGAACGCTCGGCAACCTGTCGGTGGCAAGTGACGCATCCGATCGAGCCAGCTTGCCGGTCAACGTGTCAGCTTCGCCGGCCGAAATGCCAGATGCGACCGTCTCCACAACGGATTCGGTGGACGAAACGGTCGTGTCAGCGAACCGTCT
>NZ_JAMYNS010000057.1:0-846 GCF_040319125.1 Mesorhizobium sp. M0938 | reverse complement strand
TTCGCAACCCGTTCGACGCCGAAGTCCCACTATGCCCGCGCCTTCGTCAGTTTGGCCCGATACTCCTCGTCCAGGATCGCGGGCAGAGATATTTTTTTGGTTCGCGCACCGTCGACCGAGATCATTTCACCGCTAACGAAACTGGAATCCTCGCTAGCCAACCAAAGCACCGCATTGGCTATATCCTTCGGAAAGCCAGTCCTTCCCACCGGGTGAAGTTGTCCCAATTCCCGCTCGATCAAGCTTCGGTCCGGGTGCATCTCGACGTACGCACGATTAAGATCGGTATCAATCCAACCGGGGCACACGGTATTACAACGTATGCCATCCGGCCCGAGGTCCACTGCCAGTCCCAGCGTAAGACCATGCACGCCGGCCTTGGTGGCGGCGTAGGCAGTATGCCAAGGGTTGACCATATAGCCCTCGACCGATCCGATGTTGACGATCGTTCCCGCGCCGGTACGCCTCATTTCCGGGACGACATACTTCGCCATTAAAAACGGGCCACGGAGATTTACCGCCATAAGCCTGTCCCAATCCTCGGCAGTCTGCTCGTCGATCGACTTATGAATGACCAGACCGGCATTGTTGATTAGGACGTCGATCCTGCCAAACTTCTGCAGGACGTCGTCAACGAAGGTGCGAATCGAGACCTCCTTTGTGACATCGAGAGACATAAACGTGAGCCTCTCGACGCCGTCGGAACCGGCGGAGCGGCCGTCACGCAGATCGCCCACGACAACCATGGCGCCTTCATCAGTGAGCTTCTCAGCAATTGCTCGCCCTATGCCTTGATTGCCGCCGGTGACGATGGCAACCTTACCTTCTAGCCGATTACCCAAGAAT
>NZ_JAMYNS010000056.1:0-934 GCF_040319125.1 Mesorhizobium sp. M0938 | reverse complement strand
AGAATCCCTCCTAACCTGCAGTGACCCCGCCATCTATTGGAATAGCGACGCCGGTGATGTGCCTGGCCCCCGCGCTTGCAAGAAATAACGTCAAGCTAGCAATTTCCTTCGGAGTCGCCACGCGGCCCTGAGGTATTGAGTCAACATTTCTTTGAATAATCTCGGCGGCGGTAACCGGCTTGCTATGGGCCGACACAAGCATGGGCGTATCTACAGCGCCGGGGCAGACGGCATTGATGGTGATTTGCTCTTTGGCGTGGTCAAGGGCCATGGCTTGAGTCAACAAAACGACCGCGCCTTTCGATGCACAATAGGCAGCCAGCCCGGGACAGCCAAACAACCCCACATTTGAAGCTATGTTGACAATGCTGCCGCCGCCGGTCGTCCTCATGGACTTCACTGCGGCGCGGCTGAAGTAGAATACACCGTTGACATTGGCGTCGAATGTCTGACGCCAATCGTCATCCGTAGTGTCGACGGCGCTTCCACGCCGGATGATCCCGGCGCTGTTGACCAAGACGTCAACCTTTCCGAAACGCGCTACGGTGGAATTCACTACATGGTCAGCAAACGCCGAGTCGGCGACATCGCCAAACTTCAATTCGGCCTCACAATTGAGTTTCTGAATCGACTCCAAGGCTCTTTGCCCCCGGTCTCGATCCCGGCCGACCAACACGAGTGAGGCCCCGATCGCGGCGAAAGCCTCTAAGACGGCCTCCCCTATCCCCGACGTCGCCCCTGTAACGATAACCACCTTCTTGGAATGTGTCATGGTTCGATTGCCCGGTAGAAGTGATGGGGCTTGGCGGGGATATTTCCCGCACCCTGATTAGTGATTTATGCCCGCATGCGGGCTGTTCGCAAGCCTCCAAAAAGTCATGTGCCAAACAAGCTGAAGTCATGGCGCATCGGACAGCGGTGACGGCTTGGTGGC
>NZ_JAMYNS010000055.1:0-1041 GCF_040319125.1 Mesorhizobium sp. M0938 | reverse complement strand
CTAGAGCGTTTCATCTCTTGAGAGAATCGTAGGATTCCCAAAGCGGCGTGATTGTGATTCAAGATGCTGGCTGGACGGAGGCCAGCATCGGATGACACGAGCCCTTTCGAACGATCTTCGTGAGCGTGTTGTTGAAGCCATCGGCACCGGCGAGAGCTGCCGTGCGGTGGCGTCGCGTTTTGGCGTCGCAGTTTCCTCGGTGGTGAAGTGGTCGCAGCGTTACCGTGCCACCGGCTCGGTTGCGCCGGGCAAGATGGGTGGACACCGCAAGCGGGTTCTGGAGCCGCATCGGGCCTTCATCGTGGAGCGGATCAACCAAACCTCCGATCTGACGCTGCATCGGCTGAAGGACGAGTTGGCCGCACGCGGGGTGATGGTCTCGCACAACGCGGTCTGGGTGTTCTTGAGGCGCGAGGGCCTGAGCTTCAAAAAAAACGCTGTTCGCTCTTGAGCAGGCCCGGGCCGACATTGCCCGTCGCCGCCAGCGCTGGAGGTCATGGCAGGGTCGCCTCGATCCGGCGCGCCTGGTCTTCATCGACGAGACGTGGATCAAGACCAACATGGCCCCGCTTCGCGGCTGGGGGCCAAGGGGACAGCGGCTGCGCGGCTTCGCCCCCCATGGCCATTGGCGAACCCTGACCTTCCTGGGTGCGTTGCGTTGCGACGAACTCACCGCGCCATGCGTCTTCGATGGCCCGATCAACGGGGAATGCTTCCGCGCCTATGTCCGGCAGCAACTGCTACCGACCCTGCGGCCCGGTGACATCGTGATCATGGACAATTTGGGCAGCCATAAATCCGCAGCTATCCGACAAGCCATCAGGGCCGCCGGCGCGAGGCTCTGGTTCCTGCCGCCATACTCGCCCGATCTCAACCCGATCGAGCAGACCTTTGCCAAGATCAAGCATTGGATGCGCCACGCCCAGAAACGAACTATCGAAGACACATGGCGCCATCTCGGCACCCTCGTCGGCACCATCAAGCCTGACGAATGCGCAAACTACTTCAACAACGCTGGATATGCTTCCGTAAAAACATGAA
>NZ_JAMYNS010000054.1:0-1180 GCF_040319125.1 Mesorhizobium sp. M0938 | reverse complement strand
GAGCCGAAAACGGGCGAGCGCGGCCGGACCATCGTCGGCGACGCTGTGATACATGAGGACAGGGATACGCTGCCGCCGCTCGCTACGCGCGACGTCGCGGCGCAAGGCCCGCGCCCCGCCCCAGACGATATTTCGCGCGACCCCGATTCCGATGGGCGCGCGGATTGGCACATGATCAATCATCGGTTCCGTCGCCACGTCGCCCGGTGACCGGCGGCGGAAGCGGTCAATGCGATAGAGCTCGGTCTGGATCGATTGCTCCAGGACGAGGCCTTCGGTCGCTGCCAGCGTCTCCGAGATCAGCTGAGCACCGAATGTGTTCCAGTCGAAGCCCGTCCTTTCAACATTGTCACGCAGCACGAATGCATGTGCGCTGATGAAACTGCCGCCAGGCGCCAACGCCTCAACGATTTTTTTGGCGATGCGCCGCAACTCGGCGAGATCGTCCAGATAGTAGAGCACTTCCGAACAGACGATCAGGTCCATCTCACCCGGCAGGGGATCCGCGGAGAAATCCAGTACGCTGAACTCAACATTCAGTTGGTCCCTACATCGCGCGCGGGCCCGTTCGACGGCTATGGCGGAGATGTCGGTTGCGGTCAAATGGCCCACGCGGGGCGCCAGCTGCCGCGTGAAATGGCCCTCCGCGCAGGCCAGCTCAAGCGACCGTCCAATGGGACCGGCAGGCAGAATTTCGAGCTGCCGCTGATATTTTTCCTGCTCATAGGGCGAACCATAGTTCCAGGGGTCCTCGGTCGCGAAATAGCCGTTCCAGAACGACGTGCGATCATTGTAGCGCTCGCCCCCGGCCGGTGCACGGCGCGGGAGAGCAAGAGCCTCTGTCACTTCGGCGCTCGATCCTACCAACCGCTGCGCTTCCGCGGCCAACTGCGCGAGTTTGCCGTAGTGGCTGTCCCGATCAGACCGACCTCCCACCATGGACAGCAATGCCTCTGCTGTGGCGCCGTGTTGGAGGGACAGCGATCGGCTCGCAAGCCGCGCAGCACGCTTCCAGAAGCGGAAGGCCATGCGCTTATAGCCGGATAGATTGCGTGTGAGTCCCTCAGGGGGCACGCAATTCCGGATCAATTCGATCCAATGACGCCTTGTCACTTTCCCGAGTACACCGAACTGCACGAGAGCCCTGATCTGGCCATCCATCATCAGATAGGCATAAATT
>NZ_JAMYNS010000053.1:0-1194 GCF_040319125.1 Mesorhizobium sp. M0938 | reverse complement strand
CTAGGTCGTGAACTCATAAATGCTGGATGATTGAGACGCTGGAAAGCAATCACCCGTCGGCCTACAATCTGACTATGCCGTTCGCCCGCAAATTAATTCTTCATGTTCCGGTATCGGATGAGACCTTGCTCGATGGCTTTGTTGAGCAATGTCTGAATGACGGTGTATCGCTCGTGGCCGTGGTCGGACCGGGCTGCGCGAGGGTTGAAGACATTATCGACGAGATCGTCGTCGGTGACGGAAGCGACGAGACACGCTTTATATGCACGACTTCTCACCCCGATGAGCCATTTGAGGATGTGTTGAACATGGCTAGGACGTGGGAGTTCGAGCGCGGCGATCCCGTCGAAGAGGTCCGGCTGTAAGAGTCGTTGACCGCCCGCAATTTAGGCTTCCATATCACGCCGTTTTCTGATTCAGGCTCCACATGAGCCGATATGACCTGACTGACTTCGAATGGCGCGCGATCGAGCCGCTGTTGCCCAACAAGCCGCGAGGAGTGCCGCGCGTTGACGACCGCAGGGTGCTGAACGGCATCTTCTGGGTGCTGCGATCGGGTGCGCCATGGCGCGATCTGCCGGAGCGATACGGCCCGCGCACCACCTGCTACAATCGCTTCGTCCGATGGCGGAAAGCAGGTGTGTGGGACCGCCTCATGGATGCCATCACCAAAGCCCATGACGGCACGGTGCAGATGATCGACACCTCCATTGTTCGCGTGCATCAGCAGGGCGCGACGGCAAAAAGGGGGATCGAGATCATTGTCTCGGTCGTTCCCGAGGCGGGCTGACAACCAAAATCCATGCTCTTGTCGACGCCCAAGGCAGGCCGATCAAGCTGACGCTCACGGCAGGCCAGATGAGTGACATCGCCTCCGCAGCGGACTTGATCAAGGAATTGCCGGAGGGGGCCATGCTACTCGCCGACAAGGGCTATGATGCCAACGCCTTGCGCAATGCTGTCACCGAGCGAAAGGCATGGGCCAACATTCCGCCCAAGGCCAACCGCAAGGACGCGATCTGCTTCAGCCCCTTCCTCTACAAGGCGCGCAACCTCGTCGAACGCTTCTTCAACAAGGCCAAGCAATTCCGTCGTATCGCAACCCGATACGACAAGCTGGCTGAGAACTATCTTGCCGCTCTCAAACTCGTCGCAATCCGCATCTGGCTACGCGGTAATGAGTCTACGTCCTAG
>NZ_JAMYNS010000052.1:0-1277 GCF_040319125.1 Mesorhizobium sp. M0938 | reverse complement strand
CCAGGCGCGGGTAAGACGGCGTGGCGCATAATCCCTTGGTTTCAATCGTGGTTCCTGCGCACAACGCGGAGGCAACGCTGGCGCGCGCACTCGATTGCCTTCTCGATCAGGAAATAGCGGATTGGGAGGCGATCGTCGTCGACGACGCCTCCACTGACCGGACCTCCACGATCATCGCCGGTTATGTGGAGCGCGATGCCCGATTTCGGACGTTAAGCTCTCGCGCGTATAGCGCCGCCGGCGCGCGCAATAGCGGGATTTCGACAGCGCGTGGCCATTGGCTCATGTTCCTGGATGCGGACGATTGGGTGGATGCCGGCTTCCTTGCGAAAATGCTGGCCGCGCTGAAAACCGCTCCCGATGCAGTGGCCGCCTATTGCGGTTCCCGGCGCGTGATGCCCGATGGCGAACTCACCCCGCCGAGCATCCCGACGGAGGTTGCGATCCAGCCCTTCGAAACATTCGCCCGCCGGTGTGCCATCCGAACTCACGCGCTGCTGGTCGATCGGGAGACGATTGTCGAGTTGGGCGGTTTCGATGTGTCGCTGCGCACCTGCGAGGACTGGGATCTATGGCAGCGCCTCGCACGTCTAGGCAAAAATTGGGTGATGGTCGACGAGCCGCTCGCTTTCTATCGGGCCAGCCCGAACTCGCTCACCCGCAATTCGATGCAGATGCTGGCCGATGCGGAAATCGTGATCGCCCGCGGCTTTTCTGCTGATCCCAGGGTCAAACACCCGGCATCGGCACACGCCAATGGAGCGATCGAAGCGAACGGCGGCACCGCCTCCGAGGCACTCGCATGGTTCGCGTTGTGGAACGCCGCGTCGGATTGCGGCAGCGGCTCACGCTCGATCGACCCGCAGTCACTTCGCGCGCTCCCGGCAGGGCGCAAATGGGCGCGTGAGATCGCCAAGGTGGCCTTCGATGGCCTAATGGTCGGTAGCCTATCGGTGCCAGCGCAATTGGCCGCCAGGTGGGACAGGTTCGGCGGTTCGCTCACCGAGTTGATCATCGAACTCGGCAAGGTCTGGGGCGATCCCGTCGCGGGTCGCCGCGTCCAGTATCAGCTTGAGCAGATGCTTCTCGACTTCGACGACCTTGCTGCGCCGCGTAGGCTGGCGCGGACACTTGGAATTCGGGTCGATGCTCGAAATCCGGATTCGATCGAACTGCCGGAAGGAATCGATCAAATTTATGCCTATCTGATGATGGATGGCCAGATCAGGGCTCTCGTGCAGTTCGGTGTACTCGGGAAAGTGACAAGGCGTCATTGG
>NZ_JAMYNS010000051.1:0-1407 GCF_040319125.1 Mesorhizobium sp. M0938 | reverse complement strand
TTTCTTGCAAGCGCGGGGGCCAGGCACATCACCGGCGTCGCTATTCCAATAGATGGCGGGGTCACTGCAGGTTAGGAGGGATTCTGGCCTGCTGCCGGTTTTTCGGACACGAGGTTAAGCTAGCATAGCTTGTTCCTCGAACTCGACGGGGCTTAGATAGCCCAGCGTCGAGTGCCTTCGCCGAGGGTTATAGGAGCGCTCGATATAATCGAACACATCCGCCCTCGCGGCATCTCTCGTCCTGTAGACCTTGCGGGCTGTCCGCTCGGTCTTGAGCGACGAGAAGAAGCTCTCCATCGCAGCGTTGTCCCAGACGTTGCCCGACCGGCTCATTGAACAGGTGATGCCGTGGTCGGCCATCAGTCGCTGGAACTGCTCGCTCGTGTATTGCGATCCCTGGTCGGAATGATGCAGCAGGCTGTCGGGCTTGCCTCGGCGCCAGATCGCCATGATGAGTGCATCGGTGACGAGCTGGGCCGTCATCTCGGCCTTCATCGCCCAGCCGACGACACGGCGGGAGAACAGATCGACTACGGCTGCAACGTAGATCCATCCTTCCGCAGTCCAGACGTAGGTGAAGTCGGCGACCCACTTCTGGTTCGGGGCCGACGCCTCGAAGGCGCGATCGAGGAGGTTGTCCGACACGGCGGCTCGCTCGCCGGTATCCTTCGGTAGTCCGCGCCGGCGTGGACGTGCCCGGAGGCCATTCTCCTGCATGAGGCGTTCGATGCGATGCAGTCCGCAGGAAAGCCCCTCTGCCAGAACGTCGTGCCAGACCCGACGCGCGCCGTAGGTGCGGTCGCTGCTCTTGAAGCTTCGGTCGATCCTGGAAACGAGGATCTCGTCATGCTGGGAGCGAACGCTAGGGCTGCGGTTGAGCCAGGCATGGAAGCCCGAGCGGGACACGTCCAGCGCACTGCACAGCCATGCCACCGGCCAGATGCCCCGGTGCCTCGCGATGAAAGCGAACCTCATGTCACTTCCCTCGCGAAGTAGGCTGCGGCCTTTTTTAGGATGTCGCGCTCCGCCTTCAGCTTCGCCACTTCCTTGCGCAGCCGGTCGATCTCCTGCTGCTCTGGCTTCATCTGCCCATGACCGGGAAACGCATGCTGCGGATCGGTCGACAGCTCGCGCACCCATTTGCGGAGCACATTCTCGTGGAGATCGAGGTCGCGGGCCGCTTGCGCCACCGCCACGCCTCGATCCTTCACCAGCCTCACTGCCTCAAGCTTGAACTCGCGGCTGAACTTCCTTCTCTGCATTTCCACTCTCCAGTTCCGTTAAACACCTTATCTCGGTGTCCACGAAACCGGCAGCAGGCCATTCTTGGGTAATCGGCTAGAAGGTAAGGTTGCCATCGTCACCGGCGGCAATCAAGGCATAGGGCGAGCAATTGCTGAGAAGCTC
>NZ_JAMYNS010000050.1:0-1421 GCF_040319125.1 Mesorhizobium sp. M0938 | reverse complement strand
GTTTACCGTAGCTTGCTCCTACTTGCGGGTTGTTTTGGGGCGCTTGGTCGACACCGAGCGCAAGGAACGCGACCGGAAGAGCCTTGCCGAGGGAGAATTAGGGCATGGCGATCATCCGGCGCTCACCGGTGTGCGGCTGACTTCGGCCAAATTGGCAGGCGTCAGGCCGGCTTGAGGCGGGTGAAGAGGGCGAGGTTATAAGCGACGACCGATGACCAGACGTAGGCCTTGAAGTGAGCCTGCCCGCGCCATGTGCAGCGCGCCAGACCGAAGGCCCGCTTCAGGCAGGATATGTTGGCCTCGATGCCGGCCCGGAAGTTTCGCAGCTTGCGGTAGACCCAGCGGCTCTTGACCATGGTGTCGATCGAGAGGCCGCGCTTCTTGTGGAAGGCGACATCGTGCACGCCCAAGGCCTTTGCCCGGCTCAGATTGTCAAGGCTGGCATAGCCGCCGTCGCTGGCCGCTTGTCGCGGCGGCGTGCCATGGCGTGCGATGTGGCGCTCGAGCATGGGAAGGAAGCGTTCGGCATCCGCCGGATTGCCGGCCTCGACGACGACATCGAGGATCAAGCCGCTGCGGCCGGTGGCCAGGTTGAGCTTGTGACCATAGTGCACATCGCGGCCGCCCTTGACGATGATATCGGCATGCGTCTCGAACAGGCTGACCAGCTTCTCGCCGGCCGGCACCGCCTCGCCGGCGAGGACGCGGCGCTCGGCCTGGCTGATGAGGCGCTCGATCAAAGGCAGGTAATGCCTGACTTGGCAGCGCCAGAGTTCGGCTTCGATCGTGGCGCAGGCAGCCACGCCCTGGGCAGCGCGCTGCAGCGCGCTCACGGTGGCGCGGGTGGCCGCGATCAGGTCCCGGTATAGTTTTGCCTTCTGTTGCTTGCCGCGGCTGTACCGGATGGCGAGGGCGCGCTTCTTGGCCAGCCGGCGGTGATTGCGCCAGACGATCGGCGCTACGCCGTGCAGCGCGCTCGCCTCTGTC
Source organism: Mesorhizobium sp. M0938 (assembly GCF_040319125.1). NCBI lineage: Bacteria > Pseudomonadati > Pseudomonadota > Alphaproteobacteria > Hyphomicrobiales > Phyllobacteriaceae > Mesorhizobium > Mesorhizobium sp. M0938. The sequence continues at coordinate 434 of NZ_JAMYNS010000050.1, read as the reverse complement.
AGCAGGCGCACCATTACGCGCACCGCATCCCACAGCAGAGAGCTGTCGGTGGGCGCGTGCATCAGCGCCTCGGTCACCGTGCTGTCGATCCGCACCATCGCCCCGTTGTCCACCTTCTCCTGCCGCGCGCTGCCCACCACGGTCCGATTGATCGCCTCCCAACTCGCCGCGCTGATCGCGCTGATCGTCTTGTGCAGCACCGACTTCTTCGGCGACCACGCCAGGGGCAGCCGGGCAAAGGCACGAAACGAGGCGGAATCCTCAAGATGAAAGGCCAGCTCCTCGTAGCTCAGTTGCCGATGTTGCTTGAGCAGCGCGCAGCGCAGCACGGCTTCCGCCGGCAGACCGTGCCGTCCCGTCTCCCGGACCCCGTGCCGGCGCAGATCGTCAATCACCAAACTCAGCAGCGAGCGATGCTCATCGAGCCACTGCGA
>NZ_JAMYNS010000049.1:0-1621 GCF_040319125.1 Mesorhizobium sp. M0938 | reverse complement strand
GTGCTCTGATGCATGAGAAGCTATGCGGGGGAGCGGCGAGGTGGCACCATCGTCGTACGATCAACCCGAAGGATAGACTATCATGTCCAAAGTCGACGATCTCAGCCGATCAATCACTGTATTGGATCAAGCTCGCACTGTGCTCGTCGTTGTAGAAATGAGTCAAAATAACTGGCTGGTGGCCGGAATGCTTCCCGGCGTTCAGCGACACCCCCTGAAGAAACTCGATCCCGATCCCAATGCATTGCTCGGTTTGATCGCGCGTTGGCGATCGGAGGCGGAGGCTGCGGGCATGCCGATAGACCGGGTCGTGCTGGCCTTCGAGGCTGGGCGAGACGGCTTCTGGCTGGCCCGGTGGCTGCAGACGCGAGGCATAGACGCTCACGTCATCCATTCAACCAGCGTCGCCGTGAACCGTGAACACCGACGGGCGAAAACCGACAGGCTAGACACGGCCATGCTGATGCGCGTGTTCCTGGGTTGGCTACGTGGCGAGCGTGGCCACTGCCGCATGGTGGCGATCCCATCACTGGCGGAAGAGGATGCCAAGCGGCCGAGCCGCGAGCGGGAGAACCTGGTCAGCGAGAAAACGCGGATAGTCAATCGCATGAAAGGGGCGCTGGCTCGGCTCGGCATCCGTGGCTTCAAGCCCGAGCTTCGCCGGGCGCCGAAGAAATTGCCGGACCTGCGCACTTCGGAAGGACAGCCGCTTCCGCCGAATATGCTGGAAGAGATGCGGCGCGACATGGCTCGGCTTGCGGTGGTGCGCGATCAGATCACGACGATTGAAAAAGCCAGAATTGCCCAGCTTGAGCAGGCGCCCGCGTCGGGGTATAATGCAATGGTTGTGCTATTGGCGCGCGTGATTGGTGTCGGGATTGAGACAGCCGACATGCTGGTCCACGAGGTGCTTAGCCGCAACCTCAGAGACCGGCGCGCGGTGGCGCGTTACGCCGGTCTGACAGGCTCCCCCGACGAGAGCGGATCTAAACGACGCGAAAAGGGGTTGGCCAAGGCAGGCAACGCCCGGGTGCGACGCGGGCTGATCCAATTGGCCTGGCGCTTCCTGAGATTCCAAAAGAATAGCGAACTGACGCAATGGTTCCAGGCACGAGCGGCACAGGGCGCCCGCAAGACGACGATGATCGTGGCGCTCGCACGCAAGTTACTCATCGCGCTCTGGCGATTGGTTACCGTCGGCGAAATCCCGATGGGCGTCACATTGCGCCCGATGAACTGAACACACTGCAGGGCGCCTGACGGATCAACCGCCGTAATGACGCCCGCGCGTATCGATTCGAGGTGGCGGTGTCCCGATGGACACCATGGCGTTATTTGCCGTCATGAGAATGGGCCCGCCGCCTCGGAGCCTTGCTGCTGAAGCCAATGACTGCTTCATGGTCCGGGTCTTTTGCAGACCCACCGAATACAAGGTTGCGGCGTAATGCGATGCGCCCAAAGGCAGGCTCCCCTCGAATTTGATGCTCGCGGACCAATGCACAAGGCAGTGACCAACCGTTCTGTTATGGCTATCCTGACCGCTTTACCGCGAAATCAGTGAAGGCCCCTTGACAACGAAATCCCCATACAAGGTGTCCACCAAAATAGGTGGACACCTTGT
>NZ_JAMYNS010000048.1:0-2841 GCF_040319125.1 Mesorhizobium sp. M0938 | reverse complement strand
GTACCCATCCGGTGAAGACCGCAGACGTGTATCCGGCGGCCATGAGCCCCTGAGCACCGCGGTGCCGGCGTCAAGCTTTCTTTGGGGAGACGCGATGATATTCTTCGAGGAGGAGTTTGACCTCCTCGATGCCTTCATCGGTGAAGGCCAAGATCCCGTCGTCATCGTTGGCGCCGTAGACCCAGATGACGCCGTCCTCGGGCTCGAGACCGAGGGTCAGGTCCTGGATGAGCGCTTCGCTGACGCCGAGGTCCCTGGCGACACGTTCGACGGTGTAGACGTGATGCACCTTATTGCGCTGCATGATCAGGCCGCCGCTGGTTGGGCCCGCAATTTTGCGGATCTCCAATTCCACGGCAGCAAATCATCGATCCGATGGGCCGGATAGGCGGGCAGTCGGGCGAGGACGTCGGCGAGCCAGGCCTGCGGGTCGACATCGTTCATCTTGGCGCTGACGATCAGGCTGTAGAGAACGGCCGCGCGCTGTCCGCCGCGATCGGAACCGCAGAAGAGCCAGGACTTTCTGCCGAGAGCGATGCCGCGCAGGGCTCGCTCGGCTGCATTGTTGGATAGGCAGATCCGCCCATCGTCGAGGAACCGGGTGAAGGATGACCAGCGGCGCAGCATGTAGTTGAAGGCCTTGGTCAGGTCGTGCCCGCGCGAGAGCTTGTCGCGCGTCTTGATCATCCAGCGCTCGAGCTCGGTGACCAGCGGCGCGCTCCGCTCTTGGCGCACGGCGTGGCGTTGGGCCGGCGACAGGCCGTTGATCGCGCGCTCGATATCGAACAGGGCATCGATGCGCTTCACGGCTTCGACCGCCAGCGGATAGACCAGGTTGGGCTTCTCGCCGTGCGCCTTCTTGCGCGCCGCCGCTTCGACATCGGCCAGCTCAAACACTTTGCGCCGGCTGTGGGCCCAGCAGCTGGCCTCCAGAACAGGCGCCGGCTGACGACCCGTCGCATAGAGATCGCCATAACCACCAAAGGCATCGGCCTGCAGAATGCCGCTCCAGCCGGCGAGATGCGTCGCGGGATGTTCGCCTCGGCGATCGCGGGAATAGTAGAACACTGCCGCCGGCGGATCGGCGCCGCCGAACGGTCGGTCATCGCGCACATAGGTCCATAATCGGCCGGTATCGGTCTTGCCCTTGGCCAGGACCGGCACCGTCGTGTCGTCGCCGTGCAGACGCGAAGCGGCCAGCACATGGGCTTCGAGCTGCTTGAACAGCGGCATCAGCGCCGCGGCGCCGGCGCCGACCTGGTCGGCGAGCGTCGACAGGCTGAGCGGCACGCCTTCGCGGGCATAGCGTTCGGCCTGGCGGTTAAGCGGCTGATGCTGGCCGAACTTCTCGAACAGGATCATCGCCAGCAGGCCGGGACCGGCCCAGCCGCGCGGGGTGGCGTGGAAGGGCGCCGGAGCCTGGCTGATCGTCTCGCAGTCGCGGCAGGTGAACTTCTCCCGCACGTGCTGGATCACCTTCCATTGCCGCGGCACCACCTCCAGCGTCTCGGTGATATCCTCACCCAGCTTGCGCAGCCGATGACCGCCGCAGCAATGGCAAGCGGCCGGCGCCGGCTCGACCACGCGTTCGCGCGGCAGATGCTCGGGAAATGGCTGGCGCGCCGGTCGCTTGCGCATGTAAGGCGCCACCTCGGTGGTCCGGGCCGCGGCCTGTTCGGCGGCGATCTCGTCTTCCGTCGCGGTGCTCTCGAGTTCCTCGAAGGTGAGTTCCATCTGGTCGTGCAGGCGGGCTGAGCGTTCAGAACTCTGACCATGCAGCGCCCGCTGCAGCTTCCGGATCGTCAGATGCTGATGCGCGATCAGCGCCGCATCATCCGATGCCTTGGCCCTGGCGACCGCCAGTTCGGCCTCGACCAGCGCAGCGCGCGCGGCCTCGTCTTCGGCTCTGGCCAGCGCCGCGGTCAGCGCTGCTCTCAGCGCGCCAATATCGTCCGGAACAGCATCCTGGGCGGTGGCAACCATGCCCTGGAGTGAATCATAAAACGCGTCCGCTGACTCGCGGAAAATGGCGCAAACTCAAAGAAAAACTCAGCCCGCGCGCTGCGGGCGGAACGTGTGAAGCGGGTTGCGCCAATCGATCCCGTCGAGCATGTAGGCGAGCTGCGCCGGTGATATGGAAACCGTGCCGTCCGCCGGCGACGGCCATAGAAACCGGCCCTTCTCGAGCCGTTTTGCATATAGCGACATGCCGAGCCCATCATGCCAGATAATCTTGACCAGATTGCCGCTGCGGCCGCGGAAGACATAAAGATCGCCGGCATGCGGATCCCGGCCCAACGTCTCCTGAACCTGCAGGGCGAGGCCTTGCATTCCGCGACGCATATCGGTCCGGCCGACCGCCAACCAGATCCGCACCTGGCTCGGAACCGGGATCATGAAACGCCCAGCGCCTTCACCATCGCAGCTGCCAGTGTCGGCGGCGTGGTCAGCGGAATCCGCAGCCGCACCTTGCCGGCGATCTCCAGCTCGATCACCGCTGGTGGCGCCGCCGGCACCGAAGCGGCGACAGGCTTATCGGGAACCACGACAACTTCGGCAAAGCCCGTCTCGCGGGCTCTCAGCGTGCGGCGCCACTTATAGATCAGGCTGGTTGCGACATCGTACTGACGCGCTACCGCCGCCACCGTGGACCCGGGCGCGAATGCCGCGGCCAGGATCCGGCACTGATCCTCTTCACGCCAACGACGACGACGCTCCGGTCCGGTCAATAACGTCACATGGCTCATGCTGTGCTGCTAACTGCGCTCGAAAGGACGCCTTAAGAGCGCAGCTTCGCTACCGGGCCATGCTCCCGCAAGGCGGCCCTCGCCGGAGAGGTAC
>NZ_JAMYNS010000047.1:0-2500 GCF_040319125.1 Mesorhizobium sp. M0938 | reverse complement strand
AAACTCCGAATACCTGGGAGTACTAGTCGGCAGACACACGGCGGGTGCTAACGTCCGTCGTGAAAAGGGAAACAACCCTGACCTACAGCTAAGGTCCCCAAGTTATGGCTAAGTGGGAAAGGATGTGAGGATCCCAAAACAACCAGGATGTTGGCTTAGAAGCAGCCATCATTTAAAGAAAGCGTAACAGCTCACTGGTCTAAATAAGGGTCTTTGCGCCGAAAATGTAACGGGGCTCAAGCCATACACCGAAGCTTAGGGTTCGTAGCAATACGAGCGGTAGCGGAGCGTTCTGTAAGCTGATGAAGCCATACCCGTGAGGGGTGGTGGAGGTATCAGAAGTGCGAATGCTGACATGAGTAACGTAAGGGGAGTGAGAGACTCCCCCGCCGAAAGTCCAAGGGTTCCTGCTTAAAGCTAATCTGAGCAGGGTTAGCCGGCCCCTAAGTCGAGGCAGAAATGCGTAGACGATGGGAACCACGTTAATATTCGTGGGCCTGGAGGAAGTGACGGATCATTGAGGTAGTCCAATCTTATCGGATTGAACGGGCTGCTGCGTGGTTCCAGGAAATAGCTCCTCCTTATAGACCGTACCCGAAACCGACACTGGTGGACTGGTAGAGTATACCAAGGCGCTTGAGAGAACTATGCTGAAGGAACTCGGCAAATTGCACGCGTAACTTCGGAAGAAGCGTGACCCTTTTCCACGCAAGTGGAGGAGGGTGGCACAGACCAGGGGGTAGCGACTGTTTATCAAAAACACAGGGCTCTGCGAAGTCGCAAGACGACGTATAGGGTCTGACGCCTGCCCGGTGCTGGAAGGTTAAGAGGAGGGGTGCAAGCTCTGAATCGAAGCCCCAGTAAACGGCGGCCGTAACTATAACGGTCCTAAGGTAGCGAAATTCCTTGTCGGGTAAGTTCCGACCTGCACGAATGGCGTAACGACTTCCCCGCTGTCTCCAGCATAGACTCAGTGAAATTGAATTCCCCGTGAAGATGCGGGGTTCCTGCGGTTAGACGGAAAGACCCCGTGCACCTTTACTATAGCTTTACATTGGCATTCGTAGTGGCATGTGTAGGATAGGTGGTAGGCTTTGAAACCTGGGCGCCAGCTCAGGTGGAGCCACCCTTGAAATACCACCCTTATCACTATGGATGTCTAACCGCGGCCCGTCATCCGGGTCCGGGACAATGTATGGTGGGTAGTTTGACTGGGGCGGTCGCCTCCTAAAGAGTAACGGAGGCGCGCGATGGTGGGCTCAGAACGGTCGGAAATCGTTCGCTGAGTGCAATGGCATAAGCCTGCCTGACTGCGAGACTGACAAGTCGAGCAGAGACGAAAGTCGGTCATAGTGATCCGGTGGTCCCGCGTGGAAGGGCCATCGCTCAACGGATAAAAGGTACGCCGGGGATAACAGGCTGATGACCCCCAAGAGTCCATATCGACGGGGTTGTTTGGCACCTCGATGTCGACTCATCGCATCCTGGGGCTGGAGCAGGTCCCAAGGGTATGGCTGTTCGCCATTTAAAGCGGTACGTGAGTTGGGTTCAGAACGTCGTGAGACAGTTCGGTCCCTATCTGCCGTGGGTGTAGGAATATTGAAAGGATCTGTCCCTAGTACGAGAGGACCGGGATGGACGGATCTCTGGTGGACCTGTTGTGGCGCCAGCCGCATAGCAGGGTAGCTATATCCGGACGGGATAACCGCTGAAGGCATCTAAGCGGGAAACCCACCTTAAAACGAGTATTCCCTGAGAACCGTGGAAGACGACCACGTTGATAGGCCGGGTGTGGAAGAGCGGCAACGCTTGAAGCTTACCGGTACTAATAGTTCGATCGGCTTGATCGTTCTCATTCCCTATGCCCATCTGACAAAGTCAGATGATCTGTTCTCACTCACGCTTGTTCCGCCCTGCGGGCGGCGCTACGTGGGTGCGGCGCATCGGCGCCGACGGTCGGTCGACCTTGCGAAGCTTCGCTTCGAAAGGCGCCAAGACCGAAAGAACGGTAAAGGCACACATAAGACCAGCGAACAGCTCACAGAGAGCAGAAAATAGGGTCCCCTATTGGCTACTCACTATCGGCTATTCGCTCAAAAAGCTTCTCGAGCAACGTGCGCTTTGCCGACCTGGTGGTTATGGCGGAGCGGCTGCACCCGATCCCATTCCGAACTCGGCCGTGAAACGCTCCAGCGCTGATGGTACTTCGTCTCAAGACGCGGGAGAGTAGGTCGCTGCCAGGTCTGCAAAACGCACGTCGCAAAAATCCAAATCTTCTCTCTACAAACAGGCCCGCCAATCGGGAGAACGGGCCGCGCAAGCGGCCCTTTCAATTGGCGGAAGGCATCAAGAAGGACATTTTGCCTCCGGCAAAAGTCCGTTGACGCGGGGTGGAGCAGCCCGGTAGCTCGTCAGGCTCATAACCTGAAGGTCACAGGTTCAAATCCTGTCCCCGCAACCAAACACAAAAACGGCCCGCTTCAAGCGGGCCGTTTGCGTT
>NZ_JAMYNS010000046.1:0-6853 GCF_040319125.1 Mesorhizobium sp. M0938 | reverse complement strand
CAACCTCCACTATCTCAGGGTCCGGCTTAGTAACCGGCGTGACCGCGACGTGAGGCGGCTGGCTGCCCTCTAGGGATATTTCGGGGTCCGGCTTAGTAGCCGGCTTGGGCACCTCGGTCTGAAAACTCGTCTTGCCATTGCGGCCCTTCCAACCACCAATCTCAGCACCATGCTGAGGACCAATGCCTGGATGCGGATTCATATCACGCTTGTCTTCGAAATCACGAACAGCACCTACCGCAGGGACCCAAGCGGATAACGTGGGAAGAGCATTCACTGACGATCCCACATTGCGAACTGGACTCCGGGCACCCAATCTTTTCGTGTTCGACAAAGCACAACGCAAGATCCAGACCAGTTTGCGCAGCGGAATTTACGTTCGTATTGGCTGGGATTCGTTCCGTTCGCAACAGATTGGCGGACATTCGGCATGCCCACTTTCGGACAAAAGGAGAGATCCATATGTCGAAGCGGGCAAGCAATCGCGGAGCCCGCAACTTACCTTGCCGGATCGCTCCAGCCAGCACCATCGACACAGCGTTCGACTTCGACTATGGCCGACATCCCACCACGGCAGGCGAACTCGCCGAGGTCGCTGGGCAGAAGGAGCGGAACCTTGGCCCGCGCGAAAGACGCTCTGACGCCGGTTCTTTCAGACGAGCCAGACCGATCTCGGCTATGTTCCGGAGGGTCGGCCGCTGATCGAAGAGCTTTATGTGCCGTTTGCAAGCTCGTCGCGCGCATGCCGGATCGGCCACAGAGCGATGAGATGGGTCTCCTGCACAGGAAATCGTCACCGACCGGAATCAACAATGGATACTACATACAATCGATCCGAAATCCGAGTAATGAACTTCAACCAGGCTCCAAACGGCGCGGGGCAACGCCGCAGGCAGAAGCTTCGCCGAGCCAGTGCCGACATCCACGCCGCTGACTAAACAGGTAAAGTCGATTCCCCTCGGCACGGGAGCTCTCGGATCAATGCCGATCGTTTGAAGCGGTACGTCTTTTGCGGGGATCCATCTTGATGATGAAGACGATCCGACACCTCGGCTGATGCCGCCCACAACCACCGGAGCGCCCCCGATGAGCCATGATGCTGAACAGTTCCCAGGTGCGCACCCCATCAGTGCACGCCGATATTGGGCAATCATTGGCGGGCCGCCTGGAACTGGCGGTCTCATCCGGTCTTCTTCGACAGGGCAGCTCATGGTCGACGATGGAAAGGATCTTGTCCGATCGAGTAATCGCGGACTCAACCTGGTCAAGCCAGCGACGTTCTAGGAACTGCCGATCCTTGATGCTTCCGCTGCGCGACAATCACGATGATCTCAAGATGTATCCATAGGAGGTGAATATGAGGGGCATTGAGGAGCGTGGCAAGGCGCCCATCTCGGCATTCAACGCCATCGAGCGTGATATCACGGACGATTCTCTCATCGGACCGGCGGCTGGCGTTGAAGGACCCGGTGAATCATCCTGTTCTATAGTGGAGCAGACGCGCTCTGAGCCTCAAGATCAAGCGTCTCCTCCTCTGAGTATCCTTGATCTGCCGCTGGACATGCTCGTTGAGATTGCTGAGCGGCTCAGCCCGATGGATCTGCTGAGGATGTCGCACACAAATCAAGAGCTGCGTGTCGCCGCGATGATAGTCGCAACGCCTCAAGAAAGGCGAATCCAGGTTCAGGCCATCTGGCACAGGCTGATGCAACTCCAACCCGGCCCGCAGCCGCTGACGTATCCCGTCGTGATGGAATCACTCGCGCGCAACTTCAATTGCCTCACCAGAGTGCAGCAGGAGCACCTCGTCGCGCTAGTCGAGGGGCTTGAGGACCAGGACCATCGCGGCTCGGCACTGCGAGCCCTCGGGACAGGCGTGGGAGGGCTTGCGCCCGAACTCCAGCAGCACCTCGTCGCGCTTGCCGAGGGACTGCTTCACCCCTGGAATCGTGCCACGGTCCTATGGGGCTTCGGAGAGGGGGTGACAGGGCTTGCGCCCGAGCTCCAGCAACGTCTCGTCGCCGTCGCCGAGAAACTTGCGCCGCACTGGTATACCCCATATACGCTGACGGGCTTCGGAATAGGCTTGGCAGGGCTTGCGCCCGAGCTCCAGCAGCGTATCGTTGCCCTCGCCGAGGGGTTTTACGAGCCCAGCCATCGCGCTTCGGCCCTGAGGGGCCTCGGAGCGGGCGTGGCAGCCCTTGCAACCGGGCTCCAGCAGCGTCTCGTCGACGTGGCCGAGGGGCTTCGTGACCCCGACGACTGCGCTTCGGCCTTGTGGGGCCTCGGAGCGGGCGTGGCAGCGCTTGCACCCGAGCTCCAGCGGCGTCTCATCCTCCTCGCCGAAGGGCTTGAGCCCAGGTCTCAGACCATTGCCCTGGAGGGACTCGGAGCAGGCGTGGCAAGCCTTGCGCCCAACCTCCAGCGACGTGTCGTCGTCCTCACCGAGGGGCTCGACCAGCCCGGGAACCGCGCTTCGGTCTTGAGGGGCCTTGGCGCGGGCGTGGGAGCGCTTGCACCCGAGCTCCAGCGGCGTCTCATCCTCCTCGCCGAAGAGCTTCATCCCTGGCGTCAGTCCTGGGCCCTGCAGGGCCTCGGAAGGGGGGTGGCAGGGCTTGCGCCCATCCTCCAGCAGCGCCTCGTGGTCCTCCTCGAGGCACTGGACGAGCCCGAAGATCGCACCGAGGGTCTATTGCGCTTCGGACGTGGCTTGGCAGCGCTTGCACCCGCGCTCCAGCAGCGGGTCGTCGCCCTCGCCGAGGGGCTCGGTCCGTCACAGTATCGCGGCTCGGCCCTGAGAGGCCTCGGAGCGGGTGTGGCAGGGCTTGCACCCGAACTCCAACAGCGTCTTGTCGTCCTCGCCGAGGGGCTCGACCGATCCACAGACCGCGTCGCAGCACTATGGGGCTTCGGAGCGGGCATGGCAGGGCTTGCCCTAGAGCTCCAGCGGCGTCTCGTCGTCCTCGCCGAGCGACTCGACCGCCCCATAGATCGCATCTTGGCTGTCCAAGCCCTCGGGGCAGGCCTGGCGGGGCTTGCGCCCGAGCTACGACGGCGCATCGCTGCCATGGCCGACGGACTTGCCGAACCGGATTATCGGGCTTTCGCCTTGGCGGCACTATTGCCTTAGGCAGCCATCCGAAGAAGGGTTCCGGCTTACGGACCGTCTTTGGCTCGCAGGAGATGACCTACTAACGACATATGTGCAACGACCACGCGGACAAGCGCTTTTTTAGACATTTCACCCAGCGGGATAGCGGTCACATGTCCGGCCGTTCAACGCGGTCTAAGACCGCTGGCCTCGATGAAATTCGCGATGCGAGAGGCTGATCTATCTGACGCGCTGTAAGCGCATTGTCGGCCGGCCTCCCTCGCATCGGAATTTCATCCCGTGGGTCATCGTCTCATTGTGCACCTCGCCTCTGTCCGGCGTGGCGCCGGCCAGTCCGTCCTGGTCGTCGTTCGGCTCAGGCGCGTGCTGCGGCCCTTGCCGCACCAGTATTTCGATATGTCCCGCCCTTGTTGAGCAGCGCCCAGATAATCCTCGCCATCTTGTTGGCGAGCGCGACCGCGACGACCTTGAAAGGCCGCCGCGCCAAAAGGGTCACTAGTGTCGTTTCCCTTAACGCGCAGCAAGACAGACGTCGCGCCACAAACGAGCAGCGAGCGGAGCGTCGGTTGCCCATTTTCGATATGCCGCCGAGCCGCTCCTTGCCGGCCGCAGTCGGGAAGATGGGAAGCTTCCAACGAGAACTGCCCAATGCGAACAAGAAGAGCAGTGTCGGCAGTAATCCTGCGCCTCGAACGCTCATCCTAACGCCGTTAAGCGTTGACCTCCGAGGTTAGCAGACCAACCCCGCAAAACGCTCCAAGAGAACAGCGCATGGAAGCGATACGAGATTGCAGCCTAAGCCTCGGGGCCGGACGTTGTTTCATATCAGCCCGGGTTGGGATGAAGCTTGCCATCCAGCAGTACCCGGTCAGGTTCAAGTTCTAACTTGAACTCCCAGTCGGGTGAGATCGTGATCAATTGGCAGCCTGACGCATGCGCGGTGAGTTTGACCGCGGCGAGGCATCCCCTATTAGCGGACTACCCGAACGTACGGCGCGTCGAGTGTTCGATGATGTGATCGCGCTCGGACTATTGGCGTCCGAAACGCCAAAGGGCCTTTTGTCCCTACGCTTTCCGGCGGACGCTCTGGACGCGCTGTTTCCGAAGCTTTTTCCGAAAACATAAGATCATAGGGCGCTCACGATCTTAAGTCGCTTCTCCTCGGATCGTAAAGATGATTTTCACCGGATCACCCGGAAGCGGATTCATCATTCCGCGTTCTGAGACGCGGGTAAAGCCGGCGCACTAGATGCCAAGGTCGTGTGTAGTGCTGCGAACGCTTCGGCAAATCACGCTTCCTAGATTGGCCTGTTAGCTTTGGATCTGATGGCATTGGTGTGGCGGCTTCGCGCTGACCACGGACAGAAGCATGATCCCGGCGATGAGATATCGTTCAGAGGGACTTGACGAACGAGGGCCCATTGCAGAAGTACTACGGTTGCGGATGTCGATGGCGTTTGTACTGATAGATGGTTGACGCAGCCTGATGCCGTGGTCGTCGCCATAGCGACCACGCGATGATGAAGGGCTTTTGCGTCGGTGGGAAGATAGGCATCCGGCGAGGAGATAGCGGATCTCGGGGACGCTCGGGACGAGTGCAGCCATCCGGATCACGCGGCGATTGGCTCCTTTGGACTCGTTTCGTTCGGTTTGCTCCATGCGCTGCGGCGAAGATCAGCCGGTAGCCTCGAGAGGAATGCCAGGGCGGCCATGCACAGGCTCATGTGGCGATGCCATCCGTGCCAGGACCGAGCCTCGCAATGATCAAGTCCGAGATCATCCCTGGCGCGCTCAAAGCACTCCTCGATCGCCCAGCGCAGGCCGGCCACTGCCGCCAATTCGGCCAAGAAGGAACAGGGCGGGGCGAAGACTTGTAGTAGGCTCTTTCTCCGGATGTCGATCGCTTGCGACGAGAAGCCAATGCTCGAAGCCGCCTTTTGACGTCCAAGGGCGGCGGATGCGTGCCCAGTCGTAGGGAGCCGAGGTCCTTTGGCGCCTTCACCTGCCGCATGACAGACCCAGTCGTCGTATCGAACTCCCTGGCCAGTTCCTCGGGCGAGGTTTCCTCAAACCCACGATCCCCTCCACGGCGCGTGAAGTGATCGCCTCGGACCGCAAAGACATAGGCTGCTCGCGAGCTTCCCGCATCCGTCGAAGGCTGCTGTCCGCCCCGTAGACAACGTCGCCAAAAACGTAAGCGCACGGGACGCCGGCATCGAGCGCCGCCTCGACCATGGCGGACGCCATCTTCGGCTTGGTTGCAAACTCGACCGTCTCCGGGATCGACACCCTGGCACATCGAGCCCGATCCTTTGTCCAGCTCTCCGGTACATAAGGCGACGATCGACCAGCGCTTGGCCGTAGCGGCTCGCGCAAGCCAAGAACACGCCGATCTCGGCTGTTCTCGATCCGACCCGCTGTTCCCGAGTACTGTCGCGCGACAACGGCGGAACGATCGCCGTTCTTCACAAATGCCGTGTCGTCGACGATCAGGACGCCATCCACATCGCCCAACGCCGTCCACCACATAATGGCGAACCCTCGTCTCGCAGCGTCCAGTGGTTGCGCCCCAACAGCGACTGCATCCGATAAAGCCGTGCCGCTCCGGACTGCTCAGCCATCAGCCAGCCTGTCTTGCGCTCAATGCCGGAAAGAAGGCCGTCGAGAAAATCTGCGCCCGTCTCTCGCAACTCACGACGAGGAAGCACCCGCCCAACCCACGCCTTCAGCGCTGTGAGCTCCTGCTCCCAAGCCAACAACGACCCTGACCACGAAGCGACAGACATGGTTCCCTCCTTAAGGCCCAGGGCATGAGGGCGTCGATGTCTTTGGAGGGCCGCGTGCGAGCCGGAAGCCGCCTTGCCCTTCGACTTCTCCTTTGCGACATGCCCTGATGAATTGCCAAGTCGGGCTGCAGCGGGAGACCTGTCCGGAGAACAGGATCACAGCGTTCGGTTGCATGCCCGGCAGTCGGACTCATTGTCGGGCTTCAGACAGTGTTGGGTATGAAACACTGCACTATCAAAACGATCATGTTGTCTAAAAACGGTTTTCTGGTTTGGCACGGCATTTGCTTCGTTGGATCAACAAATACCCTACGGCACGAACCTGCAGGAGTTCCTCTGTGACCAGCCTTAGGCAATCGCTACCGCAAGAGCGAGCAATTATGGTCGTTCCACCAAAAGCCTTCTGGCCGGCCGGCACATTTCGTCTGCGGCACACTGTAGAGCCATTTGCGAAAACGGACCGGCCTCAAGGCCGACACGCTTGTAGAGGCCGCCAATCGCAAACAGGGCGCCGATCGCCTCCAGTTCGGTCTCCACCTTGCCCTCTCGAATGACTTTACCAGCCGTTTCCATTACGCAGACGCTGGTAGTGAGAACGGAAACATCAAGACCGAGAAACTGTTCCATGGCAGACCTCCTGACCGGGTGACCGTTGAGCCTGCCCGGGAGACCGACCTCCCGCTACTCCCATGCAGGGAGGCCGCCGGAGCCCCTGAGGCTAGCATGAACCTGCACAAATTTGACCTATCCAATGTAACAGCTTGGCGGCAGGTGCAGCCCCCGGCATCTCAAGAGCAAGCGGCACAGGCCGGGCAAGAGGGCTTTGAGCAGCGCTCGGGCGAGGCGCGCCAAGCCGCTGCCCAAATTCCCGCCCCCGGCGTTCCGGCTCTGCCAGACCCGTTCCATCCTCATCCGTCTCAGGGAGACCTGAGCCTCATCGAAGCCGCGGCCCCAT
>NZ_JAMYNS010000045.1:0-7640 GCF_040319125.1 Mesorhizobium sp. M0938 | reverse complement strand
TTTTTTTTTCTTTTCTTTTTTTAATTTTTTTTTTTTTTTTTTTTTTTTTTTTTTTTTTTTTTTTTTTTTTTTTGTTTTTGGTTTTTAATTTTCCCTTCTTTTTTCTCTAATCGTCCGCCAGATCCTTGCGGAACGGGGTGTGCTCTTCGAGATAGTCGCCCATCCGCTCCACTTCGCGCCGCTCGCGTCTGAGATAGTCGGCGACCGCATTGCGCAAGCCGGGATGCGCGATGTAATGCGCCGAATGCATGGTCACCGGCCTGTACCCGCGCGCCAGCTTGTGCTCGCCTTGCGCGCCCGCTTCGACCACTTTCAGCTTACGGTCGATCGCGAAGTCGATCGCCTGATGATAGCAGACCTCGAAATGCAGGAAAGGATGGTCTTCGATACAGCCCCAGTTGCGGCCGTAGAGCGCGTCGGAACCGATGAAATTGATAGCGCCGGCAATGTAGCGTCCATTTCGCTTGGCCATCACCAGCAGGATGTCGTCGGCCATGCGCTCGCCGATCATCGAGAAGAACTCGCGGCTGAGATAGGGCCGCCCCCATTTCCTGCTGCCGGTATCCATGTAGAAAGCAAAGAAGTCGTCCCAGACCCTTTCGTTCAGATCTTTGCCGGTCAGCCAGTCGATCGAGATGCCATGAGCGAGCGCCTCGCGCCGCTCCTTCTTCATCGCTTTGCGCTTGCGCGATGCCAGGGTGGCGAGAAAATCATCGTAGGTCGAAAAGCCTTCATTGAAGAAGTGGAACTGCTGGTCGGCGCGGTGCAGGAAGCCCGCCGCTTCCAGCGCCTCGACATCTTTCTCCTGCGCGAAGGTGACGTGCGCGGAAGACACGCCGAGCTTTTCCGTCACCGCCTTCAGGCCTGCTGCCAAGCTGGCCTTCACGGCGCGACTGTCCTCGTCTTTGTTGACCAGCAGGCGAGGGCCGGTGACCGGCGTGAACGGCACGGCGCATTGCAGCTTTGGATAGTAGCGACCGCCGGCGCGCTCGAACGCGTCCGACCAGCCGTGATCGAAAACATATTCACCCTGGCTATGCGATTTCAGGTAGCAGGGAACGGCGCCGAGCAGTTTTCCCATGGCTGTCTCCAGCCTGAGATGATGACCCTGCCAGCCGGTGCGCCGCACGGCGCAGCCGGAATCTTCGAGTGCGCTCAGAAAAGCGTATGAAACGAGAGGATTGTAACCGTTTTCTGCATCGCCGCGTGCGGTGCCGCCGAGGCCGTCCCATTCCGCGCAAGTGAAGGCACCGATGCCGGCGGCGACGCGGATCGTATACTCTCCATTCGCCGTTTGCCCGTCGCCTTCATCGCCTTGATCCATGGGGCTTATTTAAGCTCCGTCCCGGTCCATGCAAGCCCGGCTCAAGCGACCTGCACAAGATCGGGCTCGAATCCCTCGAACGTCATCTGGTCGGCGTATCTGAAGGTCAAGTCGACCGCCGGCTGGTCGAGCACGGTCCAGGTGATGACAGGCATTTTGAGCTTTTCGCGCACGAACGAAACGAACCGGTTGGGCAGGTCGCCGGCGGCATACGAGGTGAAGGCAATGTCGTGTGCCAGCATGGCGAAATGCGCCTCGATCAGTTTGACGTCCTTGCCATAGGCGGTCAGCCCGCCCGGAATGCCAGGCGCAAGTTTCGGGAAATCGCGGATCAGCCAGTGGTCGAACGACATGATCGCCGCCTTGCCCTTGTAGCGCTTGAGCATCTTGCCGACGCTTTCCACCAGGCCTTCGTCGTGACCGGGAACCCCTTTCAGCTCGACGACCAGCGGCACGCGGCCGTCGACCAGGTCGAGCGCCTGTTGCAGCGTCGGCAGATGGTCTGATGTGCCGCCGACCTTGAGTGCCGTCATCTCAGCCGCCGTACGCTGCCAGACAAAACCGTCCTGGCCGGTCAGCCGCTTCAGGTCGCCATCGTGAATGACGACCGGGATGCGGTCGGACGACAGATGCACGTCGCATTCGATCGCATAGCCGCGCTCGGCTGCTGCGGCAAAGGCGGAAAGCGTGTTCTCCCACCGCGTCTTGTTCATGTCGTGCAGGCCGCGATGGGCGACGGGTCGGGCGGTCAGCCAGGAAAGATCGGTCATATCTGGCTCATTCGACTTCGAAGATGGCTTCGATTTCCACTGCGGCATTAAGCGGCAGCGAGGCGGCACCGACGGCGGAGCGCGCATGTTTGCCGCGATCGCCGAGCACTGCAACCAGAAAATCCGAGGCGCCGTTGGCAACCAGGTGCTGTTCGACAAACTCCGGTGCCGAGGCAACGAAGACGGTGATCTTCACAAGGCGGCGGATTTTCTCGAGGTCGCCAAGTGCTGCCTTTGCCTGCGCCAATATGTTGATCGCGCAATATTTTGCCGCGTCCTTGCCAGTTGGCGTGTCAACCTCGCGGCCGAGCAGTCCGCTCGCCTGCAGCTTGCCATCCTTGAGTGGCAGCTGCCCGGCGGTGAACAGCAGATCGCCTGACCTTGAATAGGGCACGTAGTTGGCGGCGGGTGCGGCGGCTACCGGAAGCGTGACGCCGAGGTCGCCTAGCCGCTTTTCGATTGTTTCGCTCATGGTATTTCCCTATTGCTTGATGACGCCGCGCCGGCCGGGCCGAAATTGCTATTTTTGCCTCGCTTCCGCCACGACTTTTTTTAAGCTGGACTATCTTTCCCTGCGGCCTGCCATCAGGCGCGACGATCGGAGCACCTCATGCGCGCAACACGCCTCGCATTCCATGCAGTCCTGCTGCCAGCGGTGTTCTCGATGACGCCGGCTTTTGCCGTACCGGCGCTGCAGGCGCATCGCGCGGTCTATGACCTGAGCCTGGACAAAGCCTCAGACCGTTCGGGCATTACCGGCATTTCCGGCCGCATGGTCTATGAGTTCAACGGCTCGCCTTGCGAAGGCTATACGGTGAAGTTCCGCTTCGTCACCCAGATCGCCACCAACGACAATACAACAAAGCTGACCGACCAGCAGACGACCACTTTCGAGGACGCCGAAGGCAAGACGTTCTCGTTCGTGACAAAATCCTTCGTCGACCAGAACCTCGACAAAGAGGTCAAGGGCACAGCGACGAAGGAGACAAAGGGCCTCAAGGTCGACATCGACAAGCCGGAGAAGAACAGCCTGGAGCTCGCTGCTACCCAGTTTCCGACCCAGCATCTGGTCGAACTGATCGACAAGGCCGAGAAGGGCGAAAATTTCTACGAAACCAACCTGTTCGACGGCTCGGAAGATGCGGACAAGGTGATGACCACCACCGTCGTCGTTGGCAAGAAAGCCGATGCCGACAAGGCTGATCCTGAAGCGCCCGCGCTGGCAAAGCTCGCCACCGACAAATATTGGCCTGTCGACATCGCCTATTTCGACGGCACCGACAAGTCAGGCGAGGAGGTGCCGGAATACCGGATCAGCTTCAAGCTGCATGAGAATGGCATCACGCGCGACCTGGTCATGGACTACAATGAATTCTCGATGACCGGCAAGCTGGTCAATCTGTCGTTGTTCGATCAGCCGAAAGCCTGTCCGCCGAAATAGGGCTTCAGGCCGCAAGGCGGCTGCGCATGACTTGAACACGCCGCAATTGCCTTGCAGCCTTCTACGCCGACGGGGCGATCGGGGGTGGGGTTGAGCAGGATCGATGTGTTCGTAGCGCCGAAGCCCAATCCCGCGCTGATCAAGATCATGACTGTCGTCAACCGGCTTGTCATGCTGCACGGTATTCCCGGGTTTCGCGATCTGTTGCCGTTCAACCGCCTGGCCGGATTGCGCGGCGTGGCCAATGTCCGCCACATCGACTTTCCCGACGACGACCGACAGCGGCTGAAGGCCTGTTGCGGTGCAGGCAAGGCAACGTTCATCACGCCCAACCATCCGGAATTCTTTACCGATTGGATGATCGACAAGGAGATTGTCTCGCAGGTCAGTCCGCTCGCGGCATCCTGGGCCACGCATGGCGTCGTCAACGGCCTCGGCCGGTTCATGCAGAAATTCTGGCTGGCCAATAACCTGATCGCCCAGATTCCCGGCAACAGCGGGGCCGCCAAGGAACACTCGATCGCCTGGGCGCTCAAAGGACAGGGTGTGCTCTTGCATCCCGAAGGCGGCGTCGGCTGGCATGCCAACATCGTCGGTCCGCTGCTACCGGGGGCGGTCGAAATGGGGTTCGAAGCGCTCAAGCGCGGTCGCGCCGCGGATCGGGATTCCAAGGTTTGGGTAGCGCCAGTTGTCTGGAAGCTCGCCTTCACCAAAAACGTCGAGCCGGCGCTGGCGCGGGAATGTGCCTATGTCGAGAAAAGCCTGAAGATCGAACGCCGTGCCGCCGATACGCTGCCGGAGCGCGTCCACCATATCTATGCGGCCCTGCTGTCACGCGATGAGATTGCCTGTGAAATGGAGCCCGACGAACGGGCTTCGTATGCCGCGCGTCAGAAGCAACTGCTGCTCGAATTGAGCCGGCGCCTGGCGGAGGGTATTTCGGTCGATCCCGGCGCCAACGAGATCTCCGAGCTTTTGCGCAGGTCGCGCCGCTGGCTGCGGGAAGACACCGGCGATGCAGAGCGACAAAAACAGGTCCGGGTGCTGGCGGACACGATCCAGCGTCTCCAACGCGTCGGACCGTGGGCCTCAGCCAATCCGCGCATCACGCAGGAGGAGATCGCGGAACATCTGAAGCGCATTCGCAACGACCATTGCAAGGGCACGCTGCGCGACACGATCAACCGCTTCGTGCCGCAACCGGCCGGGCCGCGCTGCGCTCATATCCGGGTGCCGGAGCCGTTGGGGTTGCACGCCTATCCCGGCTCGATCGAAGATGCACTTGAGGAGTTGCACAGCCGCATGCAGGAGGCCGTCACCAGGACCGTGACCGAACTCGAAGCCGCTGGCGGCTTCATTTTCTATCCGAATCCCTTCTATCATCGCTAACATCGGATCTTGGGTCCATGTGAGTTGGCTCCGCTGGGGCGCAAGATGAAGGAGTGCGGCAAGCCTCATGGCGGTCTATGTCGACGCGGCGATCTGGAAATGGGTCGGCCACCGCTGGTGTCACCTGCTGGCCGACGACACCGACGAGCTGCACCGTTTTGCAGCACAACTCGGCGTCAAGCGCTCGTCCTATCAGGGACCGCCGAAGACATCGGCGCCGCATTATGACATAACTGGCTTCGAGCGCGACCGGGCGGTGCGGTTAGGCGCCATCGAATGCAGCCGCGAGGAGATCGTTGCTGTTTTCCGGCGTGTCCGCGTGCCGAAGGGGAAGATACGACCATAGCCCGGGTGCGCTGATCGCCGCACGCTGAGCCGCAACACACCGCACCGCTTGCGTTTGTCGCGCATCCCCTCTATATGCCCGCTCATTCCACACACGGACTTTGGTGTCTGCCGGGAGAAATCCGGCTGAAACCTCCGGTGGCGTTCGAGGACAAAGTCCAGAAATGCCTGTGTCCGTGGAGGCTAACCGGAAAAGGAACTAAAGAATGGCTCTGCCTGATTTCAGCATGCGTCAGCTTTTGGAAGCTGGCATTCACTTCGGCCACCAGACCCACCGCTGGAACCCGAAGATGGCGCCCTATATCTATGGCGCCCGCAACAACATCCACATCATCGACCTCTCGCAGACGGTGCCGCTGCTGCATCAGGCGCTGAAGCAGGTTTCCGACACGGTCGCCAAGGGTGGCCGCGTGCTGTTCGTCGGCACCAAGCGCCAGGCGTCCGACATCGTCGCCGACGCCGCGCAGCGCTCGGCCCAGTATTATGTCAATTCCCGCTGGCTCGGCGGCATGATGACCAACTGGAAGACGATCTCGAACTCCATCCAGCGCCTACGCAAGCTCGACGAGATGCTGGCCGGCGAGGCCCAGGGGCTCACCAAGAAAGAGCGCCTCAATCTCGATCGCGAGCGCGAGAAGCTTGATAAGGCGCTGGGCGGCATCAAGGACATGGGCTCGACGCCCGACCTGATGTTCGTGATCGACACCAACAAGGAAGCGATCGCCATTCTCGAGGCCAAGCGTCTCGGCATCCCGGTGGTCGCCATCATCGATTCCAACTGCGATCCGGACAAGATCGATTTCCCGATCCCCGGCAATGACGACGCGGCGCGCGCCATCCAGCTTTATTGCGATCTGATCGCCAAGGCTGCGATCGACGGCATCGCTCGCCAGCAAGGCGCGCTTGGCGTCGACGTCGGCGCTTTGGCCGAGGCTCCGGTCGAGCCGGCGCTCGAGCCGACCCCTGCGGCAGAGGCATCGGCTGCCCAGACATCGGCCGAACAGACACCGGAAGCGTAACAGCGAAGGCCGGTTTCGGCCTTCACCTTTTTCATATTTTGGCGCGCTGAGCGCTGGCGCCAGGCGCACCATCGAAGACCGGTGGTGCGTCGGTGCATTTTAAAACAAAGAGGCGACAATGAGCATTTCGGCTGCACAGGTCAAAGAACTCCGCGACTTGACCGGCGCGGGCATGATGGACTGCAAGGCGGCGTTGAACGAGACCAACGGCAACATGGAAGAGGCCGTCGACTGGCTGCGCAAGAAGGGCATCTCCAAGGCCGACAAGAAGGCCGGCCGTACCGCGGCCGAGGGTCTCATCGGCGTCGATGCCGGTATCCGCGAGGCGGCGGTCGTCGAGGTCAATTCCGAGACGGACTTCGTTGCCCGCAATGCCGCATTCCAGGAGATCGTCGCCAACGTAGCCAAGGTCGCACTCGCCTATGGCGGCAAGACCGAGGCCGTTGCAGCTGCACCGTATCCGGGTTCGGGCAAGTCGGTCACTGAGACCATCAAGGACGCTGTCGGCACGATCGGCGAGAATCTTGGCTTCCGCCGTTCGGCCAAGCTCACGGTCGAGCATGGCGCTGTTGCAACCTACGTTCACAATGCGGTCGCCGACGGCCTTGGCAAGCTCGGCGTGCTGGTCGCCATAGAGACGTCGGGGAACGCGCAAGCCGCCAACGCCTTTGCCCGTCAGGTCGCCATGCATGTCGCTGCCACCAACCCGATGGCCCTGACGACCGAGCAGCTCGATCCGGCCGCGGTCGAGCGCGAGAAGGCGATCTTCGCCGACCAGGCGCGCCAGTCCGGCAAACCGGAAGCGATCATCGACAAGATGGTCGAGGGCCGTCTGCGCAAGTTCTACGAAGAGGTCGTGCTGCTCAAGCAGGCCTTCGTGCTCAATCCCGACATCACCGTCGAGAAGGCGCTGACGGATGCTGAGAAGGAAATCGGCGCACCGGCCAAGATCACTGCCTATCTGCGCTTCGCGCTCGGCGAGGGCATCGAAAAGGAAGAGACCGATTTCGCAGCGGAAGTCGCGGCGGCGGTCAAGAAGTAAGCCGCACTCTTCTTCTGAAAAGGTTTACGGCCGGGTGTCCGCAAGGATGCCCGGCCGATTTCATGCGCGGTATCGATGAAGGCCGGGCGGTCGGCGACAAGCCGGTTGGCTGTCCGCCGGATCTATCAGTGCAAGGTGCATTTGCAGGCGTAAGCTAAAGAGGGGAAGAGAGTTTTCCGGCTCGGGGGGGGGGGGGGGGGGGGGGGGCCCCGCCGGGGGGCGGAGGGGGGGGGGGGTGGGGGGGGGGGGGGGGCGCACGAGGGCCCCGAGCGCATGTCAGCAGGGAACCCAGGCGGCTGGGCGGAGAGGG
>NZ_JAMYNS010000044.1:0-7679 GCF_040319125.1 Mesorhizobium sp. M0938 | reverse complement strand
TTTACCATTCATTTTGCGGGGGCGCTAGGGGGGGGCCGTCGCTTTTTGAAAACTGCGCTCTAAACCCGCCGGGTTTACGTTTTTTCGCGTCCACATCCCTCCGCCCGCCCTCCCCTTTTTGGGGTATGGGCGATCCGGGATCGATCCTACTTCTTCAGGTCGGCGGAGGTTTTCATGCACTTTTCCGGCGGCTGGAGCGCATTAACGGCGTCCCATTTGATCGTCCGGACAGTGCCGTCATAGTCGTAGTACTTCTTCCAGTCGTCGCCGTTCATCGGCGCGGTCGGGCTGACGATATGCTCGGGCACTTCTTCGCCGTTGAACAGCTTCACCGCGGCATTGATGGCGGTGTAGCCTTCCTTCTCCGGGAACATCGCGGCTTCGATGCGGTAGGACGGTTCGTTCTGTATTGCATTGATGAAGGCAAGGCCTTCGCCGCCGGTACCGACCGTCAACAAATTATCCTGCGACTTGCCAGCCGCTTTCCAGGCCTGCAGGCCGCCCAGCGAAGAGGAATCGTTGATACCGTAGATGATGTTGATGTCGGCGTTCTTGGCCAATGCCGCCGAAGACACTTCGAGCGCGCGGTCGGGGTTGCCGCCGCCGTCGAGATCGTGGACCATGACCGCGTCGGGGATGATGGTCTTCAAGCCATCCATGAAGCCTTGCGAACGCAGGACGGTGGCGGACAGGAGCGGCAGGCCGACATTCATCACCTGAGCCTTGCCGCCAAGCTTTTCCTTGGCGTATTTGCCGGCTTCGACGCCGGCCGTGTAGCCGGTATCATAGTCGCAGATCGCGACCATGGTCGTCATGCCTTTGACCGGATTGCCTTCCAGAACGACGGGAACGTCGTTGGATTTCGCCTGGCGCAGCAGCGGCACGACGCCCTCTTCATTGACCGGCGTGACAATCAGCACGTCGACGCCCTTGGCCATAAAGTCTTCCGCGGCGGAAACCTGCTTGGCGATGTCGAGATTGGCGTCCTGCACCTCGAGCTCGATACCGAGTTCCTTGGCACGGGCCTGCATGCCCTTGATAACGTTCTGGTACCACTCATGGGTGGCGTAGTTGGTGACGTAGCCGATGCGCTTCGGCATGTTTTCGGCCTGCGCGGCAGCGGCGCTCAGGGCCAGAGCGGCCGCCGAGGCAAACAGGATTGACTTGGACCAGTTCATGTTCTTCTCCCTGATATCATCTTGTTAGTTGCTGAACGGATAGTCCCGCCGTTCCGGGTCGGTACGTGACGAAGCGATGATTTCACCCGCGCCCAGCGCCGCCGATATTGTCTCGGCGGCCGCTTTCGCCCGTTCGAAAACGGTTTCGCGATCGAACCGCGCCGCCTTCTGCGGCAGGAACGGGACGGTGAGCGCGGCAATGACCGCACCGGTGTGATCGCGCACCGGCATCGAGATGTTGGTGCAGGCCGCAACGGCCAGCGAGGCGCGCATCTCGTAGCCGAGCCTTGCGACTTCGTTCAGCCGCCCTTCGATTTCGGCCCGCGTGCCCTGTCCTTCGCCGGCAGCCACGATCCGCTCGACGATGCGGTCGCGCTCGGCCTGGTTCGAATGTGCGAGCAGCACCGCACCGGAGCTCGTTTCGAGGATCGGGAAATGCGAGCCGAGCGCAACCGAGTAGCGCATCGGCAAAGGCGAATCGATCTGCAGTACGACCAGCGCGCTCTCGCCCTCACGAACGACCAGATGACAGCTTTGATCGGTGTTGGCCGAGAGCTCGCGCATCACCGGCAGCGCGCACTCGACCAGCCGGTTTACCGGCGGATGCATATGCGCCAGCTCGAACAGCTTTAGCGAAAGGCGGAAGCGGTCGGACTGCGTCCGGAAGATGTAACTGCGCTTTTCCAGCAGAAGCAGGATGCGGTATATCTCGTGGATGGAGCGCCCCAGGCCGGCAGCGATCTCGGTCTGGGTCAGCGGCTCGGCGCTGGAAGCCATGAACTCCAGGACGTCGAGCGCCTTTTCCACTGCCGGCACACGATAGCCGTTGCGGCCGCTTTCGCCTTCATCGACGATCTGGACTATGTCGGCGGCCATTTATGCGACGCTCCGTTCCGGTTGGCCTTGCCTGGTTTCGCGGTAAAGGCGGTTCAGCCGGTCCGCGAGTTCGGTCGCGGGCATGTCGCCGGCGATGGCAGCGGCCGCATATGGCGCGCATTCGCGGAAAAAGGTGATGAAGCCCGGATGCGTCGGGCGCAGGTATGACGCCTCGATCGTCGCAAGCGTCGAGCTGAAGAAATTGCCGGAAAGATCGTTGACTTCGGCGTCCTTCCACGCCGCCAGCGATCCCGGCTGTCCGCCCGACTTCACGTAGTCACCACGCTGGTAACCGGGCGAGCATAGGAAAAGCGCGTAGTTGACGGCGGCCTGCCTGTGTTTCGATTGGGCGCTGACCCCGATGCCGGCACCACCGAGCAAGGCGCCGGCGGATCGCGGGGTCGGCACATCGGCGAAACGCAGATACGGCCTGTCGGTCTTCGAGGCATAGTTCACATAGCCGAAGGCGAACGGCACATAGACGACATCGTCATGCGTGATCATGTGGTCATAGCAGCGGATCGGGTTCCATTTCGACGAATTCGGATGCGACAGCTCGGCAAGCTGGCGCAACTGCGCGACAGCCTGCTCGACCTTCTCCCTTGCAATGAACTCCTCGCCGTTTTCCTGCGGATGGCCGAGCGTCAAGAGCAGGCACATGGCGTCCGTCGGTACGAACGGCAGGCCAAGCCACTTGCCGTCCTTGCGCGCGCGCCGGCCAAGCTCCAGCACCTCTTCATGAGTGGTGGGCACCGCTGCGTAGCGCTCCAGGAGATCCGGGCGATAGGAGGCGACCTGGCAAGCGGCATCGATCGGCAGCGCCCACTGGCGGCCGTTCCTTGCGTAGGACCGCCAGGACGGGCCAACCGAGTCGCGCTCGAAGAAGCGGCGCTGCTCCGCCGGCAGATAGCCGTCGAACGGCACCATCAGCTCGCCGTCAGCGATGTCGCCGATGAAGGGATGATCGAACACGACCAGATCGTAGGTGCCGAGCACGGGACCAAGCGCGCCCTCGCCGAACTCGTAGAGGCTGCGGCGGTCCCATTCGATTTCCAGACCAGGACGATTGGCGCAATACGTCTCGACGCTGGCGTCGAGCGGACCCCAGCAGCGTCGATGATCCCACGCAAGACCGCGCAGTCTTGTCATTCCTGAAATTCCTCCCTGAACCGAGCGTGCGCCCGGTCCGTCGATTAGTAGCAGGTATTTTCACCTGAACAAGTCGTTTTTATATATGCAAACTGTGCCTGTTCCTCTCCGACGACGTCAAGCAAGTCCAAAACGCTCCACGGCGCGCATGATGCCGCGCAACTCGGCAAGGCCTTTCAGGCGGCCGATCAACGAATAGCCGGGGTTGATCCTGGTCTTGCCGATATCATCGGCGAGCAGATGGCCGTGATCGGGACGCATCGGAATCCGCCAGTCGGCGCGGCCTTCCCTACTGCGGCGCGTCTCTTCCTGCATCAAAGCGAGGATGACATGCGCCATGTCGGTGCCGCCCTCCAGATGCTCGGCTTCATAGAAGGAGCCGTCATCCTCGATGGTTATATTGCGCAGATGGACGAAATGGATCCGGTCGGCGAATTCCTTGACCATGCCGACAATGTCGTTGTCTGCGCGCGTACCGTAGGAGCCGGTGCAGAATGTCAGGCCGTTCGCCGGGCTGTCGACGGCGTTGAGGATGAAACGCGCGTCCTCGGCGGTCGAGACGATCCGCGGCAAGCCATAGAGCGAGAAGGGCGGATCGTCGGGATGAATGCACATGCGCGCACCGACTTCTTCGGCGACCGGAACGATCTCGCGCAAGAACCAGGCAAGATTGTCGCGCAACTCCTTCGGCCCGATCGCATCATATTCCGCCAATGCCTCGCGAAAGCTTTCGCGATTATAGCTCCGCTCGGTCGCCGGCAGACCGGCAATGAGATTGCGCTCGATCCTGTCGATCTGCTCGTCGCTCAGTTCCTTCAGTCGCGATTCCGCCTCGGCGATGCGGGCGGCACTGTAACCGGCCTCGGCATTCCTGCGCTTCAGCACAAATAGGTCGTAGGCCGCGAAATCGATCGCATCGAAACGCAGCGCATAACCCGTTGTTGGAAGCCGATAGGCAAGATCCGTGCGGGTCCAGTCGACCACGGGCATGAAATTGTAGCAGATCGTCGCAATGCCGGCCTTGGCGAGCGCACGGATCGTGTCCTTGTACCAGCCGACATAGCGGAGCCTTTCAGCCGAGCCGATCTTGATCGAGTTGTGAACGGGAATGCTCTCGACGACCGACCAGCTCAGCCCTGCCGCCTCGATGGTCCGCTTGCGTTCCCGAATGCTCTCGAGTGGCCAAGCGCGGCCGTCATAGATATTATGCAGGGCGGATACGACACCCGTGGCTCCGGCCTGCTTGACATGTTCGAGCGTCACCGGATCGTCCGGTCCATACCAGCGCCAGCACTGTTCCATTGCATCTTTCCTTTTTGTGAGAGAACGGCAACTTATTGTTGGACCACAACAAGTGTCAAACTCAAGTTTGAGCTTATTTCCGAGATAGCCGTCCCCAAGTTTGATCGAAAGCGCCCGAAGGTCGGGCCAAAGCCGATTGTTTTCCCTAACGGCTGCGTTATGTTGGTCCAACAATTAAGGAAGGCTCGACCTTGGAAAATTCTCAAGCCGCGCGCGAGAACGCCGCGGCGCGGCGCAGCAACGGCGGGTCCGCGGTCGACATGACGGCCGGGCGGATTCTTGATCTCATCCGCGTGCGGCAGCTGAATGTCGGCGACGTGCTGCCGACCGAGCGTGAGCTCAGCGAGCTTACCGGCGCCAGCCGCAATACCGTACGCGAGGCATTGCGCACAATCCGCACCTACGGGCTTATCGAACCAAAACCTCGCGTCGGCGCCGTCCTGGCCAACGGGCAGAGCATGGCCATCCAGAATTTTTTCGCGGCGCATATGGATATTTCGCGCTCGTCCTTCGCCGACATACAGGGGTTCAGGCGCATCATCGAGGTCGGCATCGGCGACCATATCGTCCTGCATGCCTCGAACGAACAGATCGAAGCACTTGACGAGATCAACGGCCAGATCGTTGCGAGCCGCTCGATCGAGGAGGCGGCCGCGAACGATTTCGATTTCCACATGGCGCTGATCGGGTTGTCGGACAATCGCATGCTGGCGGATATGTATTCCTTCCTTTCTCCCGTGATCCTGCGGATCATGACCATAGGAAAGGAAATGCGCCCGATGCTGGCCGACACAAGACGCGCCCATGGCGAGATCATCGCGGCGCTGCGGTCGCGCGACAGGGTGGCCTATGCCTATTTGATGAGCCGCCATCTCGATTTCGCCCTGCGATTCCTGCCGGAAGAGCAGGCTTCCGACGGCCAATAAGGAATTTCCATAATGAAGGATTTCGACGGCAAGATCGCTCTGGTGACGGGGACGACCGGGATCGGCCTGGCAACCGCCAGACGTCTTGCGGCAGGGGGCGCGGCGATCATCGCCTGCGGCATCGACCGCACGGCCAACGCGGCGATGACGGCGGAACTGGACAACTCCGGCGCCGGGGCGCTGGTCATGGCCGTCGACGTCTCCGTGCAGGATCAGGTTCGCGAGGCGGTCTCGGCCGGTGTCGAGCGGTTCGGCGGCCTCGATATCATCGTCAATTCCGCGGCGGTCCATCCGTACGGAACCGCTGTCAGCACCGACTTCGACACCTGGAACCGGACGATGTCAGTCAATGTCGGCTCGATCTACCTGACCGCGCATTTCGGCATTCCCGAGATGATGAAGAGAGGCGGCGGCGCCATCGTCAATGTGGCTTCGGTGCAGGGCTTTGCCTGCCAGCAGAACGTCGCCGCCTATGCCACGACCAAGGGGGCCATCCACACGCTGACGCGTTCCCTGGCGCTCGACTACGCGCGCTCCGGCATTCGCGTCAATTCCGTCAGCCCGGGCTCGATCCGCTCCCCTATTCTGGAAAAGGCGGCGCGCGGCGAGAATGGCACCGACGCCGATGTCGAGGCGGCCTATAAGCGCTTCGGCGAAGCCCACCCCATCGGACGCATCGGCGAGCCGGAGGAAGTGGCGGAACTCATCGCCTTTCTATGTTCGTCGAAAGCCGGGTTCTGCACCGGTGCGGACTACCGGATCGACGGCGGCCTGACGGCCGGCATCGGCGTGAAGTAGAGCAGGAAGATCGCCTTCGGCCCTGCCTTGAGACGCTGACGTCTGACAATTTTCGAAGCCCCAAAGGCGAACCAGTGGCGCGTAACATGCGCGAGTTTGCATAGTGCACTTGCAGCCGAGTCAACCGTCTGATTCCCTTAGGCACGCTGGGCTATCCTGATTCGCTCACTGTCCAAAGTCTGCAGTGCGCCGGGAACAAGCCTTCCACCGACCGCTGCGCTTGCGCATTCAACGGGAGAGACGGCAAATGAACACCGCAACGAGGCCGGAAATCTCGGAAATGAGGCCCAAAATATCCGTCGTCGGTGTAGGCGGCGGTGGCGGCAATGCCATCAACAACATGATCGCCGAAGGCTTGCAGGGCACTGAATTTATCGTTGCCAATACCGATGCCCAGGCGCTCACCATGTCGAAAGCAACGCGGCTGATCCAACTGGGAGCTCACGTTACCGAAGGCCTGGGTGCAGGATCCCTGCCCGAGGTCGGCCATGCCGCAGCCGTGGAATCGATTGATGAAATCATGGACCATCTCGCGGGGACGCATATGTGTTTCGTGACCGCAGGCATGGGAGGCGGAACTGGAACCGGTGCGGCGCCGGTCATCGCGCAGGCCGCGCGCAATGCGGGAATACTGACGGTGGCCGTCGTCACCAAGCCGTTCGTGTTCGAAGGGACCCGTCGAATGCGTGCGGCCGATGAGGGCATCGAGCGGCTTCGCGAAAGCGCCGATACGGTCATCGTCATCCCGAACCAGAACCTCTTCAGGATCGCCGATGCCAAGACGACGTTCGCGGACGCGTTCGCTATGGCGGATCGCGTCCTCTACGCCGGCGTCGGCTGCATCACGGACCTCATCGTCAAGGAAGGGCTGATCAATCTCGACTTTGCCGATGTGAAGTCGGTGATGCGCGATATGGGCCGCGCGATGATGGGAACCGGCGAAGCCACCGGGGAGGACCGCGCCAGGAAGGCGGCCGAAGCGGCGATCGCAAACCCGCTTCTCGACGAAGCGTCCATGATGGGCGCCAAGGGCGTCCTCGTCTCGATATCGGGCGGCACTGACATGACGCTGTTCGAGGTTGACGAAGCCGCCACCCGCATACGCGAGGAGGTCGACGCCGACGCCGATATCATCGTCGGCGCCATTTTCGACAAGGCGCTCGCAGGAAAATTCAGGGTGTCGGTCGTTGCGACGGGATTGCGGCGAGGGCTTGAGATACCGCTGACGGCGGTGTCGGAAAACCGTGTGAATTGATCGGCACCAAAGCAAAACCCCAGCAACCGTCTTGAGGATGCTGGGTTTGTCGAAGCTGGTTGCCGGGACAGGATTTTGACTTCTCTGTCCGCTCCCACCGCCCGGTTTCGAACGCAAACGGCCCGCTTGAAGCGGGCCGTTTTTGTGTTTGGTTGCGGGGACAGGATTTGAACCTGTGACCTTCAGGTTATGAGC
>NZ_JAMYNS010000043.1:0-7809 GCF_040319125.1 Mesorhizobium sp. M0938 | reverse complement strand
CCCCCCCCCCCCCCCCGCGCCCCCGCCGGCGGGGGGGTGTTGTGACTTTTTTTCCCTCTCCCACCCCATCACCCGCTCTCGTGGCCGGGGGCCCGCGGTTTTGTCTCGGGGGGGGCGGCCCCCCCCCCCCCCCCCACCCCTGGCTATCGACAATCCCAAAGAGGAAAAACAATGGCTGGAAAACAGCTCGTAGCGGTGACGGGAGCGAGTTCTGGTATCGGCGAGGCAGTCGCCAAGGTGTTTTCGCGTGCTGGCCACCCTGTTCTGATGATGGCCCGCCGTCTTGAGCGCATGGAGGCGCTGAACCTGCCCAACAGCATGGCCCGGCAGGTCGACGTGCGGGACCGCGCCGCAATCGCAGCCGCAGTGAAGGAGGCGGAAGCCGAATACGGCCCGGTCGACATGCTTTTTGCCAATGCCGGCATTGCGCGTCTTGCCGACATCGGCCGCCAGCCGCCCGAGGAATGGGACGAGATGATCGACATCAACACGAAAGGCGTGCTGAATTCGGTCCACGCCGTGATGTCGGGGATGATGGAACGCCGTCACGGCACGCTCTTCATGATGAGTTCGATCGCCGGCCGGAAGGTCTATCCCGATCATACCGTTTACTGCGGGACAAAATTCTTCGTTCACGCGGTGTCGGAATCGCTGCGCGACTATCTTTCCGATTATGACGTCCGCGTGGTCGTGCTTTCGCCCGGGGTGATTGAAACCGAAGTTCTGAGCGGCGTTCTCGATCCGCAGACGCTAGCCAACTACAAGGCCAACAAGCTCAAGATCGGTGGCGGGATCGGGCCGGAGCACGTCGCCGACCTCATGCTGCACACCTATCAGATGCCACAGAACGCTCTCGTGCAGGAAATCGTCATCACGCCGACCAGGCAGAAATACTGACGACCCGAATCCGGTCGTCCGAAGAGAGATTGAGAATGGCCACCGTTGAATACAGGAACATCGCCAAGAATTTCGGGCATGTCGAGGTGATGAAGGACATCTCCTTCGGCATTGCCGATCGCGAGTTTGTCGTGCTCCTCGGGCCGTCGGGCTGCGGAAAGACCACGCTCCTGCGCATGACAGCCGGCCTCGAGAGTGTGACCAACGGCGATCTGCTGATCGGCGACAGGCGGGTCAACAACGTTCACCCGCGCGACCGCGACATTGCTATGGTGTTCCAGAACTATGCGCTCTATCCGACAATGAGCGTGTTCGACAATATCGGCTTCAGTCTCGAAGTGGCGAAGATGCCAAAAGCTGAGATCAGGAAGAAGGTAGAATGGGCGGCGGAGATCCTGAATCTCACGCCCTACCTCGGGCGCTACCCCAGGGAACTGTCGGGTGGCCAGCGCCAGCGCGTCGCCATGGGCCGCGCCATGGTGCGGGACGCCGCGGTGTTCCTTTTCGACGAGCCGCTTTCCAACCTCGACGCGAAGCTGCGCACGCATATGCGGGTGGAAATCCGTCAACTCCACAATCGTCTCGGCACGACCACGATCTACGTCACCCATGACCAGATCGAGGCGATGACGATGGCCGACAAGATCGTGCTGATGCATGCCGGCAGGATCATGCAGATCGGCACGCCCGACGAGGTCTACGAGCGACCGAACTCGAAATATGTCGCTGATTTCATCGGCTCGCCTTCGATGAATTTCATCGCTGGCACCGTCGAGACCGCGGGCGGCAGTCCTCGCTTCGTTGCCGAAGGCGTGTCGATCGGCCTCTCACCGGAAATCAAGGCGAAGCCAGGCCAAAAGGTCATCATGGGCGTTCGGCCAAACGATCTCGGCATTTCGGATGCGGGCGAGATCAAGGGCGAGGTCGTGCTGTCCGAAACGACCGGCGCGGATGTTCAGATTCATTTGCGCGTGGCAGGATACGACGCCATCGCCGTGGTGCCGCGTGACGCGCGCCGCAACGCCGGCACCGCGATCAACCTTTCGGTGCTGCCGGGCAAGGTGCACCTGTTCGATGCAGCCACGGAACTGCGCGTCGCCTGAGCGATTCGTGAAAAAGTATAATGTGACCCGTCAGCGTGCGCGCTGCCTCAGCCCTTTAGGCGGAGATAGTCAGCCAAGGCCACTGCGTTGTTATGCGTTTCGTCTTGCGCGCCGTAGAGCAGCGTCACCCGATCTTTGTCGAGCATGGCGCGCAACTGGCCGACCGCCTCGCCGTTCCTGTCGAGCTCGTCGCGATATCGCTGCTGGAATTCCATCCAGCGCGACGGCTCGTGGCCGAACCATTTGCGCAATTCATCGCTGGGCGCGATGGTCTTCAGCCATAGCGTCAGCGCGGCGTCTTCCTTGCGGACGCCGCGCGGCCATACGCGGTCTATGAGCACCCGCTGGCCATCGCTGGGCGAGGGTGGCTCGTAGATGCGCTTGACCCTGATATCGAGTTTCATTGTCAACTCCGGGGGTTGACCGCCACGACGGCTGTTGGCGGCTGCTTACGCCCACTCGCCCTTGCGCATCACCGGCACGCGGCTGCCGTCCTTGCCGACGCCGTCGATGTCGATCTTGTCCGAACCGATCATCCAGTCGATATGGATGAAGCTCTTGTTGCCGCCGCGCGCCGCGATCTCCTCCTGGCTGAGCGAGGCGCCATCGACGAAGCATTTCGAATAGCATTGTCCCAATGCGATGTGGCAGGCAGCGTTCTCGTCGAACAGTGTGTTGAAGAACAGCAACCCGCTCGCCGATATCGGTGAGGAATGCGGTACCAGCGCGACCTCGCCAAGCCGGCGCGAGCCCTCATCGGTATCGAGCACTTTCTTCAGCACACCCTCGCCCTTCGAAGCTTTTGCCTCGACGATGCGGCCCTCCTCGAAACGCACAGCGATGCCGTCGATCAGCGTGCCCTGGTAGGACAGCGGCTTGGTGCTCGACACATGGCCCTCGACGCGCCTTGCATGCGGCGTGGTGAAGACCTCCTCGGTCGGGATGTTGGGATTGCAGGTGATGCCGTTCCTGGCGGTCGAGGCGCCGCCCATCCATTCATGGCCGTCGGCCAGACCGACGGTCAGATCGGTGCCGGGTCCGGTGAAATGCAGGGCATGGAAATTATGGCCGTTCAGCCATTCGGTGCGGCTGCGCAGTGCAGCATTATGCGCTGTCCAGTTGCCGATCGGGTCTTCTACGTCGACCCGCGAAGCGGCAAAGATGGCGTCGGCGAGCTTTGCCACGGCGACGTCATCGGCATCGCCGGGGAATACCTGTTTCGCCCAGGCCAGGTCGGGATAGGCAACGATATTCCAGTTGATGTCGAAGCCGGTGATCTTTTCCAGCGCCGGCTGATAGGCGATCGAATTAGCCTTGTTGGCACGCGCTACCTTGGCCGGGTCCTGTGCCGACAGCAGCGAGGGATCCTCGCCGCGCACGGCAAGCCTGGCGGCATTGCTGGCGAAGGCCTTCGCCATCCCCTCATAGAGCCAGCCGGCGGCGTGGTCGAAGCCGGCGTCCTCCCCATAGCGGAAACGCGCCAGCGTGATTTCGTCGTCGTTGAAGATCGGCGTCACCAGGCCGGCACCTGCCTTGTAGGCGTGCTCGACGATCCGCCGTGTCAAGGGCAGCGCTGCGATCGACGATGTCAGCACCAGATCCTGCCCCGGCTGTAGCTGCAGCCCGACCTTGATGGCGACTTCGGCCAGCCTGTCGAGTTTCACCGGGTCGATCGTTGCGGAAACGCCGCGCGAATGTGTGGTCATGATCCTGCCTGTCGCGATGTGGGAGTCTGGTTCCCTACATAGACCTGCACTGCTCTCCTTTCCACCTGGATTGCACGGGGCAGGTTCAGCTCGCGCTGGTCAGCGACCCGAATTGCGCCATCGTCGCCGCTATTTCTTCGCGGATCCAGACTTTGAAATCCCTGACCTTGCGGCTTTCGGTCTTGGCGGCGGAGGTCACCAGCCAATAACCGAGCCCGCTCTGGGCGCGGACGCCGAAGGGCGCGACAAGGCGGCCATCAGCCAGTGCGTCGGCGGCCAGCAATTGCCAGCCGAGCATGACGCCGTGGCCGGCGATCGCCGATTCCAGGCACAGCATCGGGTCGGTGAAGCGCGCGCCTTTGAGGAAGGTGACCGGCTTCACCCCGGCGGCCTCGAACCAGCTTTCCCAAGTGATCATCGCCCTCTCGTCGGTGATCGCGCAGGTCAGGGCGAGGTCTTCGATCGACTTCAATTTGTCGGCGATCACCGGGGCGCAGACCGGGAAGACCTCCTGCGCCAGCAACAGTTCCGCGCGCCCGCCCGGCCATGTCCCGTCGCCAAGCCGGATGGCGATGTCGATGTCCGAGCGGTCGAGATCGGCAATCCGCACCGAGGCGTCGATGCGCAAAAGCACATTCGGATGCCGGGCGAAGTGACGCGACAGCCTCGGCAGCAGCCACTTCGACGCGAAAGCCGGAGCGACCGAAACCACCAGCGTGCATTCGGAAGCCTCGTCGGCAAGCGCCACGGCTTGGGCGAGTTCGCGAAAGCCTGCCCCGAGGCGCGCAGTGAAGACGGTGCCGAATTCGGTCAGCACGAGACCGCCCGCCGTTCGTTCGAACAGCGCCTGTCCGAGCTGCTCTTCCGTTCGCTTGATCTGCTGGCTGACGGCGCTGGCGGACACGTTGAGTTCGCTCGCCGCAGCCGAAAGCGACCCCAGGCGGGCGACGGTTTCCACGGCGCGCAGGCCGTTGAGATGGACGCGGTTCAGTATTGCCATGTAGTTTTTCTAAACTCGTACGGTCGAAATCTCAATTGAAATACCGGGCGGAATGGCAGAATCTGGATGGAAAGCAGACCTTTAGAGGAAGAATCCTATGAAGATTTTATCATTTCTCAGGGTCTTTTCTGTTGCTGACACGCGGCAAGGCCGGTCGCGTGAAAGCGAGACCACAAGATGGGTGATCGATCCGCTGTCACACCCTGTGCTCGACACCATGTCGGAGCGCGAGCTCGGCGACGTGCCGTTCAGGCTGACGGCCAGGCGCACTGCGTACGAGACCGGCACGGCCCAAACCGGCTGCGGCTGATGAACAGATTTAGCGGGTCGGGCCCTCTGCGGGCGCACATTTGCCAACAGCTGCGGCAACCCGTTCTGGCCCAACGCAAGCGGATTGTTTGACAGGCTCGTGCACCTATTGTGCACTGCAATGAATGTCGCTTCGCCGTCCCCTTTGCGTCTCGCCTTCGCCGGCATGATTGCCCTGGCCGTTGCCATGGGCATCGGCCGCTTCGTCTACACGCCGATCCTGCCCGGCATGATGGAGGAACTTGCACTGTCGCCGGCGGATGCCGGCTGGATCGCATCCGCAAACTATCTCGGCTATCTCATCGGCGCGCTTGCGGCCGCCGGTGGCTGGGCCCACGGCCGCGAGCGCATGCTCATGTTTTCCGGCCTCGCCGCCAGCACCATCCTCGCCGGGTTGATGGGACTGACCGATACGATGGCGGCCTTTCTCGTCATTCGCTTTCTCGCCGGTGTGGCCAGTGCCTTTGTCATGGTCTTCATGTCCAGCATCGTCTTTGGCCATCTGCTTGCGGCCAACCGCAACGGCCTGCAGGCGCTGCATTTCGGCGGCGTCGGCCTCGGTATAGCAGTATCCGCGGCGCTGATGGCTGTTCTCGTCATCGGACATGCCGGCTGGGCGGCGGGCTGGCTGTGGTCGGCGGCGATTTGTGGCTGCGGCTTCGCTGTCGTGGCCCTGCTGGTGGGGCCTGCCTCGACCACCAACGGCGTTGCGCGCCGGGAGCCGGCGCTGCCGAAGGACCGGTCGTTGTTGAAAATGATTGTCGCCTACGGCCTGTTCGGCTTCGGTTATGTGGTGACGGCGACGTTTCTCGTCACCATCGTCCGCCAGGGCGGCGGCGGCCGCGTCTTCGAGGCGGTCGTCTGGATGGTCACCGGCCTTGCCGGAATTCCCTCAGTCTGGCTGTGGCAGAAGATCGCGGAAAGGATCGGCCTCTACGCGGCCTGCCTTGCAGGTTGCCTCATCGAGGCGGTCGGCGTGACCGCCAGCGTGGCTATGGGCGGACGCGCCGGGCCGCTGCTCGGCGGGTTTCTGCTTGGCGCCACATTTATGGCCATGACCGCACTCGGCCTCCAGGCCGTAAGGCAGCTTGCACCGCAGGCGCCGCGCCGGACTTTCGCGGTCATGACGGCTTCCTTCGGCCTCGGCCAGATCATCGGCCCGCTCGTCGCCGGGCTGCTGGCGCAAGCATCGGGTGGTTTCTTCCTGGCTTCGATCGTGGCTGCCGCCGTCTTGGTAGCCTCCGGCGTCGTCGCCTGGTCGGCTGCGCCAAAATCGCCATGATTGTGGGTTTGCTCGGTATGGGCATCGGGCACGGGCATTTTCATTCCGACCGATGTGTGACCTTATGCCCGCTGAACAGCAACGCCGCTGATTTGCGCATCGACCGAGGATTTCGCCACAGTGTTCGTATCCTTTTTCCCGCAGCCGAAGTTGTTCTTCACTTCGGTCGCCGTCTGGAGCCTTGCCGGAATCCTGTTCTGGTTTTTCGGCGGCGAGCAGTTGGGCGCTGTTTTCGGGCTGCCGCCGGCAGCGGCTGGCGTGCCTCCAGTCCTAGGAATGACGATCTTCTGGACCAAACCGTTTATCTGGTTCTATATCTATTTTGGGTTTCTAGTTGGCGCCTTCTACGCCTTCTGGCGCGTTTATTCTCCTCACCCCTGGCAGAATTGGTCGATCCTCGGTTCGGCGCTTATCCTGTTTTCGACATATCTCAGTGTGCAGATTTACGTGGCGCTGAACAACTGGCGCGGACCCTTCTTTGATCTGTTCCAGAAGGCGATCACGACGCCTGGTTCGGTAACCGCCGGCGAACTCTATTCGATGTTCTCGATCTACGCCTGGATCGGCGCTTCGGGCATGGCTTTGTTCGTCATCACCCGGTTCTTCGTCAGCCACTATATCTTCCGCTGGCGCACGGCGATGAATAACTACTACATGACGAACTGGCAGAGATTGCGGCACATCGAAGGCGCGTCTCAGCGTGTGCAAGAGGACACGATGCGGTTCTCCACCACGATGGAAGGCCTTGGTGTTTCGCTCGTTGACTCCGTCATGACGTTGATTGCGTTCCTGCCCTTGCTCGCGCAACTCTCAAGCCATGTGAAGGTCTTGCCACTCGTTGGCGAAATTCCCTATTCCCTGGTTGTAGCCGCTGTCACCTGGTCGATTTTCGGTACCCTTCTTCTCATGATTGCCGGCATAAAACTGCCAGGGTTGGAGTTCAAGAATCAGCGAGTCGAGGCCGCCTACCGCAAAGAACTGGTGTACGGCGAAGACGATGCGGCGCGTGCAGCACCGCCCACAGTGGCCGAACTCTTTTCCCATGTCCGACGCAACTACTTCACTCTCTATTTTCACTACGCCTACTTCAATGTCGTCCGATCCGGCTACCTGCAGGCAGATGCCATCTTCGCCAGCGTGATCCTCATTCCTACGATTGCTGCTGGAACAATCACCTTGGGCGTATGGCAGCAGGTTTCCACTGCTTTCGGCCAGGTCAGTTCCTCATTTCAGTATCTGGTCAATGCCTGGCCAACCATTGTCGAACTGCTCTCCATCCACAAACGCCTGAGTGCTTTCGAGGCGACGCTGGAAGGAGAACCGCTGCCCGAAATCGACCAGCGCTATCTCGAACGTCAAGGCGCCGAGGACCCGGCCTGAGATTTTTGGGACAAGGACGTGGGGGGGGGGGCCGGCCCCCGCCCCCGGGGGTTTGGCAGCGCCCCGGGCGCCAAAAAACAAGGGAGAGGGGGAGGTCAAGCCAGAACGCGAGGTTGGGGGCCGGCCCGCCAA
>NZ_JAMYNS010000042.1:0-7916 GCF_040319125.1 Mesorhizobium sp. M0938 | reverse complement strand
GACCGCTTTACCGCGAAATCAGTGAAGGCCCCTTGACAACGAAATCCCCATACAAGGTGTCCACCAAAATAGGTGGACACCTTGTGATGGAAGAAGATGATCAGAAACTGCTGGTAAGGCTTGTCGGTCGGAACGGGCGACGCCGATACGACCCCGCATCGAAGGACCGTCTTGTCTCGGCCTGCGTTGAGCCTGGCGTGTCGGTATCGAGGCTTGCACTCGAACATGGGGTCAATGCGAACCTTCTTCGGAAGTGGATAAAGAAGCGCACGGAAACCCAGTCCCTCCCGCCGTCCTCATCGCCGGCGTTTATCCCGGTTCAGATTGAAAGCACTTCCGATCGGGCCTTGCTGCGACAGAGCAGCATGGCTGCGGTGGATTTGCCGGGGACTTGCGATGGGGTGCGTGGGTCGGCATCGAAAAGGACTGCGCCTTTTTCCTCTCCA
Organism: Mesorhizobium sp. M0938; assembly: GCF_040319125.1. Taxonomy (NCBI): domain Bacteria; kingdom Pseudomonadati; phylum Pseudomonadota; class Alphaproteobacteria; order Hyphomicrobiales; family Phyllobacteriaceae; genus Mesorhizobium; species Mesorhizobium sp. M0938. Next base: position 7,470 of record NZ_JAMYNS010000042.1, on the reverse strand, counting down.
GCCAAGGTGAGCGCGTCACTGCCGAACGGCGTGAAGTTGACGCTGGAATGCGGTGATGTGGATGCATTGATGCGACCATCGGAGCAATGGGTCATGTTCAGACTGGGCGCTGACCTGAAAGTCTACCTGCACCGCGAGCCGATCGACTTCCGGGCCGGCATCAACAGCCTTGCGGTCCTGGTCCAAGAGACGATGGCGCTCGATCCGTTTGCTCCGGCGGTTTTTGCGTTCTGCAATCGCCGTCGCGACCGGATGAGACTCTTGTTCTTTGACCGGTCGGGCTTTGTGCTGGTCCTGAAGCGGCTGACCGAGGACAAGTTCCGGTGGCCGCGCCGGGAGGCAGCGGTGGTCACGCTTACGACCGAGCAATTGCACTGGATTCTCGACGGCATCGATATCGATGCGATGGTCCGCCATCCGGTGCGGCAATATCAGGTTGCCGGTTGAGGGCTCTCGAATTGAGCGATTGACGCGGCGGCATGCTTTCGATTCAAGAATCTGATGAATCGACCCGGCGAACCGACTGTTGAAGAGTTGATGGCGCGTATTGCTGCGCTGCAGGCGGAGAACCGTCAACTCACCGAACGCGTCGTCAAGCTCGAGGAAGAGCTGGCGCTTGCACGACTGCATCGTTTTGCGCCGCGCAGTGAAAAACACGTTGATCGCCTCTTCAATGAAGCCGAACAGATTGCCGATGAAGACGACGCCGACAACGAAGATGGCGATGTCGTTGTCCTGCCGGACACGGGCTTGCCGGCGACCGAAGGGGCGACGGGAAAGAAGCGCGGCCGCAAGGCCTTGCCGGAAAACCTGCCGCGCGAGCGTGTCGAGTATGACCTTCCCGACGATCAGAAGGTCTGTCCTTGCTGCCGTCACCAGATGCATCGCATGGGCGAGACCATTACCGAGCAGCTTCATATCGAGGTGAAGGCGAAGGTCCTGCAGAATGTGCGGTTCAAGTATGCCCGCCGTCATTGAACCGCACCGGGATCAGCACGCCGGTCGTGATCGCGCCGATGCCCGCGCAACCTTTGCCGGGCAGCATCGCCACGGCCTCGACGCTGGCCTTCGCGCTCGTTCATAAGTATGTCGACGGCACACCGCTCTACCGCCTGGCGCAGGCATTCGAGCGCGCCGGCGTTCCTGTCAGCCGAGGCGCTCTGGGCCACTGGGTGATCGGCTCGAGCGAAAAGCATCTCTCCCGCATCTATGACGCGCTGAAGCTGCGGCTCAGATCGCAGCCCCTCATCCATGGTGACGAGACCACGGTCCAGGTGCTGAAGGAAATGGACAGAGAGGCCGCCAGCACGTCATATATGTGGGCTTACCGGAGCGGCCAGGACAGTGACGAGCCGATCGTGCTGCTCGATTATCAGCCAGGCCGCGGCCAGATACACCCGCAGGCCTTCCTCGGCCATTACCACGGCATAGTGATGAGCGATGGCTATTCCGCCTGGCGCACGCTGGAGGGGGCAACGCATATTGGATGCATGGCCCATTCGAGGCGGCGCTTCGTCGATGCCCTAAAGGCGAGGAAGAAAGGCGGCGGCCCGCCGGAACAGGCGCTCCGCTTCTTCGAACAGCTCTATCGGGTTGAAAGGCAGGCGCGGAACGAAAAACCGGACAAGGGCGAAACGCGAGATCACTGCATTCGCCGCTTCCGCCAGCAACATAGTGTCCCCATCCTCAATGCTCTTAAGGCATGGCTCGACGACATCGCCCCAAAAGTCTTGCCGGACAGCAAGCTCGGCGACGCCGTGTCGTACACCCTGAACCAATGGGGATATCTGACGCGTTACACCGAGGACGGCAGCATGCCGATCGACAACAATCTTCTCGAGCGCGACATCAGGATTTTTGCAACTGGCAGGAAGAGTTGGTTGTTCAGCGATACTGTCGACGGAGCCAAGGCCAGCGCCGTCATCTACAGCCTGATGTTGACCTGCCGCGCCTGTGGCGTCGAGCCGTTAGCGTGGTTGCGCCACGTCCTCACTGAACTGCCTCAGCGCCCCGAGAACGTGGCTATCGACGATCTCCTGCCCTTCAACTTCCTCAAAGCCGCCGCAGAATGCGAGAGTGGGCTCACGTCGGTCGAGCTTCATGACCCATGGTATAAGACCTCTCCGCGGCGGTCGAGAAGCTCGGCTTGGCCCTGAGGAAGGCGCCGGCGCCAATCATAGACTTGCCAGCGCGTCACGCCGTGCATTGCGGGCGATCGTCCACCGATATCCCCGGCATCAGGCTCTCGGCCGCAATCCGGGCTTTCTCGGCCACTGAATGAGCGACGCCCCGTCGGGCCTTCCAGAACCTCCAGCCGGCCGCCGTAGCCACTGGTCGAGACATCCAAATGGACGTCCATTTTGCCGTCTGCTCCCACGCGGATTCTCTGTCTCCCTGTCGCAGGTTTCTTGCCACATTCACCTCATGCGCCGCACGAGGGGAACGGCGTAGCGCTTACAACATTTCAATAACTTCACAGAATCTTTGCACACGCAGATCGCTAACAATGGTACTTTCCCTGCATAGCGTAACACGGTCAGCGCGTAACACGGTCAGGGCCAAGAAAACTGTGCCGATCTACGCAGGGATGCAGGCAGCACGCAACGTGGAGTGAACAGCCAATGGAAAAAAGAGCGCTTATCCTGATAGAAGGTGCAAGTAATATGCGGTTGTACGTCCAAGCGGCCCCGCGACTTGGTCTTCATCCAATTATCCTGTCAGCTAATCCAGCTCAGTACGACTATCTTGCGGCGGAAGGCAATGAGACAATCCGTGTGGATACAAACAATCTCGATGCGCTGATCGCCGAATGTTCCCGGCTGCGTGCGACCTATGACATTGCTGGCATTACGTCCGCCATGGAGGCGACCTATGCGACAGTTGGCAAGCTCTGTCGCCATTTCGATTTACCGGGACCGAACCCAGTATCTATTGAACGATGTTGCAACAAATTCGTTCAACGTGAGCTCCTTGCGGGAGCCGGCGTTCCAGTGCCCTCTTATCGCTTGGCAGCGGATGCGACGGAGGTTGAAAGCTCTGCCGCGGAGATCGGACTGCCGGTGATTGTTAAGCCAGCGGTCGGCATTGCCAGTATGGGTGTCCGATTGTGCTACAACGCCGACGAGTTGGCCGAACATACCACCTATCTGTTGGGCGGCAAGCACATATGGCGGTCTTCGCCGAGGATACTCGTCGAAGATTTCGCACAAGGATGGCGGTCTTCGCCGAATATACTCGTCGAAGAATTCGCAGAAGGCCCGCAATATACTGCTCAAATAATGGGAAATGAGGTCATGGGGATTGAAGCTGCTGACCTTAACCCGCCACCACATTTCGTCTTTCGCCAGTGGACCTTTCCGGCCCTGCTGACTGACAACCAGCGTGAGCGCATCGCAGATGTTTCGCAAAACTGTTTGCGAGCTCTCGGCCTTGGCTGGGGGCCAACGAACATTGAACTCCGGTGGACAAAGCGTGGCCCAGTTGTCATTGAAGTCAATCCGCGTATGCCAGGTTGGCCTGATCCTCAACTGGTTCAGCTGGCTTACGGTGTCGATCTCGTCACCGAGCACATTAAGCTTGTCATCGGCGACGAATGGGATTTGCGAAGAAGGCATTCGCAGATTGCGGCTGCGCGAAGCTTGATTCCTGATCGCGATGGCACCCTCGATTGGATCGAGGGCGGCGGTCGGGCGGCTGCCGTGCCAGGTGTTACCGAGGTCAAATTGTATGTTGAACCCAATACCCCAATAGTCAGGAAAGGCGACTATCGGGACTGTCTCGGGTATGTCATCGCCGTTTCGCGTAGCCTTCCTGAGACCGAAGTCGCCCTTCAGCGTGCCGTCGACCTAATCGATTGGTCGATAATACCCTTCCAAGCAAAGGAATAAGTATCGTCCTGGTAGAGAGAGAGAGAGAGAGAGAGAGAGAGAGAGACGGCAAAAGCAGCGCTTGATTGTAGGGGGCAAGGACTGACCTAATGATCTATGAACTCCGGCATTACGTACCGATCGAAGGAATGAAGGACAAAATGCGAGAGCGGTTTGCTCGCGATAGCCTGCCGCTTTTCAAGAAGACGGGAATTAAACTCCTCGATTTTTGGGAAACCTCGGACACCGGAGAGATTTGGTATGTCGTCGAGTGGCCAAGTGAGGAAGCAGCCCAAAAGGGTTGGGACGATTTCGTTCAAACTCCCGAGTGGAAGGAGATCGCGGCACGCACCGAGCGGGACGGCCCGCTCTCGACGAGTCGAGGGATTGTGTTGAAGCGGCCACCTTTCGTCAGGGCTGAGTGGCTCACTCCGATCAACCTGACAGAAGACTAGCCCACCTTATTCATGACGCCTTTGGGTTTGTTTGACGCTGAACGGCGAACAGGTCACCGCGGCAGTGTCTGGACTTTGAACGCGCTGGGGATTTGAAGCTGGACAGATCGATTTACCGCGGTATGAACGGCAAGGCGGACAAACGGACACGGTTGGCCGAAAATCTGACACTATGACAAGGCTTTCGCCCCTTGCCTGGGGGGATGGCTGATTGATTTCAGCGTTGCGTCGACGGTCGCCTCAGGGGCTCGGGTGGAGGGGAGGGTGTGGCCTTGCCACAGATCGAAGCGAAACCCGCTTACGCCACGGAGTGAGCCGTCTTGAGTACATAAAAAGCATCGTTGATCACAAATCCGTCGAGACCTGTGGCCCGGGCATAGGTCAGCAAGTCGCTTGCACGATTGATGAAGCCGGTGCCATTGATGTTCAGCGATGTGTTGCAAAGAACGCCGACTTCGCTTTTTCCTTGAACCAGGTAAGCAGTTGAAACAGGTGCGGGTTCTGCTCGCGAAACTGTCTGGGCCGCGCCGTGCCGTCAACATGCGCGACAGCCTCCAACCGACTATCGAGAACCTTCTGGAAAAGAAGCATGTAGGGCGACGGGCGTGCCAAATCGAAGTGGAGGATCGTGTCGCAGGAAGTGGTGTAGCTGACGGCGTTGGTCGCAGCGCTCTCCGGCAGGAAGCCGGGCTGATTAGCGCGCCACGGCTGGCAGGCTGATGAGCGGATCATCGCTCATCTGGCTGACGGTTCCAGCGTCATGTAGCGCGCCCGCTGCACGGCCCATTCATCATTCTGTTCAAGCAGCAACGCGCCGACGAGATGGACAATGGCATCGTCATTGGGGAAGATGCCGACGTCGGTTCGGCGCTTGATCTCGCCGTTGAGACGTTCGATCGGGTTCGTGCTGTGAATCTTGACGCGGTGCTCTTTCGGGAACGTCATGTACGCGAGCACGTCGTGCTCGGCCTCGTCTATGATGGTGGCGAGCTTCGGCACCTTTGGGCCGGATCTGGTCGGCCACGGCGCGCCATTGCCGCTTGCGGCCTCGGCCGTCTCCTGGGCACCGCCGAGTTATACCACTCAGCGGGGCACGACCAAGTGGAGTGCGGAATCTCTTCCAGGCAAACTGGAGCGATCGGGCGGAAACCCTCCCGATTTTTGATGCGATTTAACTGCTCATGGGTCGCCTTGGAAAAAGGCGCCGCGAGAATTGACCTATTGCCGGGCGCCCATGGCCCGATTTCGCAATTCCCTTGTACCCAGCCGATCACTTTGCCATCGAGTAACGCCGAGGTCACTTGGCCTTAGTCGAGTGGATGAACCTCGAGCCCGGTGCGGTCAATTTCATCAAGTGTGAAAGGGTGGCCTGAATAGACGTTCCAATTGATCTTCGCATTACCGGTGAAATACCCCATAGCATCGACTGCGGTCCCGATTGCGGAGCCTGACTCGTTTGCGCATGGAGGAATGAAAACATCAGAAAGAGGTTTGTTTCGAGCCATCTGCGGTTCCACTCACAGTTCAATCCGCACCCGCCGGAAATCAGCAGCGGGTAACCCTTTGTCAGGTTCTTCTTTGCGAAAGTGTGGGACGAATCAAAGATGGCGTCCGAAAAACGCCGTGCAAGGTTGGTGAAGCTCTGATGGGTAACGCCAATGTTGTAGTAGCGCGAATTCCGCAGATCCTCATTGTACAGCGGGTGCACACCGCTTCGAAGCAGGGCATCTATCAGAGACCGTTTTGAAAATCGGCTTGCTGTGAGTTCCGTCTGAGGCTGGGTTATGATTCATATGTGGATGCCCCCTATGGCAAGGGGCTCTTTTTCGGGATGGTTTTGATCGGTTGCTTTCATATGTCCGGCCTTTTTGTGCGGCGTGATGTTTGCTGCTGGCCATGATGGAAATCCGCCGGTGAGGTCCCTGATCAAGCTGACGCAGGTCGTGTCCCATCAGGTAGTGTAGCTCGGCGGTTACGAAGCCGCTCGCGAGCGCGCCGTTAGCCCGAATATCTCACATTGTTGAAGTGCATCGGGGTTCCGAATCAGAGAAAGTTGTTTTGCGACAACAGCTTAGCTTTGATCTAGGACCACCCCGATGCAAACAGAGTGTATAACGGATCGGTTCGATTTTGCACCTGTTGAAAAGCGCGCAGTTGTGGCTGGTTTTGACGGCGGAACAATCACGTCTGATGCCGGTGCGCTGTTGTTGGGGCTGACGGACCGGGCGATCGGGCATAGGCGGGATATTCCAGCGTCAGCTCGAGGATGATCGCCTCGATCTCCGGTGGCGTGCGGTTGGCCAGCAGCGGCTTCCTGCGCGTCAGCTCCTGCAGCGCCAATTCGCCGCCGGTCTCGTAAAGCTCCTTGAAGCGGTAGAAGCTGTCGCGTGAATAGCCCATCATCTTGCAGGCCTGGCTGACATTGCCGAGCTGTTTGGCCAGCTCCAGCAGCCCCACCTTGGCGCGGATGATCTTTTGGTCCTTGGTCATGTCAGTGTCCTTTCTGTCGCCGAGGCCGGGCGCTGCGAACCCTGACCACTCCGCGCCCGGCCTCGGCTCAAGCTTCAGCCCAGGACACCGCCTGTCAGATAAAGTTTAAACTTTTGCAGATCAGACGCCAGCGCACAACGCCGTGCGATGCCGGGATCGGGCCACTCTCGACAATGTTCGCCAAGGTCCGGCACTGCGCATCATCCAGCAGGGGCACGCCACCAGGAGGAACCCCGTCGATCAGGCCATTAGGGCCAGAGGCGTTAAAGCGCAGCACCCAGTCGCGAACCGTCTGAAGACCTACGCCGCCAACCCGCGCCGCCTCGCAGCGCGTGCTGCCCTCGTAAATCATCGCCAACGTCAGCAACCGGCGAACCTGGTTCGCATTATCGCTCGACCGGGCCAGTGCCCGCATCGCCGACGCCGTATAACCAGCTCGAAATAACCATCTCGAAGCTTCACTGCCGCTGCCATCGCCAAGCTACATGGATTCGCGATCAATGAATCAGACACCAGCCATTTTTTTTGGAAAGCCTTCATGAGTCCAGGGCTCAAGAGACTTGGTATAAACCCTTTCGCAACCCGTTCGACGCCGAAGTCCCACTATGCCCGCGCCTTCGTCAGTTTGGCCCGATACTCCTCGTCCAGGATCGCGGGCA
>NZ_JAMYNS010000041.1:0-9276 GCF_040319125.1 Mesorhizobium sp. M0938 | reverse complement strand
CTCGTCGGCACCATCAAGCCTGACGAATGCGCAAACTACTTCAACAACGCTGGATATGCTTCCGTAAAAACATGAAAGACTCTAGTTTGGAATTGTGGCCAGGTCGATCTCGGTAATATGCCAGCGGCCGAGGTTGGCTGTGTAAAGTTTATCGCCCTTGAAGGCGATGTTGGTGGGATGCGCCAGTGTGGTCGCCGCCGGGTCCTCGATCAGCACTTCGAGGCCTCTGTCCTGGCGCCAGCGATAGATCCGGCTTGGCTCGTAACATGAAATGAATAATGAGCCGTCCGGCGCAAAAGCCAATCCGTCCGGGACATTGTCGACGCCATCGACGACGACACGCCTGGCGCCAGCCGCGCCGTCAGCCAGTATCGGTACATAGCTGATGCACGTCGCATTGCTTTCCACCACATAAAGCCCGCCACCGTCCGGTGCCATCGCCATGCCGTTGGCAAAGGCCATGGCCTCGCGGCACCACAGGCCGCCGTCGCCTGTCTTGAGGTCGTAGCGAAAGATGCCGGAGCGGTTGTCTTCGCCTACGCTGTCCGAAACGTAGAGCCAGCCTCGTGTCTCGTCGACGATCGGATAGTTCGGAACGCGGATGCCGGCCGAGGCGAAGCGCTCCATAAGAGCCGTCCCGGCACTCCAGCGAAAGATCGCCGAATGCTTCAGATCGCAGGCAAAACAGTTTCCCGCGCTGTCGAAAGCGATGCCGAGCAGAAAACCTTCCGTGCCACCCATGCGTTCGACCGAGCCGCCATCGGCGGAAAGCCGCAAGAGATCGCCGGTTTCGGTGCCGCACCAGATCGACCCGTCGCGGTGGACGGCCACGCCCTCCGGATGGGCAACGCGCGGAGTTGTGAAGATGCCGTCGAAGAAGACCCGGGCGGCGGCCATCTCAAGCAACGGCTTTGCCACCTCAGCCTCCTGCCATCTGCGCGGCAATGCAACGCTGGACCATGATGCGGTCGGCGGCGAGGATCTTGGCGATGAGCGCACCACGCTCCTTGGCGCTGACGAATTCCAGGCGGCGCAGACCGAGGGGGTCGATTCGGTTTCGCAGGACGCCGAGCGTGTCGTTCGAGGGGAACGGAATTTCCCGACAGTCGGCATCGAAAGTCACGGGAAAACCGGTGGCATCGCGGATCTGCTGCTGCGTGATATCAGGCATGGTTTCGATGACAACCAATTCCCGGCTCGAGCGGTCGAGCCGAAACACACAAAGATCGGTGAACACCAGCGCCTCGCCGGTCCGATAGCCCATCGGCTCGCGTTCATTCTGGGTGAGCAGGCCGCGCGCCGAACTGGCGATCTCGACCGTCTCGACCAGCGACTGCACCGAATGGCGGGGAACGTAGAGCAGATAGTCGCGATGCATGTTGGCGACATCGGCCATGCCGCCCTGCCCGGGCAACCGGATAAGGCCGCCGTCGCGCTTGCGTAGCGCGATGGTGTTGACGCGGCCGCGTCGATCGACCTGTGCGGCGCCGACGATCTCATGGGTCACCGCACCAGCCTGGTAATAGGTCGAGTAGGTCTCGTCGCCACCGGCATGCGCCACCGCCGTCTCGCAATCGAGACTTTCGATCAGCGACAGGATCATCGGGCTCGGCGCGATGTCGAGGTGCCCACAGCTCATCGTCGCGATAATCATGTCAGGCGCGTGCGTCGCCTTGGCCAGCCGGTAGGCGACGTTGGCCAGCGGCGACACCGCACCTGCACTGGCAAAGCTGTCGTTGTCGAGCTCGGCGGCGATACGGGCGGCGATGATCTCGTCGACCGGCGCTTTCTTTTCGCCATGCGCGATCGCCGGCATTGCGAGGGCCGTTTCAACGCGGACTTTCGCGGCTTCTTGCAGCAGCTCGGGCATGCCCTCGGACAGCAGGCGCAAGCTGTCCGCCAAAGGCGTTTCCTTGGTCGCGAACGCCTCCGACAATCTCTGATAATCGGTCACATAGAAAGGCAGGCAGGAGGCCGGATAGGCGCCGCCCGGCGCCAGCGCTATGGCCGAAACCTGATTGCGGGTGAGAATGCTCTGCCTGCCATTCTGCCGCAGCGCTCCAACCGGAACGATTTCCTCGACCGTGACCAGCACTTGCCGCGCTGCGCCGGCCATGGCGAAGTCGAGCGCCCGCGGCCCGATGATCTGGACATTGCCGCTCTCGTCGGCGCGCTGGGCGTGGACGACGAACGTATCGAGCCGCAGCGGCGGGATGAACCCGGTCTCGGTCCCGGCAACGGGATCGGGAGCGGCGAGCGCGCCCGGCACACGCGCGAGCATGTCCGAGCCCTGCGGAAGCTGGAACGGCATTGACGGCAGGTTCTGCTGCGCCGCCCGCAACGCCTGGATCATCGCCAGCGCCGTCCAATCGCGGACGGGAACGGCATTTGTCTCGGCAACCGCGCGGAAACGCGGCGGAAGGCCGAAAATGTCCAGGCTGGAAAAGCAGAGGTCGATTTCCGCTACCGCATCCGCTTCGAGAAGCAGTTCGAGCGGCAGCCCGCCGGCCCAGCACACGTAGCGCAAATCCTTGATATCCGAGCGGGCGATGGCGCCCAGCAAAGCGATCGGCAGCCGGGCGAAATGATGGCCGCCGACGCCGAAGACGTCGCCGTTTCCAACCAAAGCAGCCAGCCCTTCGACATCGGTGAAGCGCGGGCGGTTCGGCTTGACCAAGGAGGTCATTGCGCAGCCTTCGCCCGCGCGGCGCTCTTTTCGGCGAACGCCTTCACTCGCCGTTGGCCGATCTCGCTGCGATAGAGCCCACCCAGAATGTCGCGTTCCATGGCAAGGCCTTCGGCCAGATCGCCCGACACGGCATGCGCCGTCAGCACTTTCAGTCCTTCGATCGCTGCAGCCGGTTCGGCGGCGATCATCTCGGCGAGCTCCAGCGCCCGCGGCATCAGCCTTTCGACGTCGACGACCTCGTTGACCAGTCCGGCGTCGATGAATTCGGAAGCCGGCACGATGGCGCCCGTCATCAGCAGGAGATTGGCACGGTTGCGGCCGAGTTTTTGGACGCTGCGCTGTGTGCCGCCGCCGCCGGGGATCAGACCGAGCTTGATCTCCGGCAGGCCGAGCTTCGCGAACTGATTGGCGATGACGATGTCGCAGCACAGCACCAGTTCCATGCCACCACCCAGCGCAAAGCCGTTGACCGCAGCGATCACCGGCTTGCGGTTGTTCTCGATCGCCGCGTACATGCGCGTGCCGGCGGCCTGGAAGGCATCGAACTCGGCAGCCGTCTGGCCGGCATATTCCTTGATGTCGGCGCCAGCCATGAAGCCGCGCCCCTCGCCGGTCACCACAATCGCACCGACACCGTCATCCCCGGACAGCGCCTCGAAAACATCGGTGATCTCGCCTTGCATCAGCCGGTTCATGGCATTGAGCTGGTCGGCGCGCCGAAAGGTGACGACCGCGACGCTACCCGAGACTTCTACGGTAAGTGTCTGGTAGGCGGCCATCGTCAGGTAGCGTCCACGGTCATGTCGCCGGACGCCTCAAGTGCTGCAATCTCGTCTTTGGAGAGGCCGAACTCGGCCAGGATCTCACGGCCATGCTGGCCGACCAACGGCGCTGGCCGTTCGATGGTTGCGGGCGTCTCGCTCATCTTGACCGCCGGCGCAACCACCCTCACCTTGCCGCCGCGCGGATGATCGTAGCTGGTGATCATGCCCATGTGCTTGACCTGCGGGTCCTCGGCCGCGCGGCGGATATCCTTCACCTCGGCGCACCAGATGTCGACCGCCAAGAGCCGCGCCAGCAGATCCTGCGTCGCGAACTTCCTGGTCTCGGCGTTGACCTTCTCGAACACCTCGTCGCGCTTGTCGAACAGGGTCTTCAGATCGTCATAGACGGCAAGCTGCGGCGCCTCCAATGTCTCATACAGCGTCTTGAACGGGCTCATGGCGATCGACACATGGCCGCCGTCCTTCGCTTCGTAGATGCCGAACGGAGCCTGCATTCCGGGATGGCCGATACCGGAATTGGGCCGCACGAAATCCTCACCGAGATTGAGCACAGCGACATATTCCTGATTGAGATGCGCGAGCATCCCGGCCAGCAAATTGACCTCGATCTTCTGGCCCTTGCCGGTTTTCTCGCGATAGTAGAGTGCCGACAATATGCCGTAGACCATGTTCATCGCGCCAATCTGGTCGGCGAGGCCGGCGCCGGCCGGTACAGGAGCCTGGTCGCCGCGGCCGGTATTGGAGATCAGACCGGACAGCCCCTGGATCAGCATGTCCTGACCGGGGCGCTCGACATAAGGGCCTTCCTCGCCATAGCCGGAGCCCGAACAATAGATGATGCCGGGATTGACTGCCTTGAAGTCCTCGTAGCCATAGCCAAGCTTGGCCAGCACGCCGGGGCGAAAATTCTGCACGACGACGTCGGCCTTCTTGGCCATGTCCATGACGATCGCATGCACCTTGCGGCTCTTCAGATTGAGCGCGATCGAACGCTTGTTGCGGTTCCAGGCGAGGAAGTTCGGGCTCTCGGAACCGCCGACCCATTTGGCGAAGAAGGTCATGCTGCGGAACATATCGCCGGCGCCGGCGCGCTCGATCTTGATGACGTCGGCGCCCATGTCGCCGAGCAGCTGCGTGGCGAATGGCCCCTGCAGCAGATGGCTGAAATCGAGGATACGGACGCCTTCGAGGGCCTTGTTCATTTCATGTCTCGTTTCGTGTTGTCAAAGCAGATCGGGAACATAGCGCGGCGCGGCGGTGAGCCCGCCATCGACGCGCAGGTCGGTTCCGGTGGTGAAGCCGGCGGCATCAGATGCCAGGTAGACGGCGGCTTCGGCCACTTCGGAAGGCTTGCCGATGCGGCCGAGCGGATGCATTTTGACCCAGGCCTTGGCGAGATTGCCGCCGATCTCCTTGATCAGCTTGTCGTTCATCGGCGTGTTGATGGTGCCTGGCGAGATCGAGTTGACGCGGATGTTGAGCGGGCCGAACTCGACCGCCATCTGGCGCGTCATCGCCATCACCGCGCCCTTGGCGCCGGCATAGGCGGTCCAGCCGTCGAGCCCGATATGCCCCTGCGCCGAGGCCATGTTGATGATCGAGCCCGATTTCTGCGCGATCATATGCGGCAGAGCGTATTTGCAGCCGCGAAAGACGCTGGTTAGGTTGACCGCGATCAGCCGGTGCCATTGCTCGTCGGTCATCTCGTGCACCGGCATGCCGCCGATGGCGATGGCTGCGTTGTTGACCAGCACGTCGAGACGTCCGGCCTTCTTGACGGCCGTGTCGATGAGGTTGGCGATGTCGGCCTCCTTCGACACGTCACAATGCAGGTAGTCGGCACGGTGGCCGGCGGTGCGCAAGTCCGTAGCGAAGCGTTCGCCCTGTTCGTCGGCGATATCGCTCAGGAAGACATGCGCCCCCTCTCTCGCCATCGCTTCCGAAATCGCATGGCCGATGCCGTCGGCGGCACCGGTGACGACGGCGGTCTTTCCCTGCAAGCGAGCCATGTCAGCCTCCATTCGCACGCCGTCGCTTCGCCTCGTCAAGGGCGACGGCGGCTATGATGATCATGCCGGTGATGACGAGCTGCCACTCGGTCGGCAGGCCGAGCCCGCGCAACCCGTTGGACAGGAACTGCAGGATCAGCACCCCGAGCGCCATGCCGGTCAGGCTGCCGATGCCGCCGGCAAGGCTGACGCCGCCGAGCACCGTCGCGGCAACGACCTGGAACTCGAAATTCAGTCCGGCCGTATGCTGCGCCGAGCCGACGCGAGCCGCGAGAATAATGCCGGCAACCGTTGCCAGCATCGCGCTGATGATGAAGCAGATGAACTTGACGCGGCGCACGTCATAACCGGCGAGCCGCGCCACTTCCGGATTGCCGCCGACGGCATAGATCTGCCGTCCGAACGGCCGGTGCCGCATCATTTAGGCGAAGGCAGCAAGCAGGACGAGCGCAATCACCGCCGAATAGGGAACGACATTGAACAGGCGGCCATCCGAGAGCGCAATGAAACTGTCGAGGGCGGCATCGTCGGGGATCGCGCGCTGGCCGGTATAGAAATAGACGCCGCCGCGCATGATGAACATCGTGCCGAGCGTCACGATCAGCGAGTTGATGCCGACATAGGCGGTGAGATAGCCATTCACCACACCGATGATCAGCCCGAACAGCAGCGCGCCACCGACGCCGAGCAGAAGGGAGTTCGTATCGTTCATGATGATGATCAGCGGCAGGGCAATGGTCGCCAGCAGCGATCCGATCGAAATGTCGACCTCGCCTGACATAAAGACGATGGCGCAGCCGATGCCGGCGGTCAGCGCCAGGGAAGCCTGTCCGAGCACGTTGGTCATGTTGCGCACGGAGAAGAAATTCTCGGCGGTAAAGGAAAAGAACACGATCACCATGATGAGGCAGAGGAGCAGCGCCAGTTCCTGCCGCGCGAAGAGCCGCGCCAGCATGGACGGTCCGGCTTTCATCGTATCGGTGCTTGCCAGGCTCATCACTTGCTCCCTTCGAAGGCGTCGGCCGAATGACAGGGAATGCTGCCGCAAAGCGTCATCGTCTTATCCGATCGCTGCATTGAGGATTTTCTCCTGCGTGGCGTCGTCGCGGGACATGATCGCGGTGAGCCGGCCTTCGCACATCACCGCGACACGGTCGGAAAGGCCCAGCAGCTCGGGCATTTCCGATGTCATCATGACGACCGCAAGGCCCTCGCCGGCGAGCCGGTCGATGAGCGCGAAGATCTCCGACTTGGCGCCGACATCGATGCCGCGGGTCGGCTCGTCGACGACGATCACCTTGAGGCCCCGCATCAGCCAGCGCGAGATCAGCACCTTCTGCTGATTGCCGCCGGACAGATTCTTGATCTCCTGGAACAGGCTGGGCGTCTTGATGCGGAAGCGGTCGACATAGTCCTGCACCGCCTTGCGTTCCCTGGCTTTGTCGATGAAGCCCATGTTGGCGAAAGTGCCTAGCGAGGCGAGGCTGGCATTCTGATACACCGGCAGCTCGCCCATCAGCCCTTCGCTCTTGCGGTCCTCGGTGAGCAGGCCGATGCCGAGCCGGACGCCCGTATGGGTGTCGTGCGGCAGCAGGCGGTGACCGTCGACGGAAATCGTGCCGGAGGTGATCGGATCGAAGCCGACAATCGCCTTGGCGAGTTCGGTTCGGCCCGCTCCCATCAAGCCGAAGAAGCCGAGGACTTCGCCGGCGTGCGCCTCGAAGGACACGTCCTTCAGCTTTTTCGCCGTGCTGAGCCCTTGCACGGATAAGGCGACCTTGCTGCCCGGCGCGCCGCGCTTGCGCGGAAACAGGCTTTCGATGCGACGGCCGATCATGTCCTGGATCAGCGTATCATTGGTGTGATCGCCGATCGGTCGGGTCGAGACGTGCCGGCCGTCGCGCAGAACAGTGACCGTGTCGGCGATCTCGAAAACCTCGTCGAGCTTGTGGCTGACATAGAGCACCGCAATGCCGAGCGCGGCCAGCCGGCGGATGACGGTGAACAGCAGCGAAATCTCGTTTGGCGTCAGCGAGGAGGTCGGCTCGTCCATAACCACGACGCGGGCTTCGTGGGCGAGAGCGCGCGCGATCTCGACCATTTGCTGCTGGCTGACCGGCAGCGATCCAGTCCGCGCCGCCGGATCGACGTTGAAGCCGATGCGGTTGAACAGCGCGGCGGAATCGGCGCGGATCTTCCTCCAGTCGATCGAGCCGCCCTTGCCGGTCGGATACCCCTCGAGGAAAATGTTCTCGGCGACGGTGAATTCGGAGATCAGCGCGATCTCCTGGAACACGACCTTGATGCCCTCTTTCAGGCTGTCGCGCGGCGACTTGATGTCGAGCTCGCGTCCGCGCATGCGGATGGTGCCGGCATCCTTGCCGTAGACCCCGGCCATGATCTTGATCAGCGTCGACTTGCCGGCGCCGTTCTCGCCCATCAAGGCGTGGATCTTGCCGGGCTCCAGCGTGAGGTCGACATTGTCCAGCGCCACCACGCCCGGAAAGCGCTTGTCGATGCCGCGCATCTCGAGCGCCGGCACGCTTGTATCGACGGCCGCGCCTTCGCCCGGGTGAAGGAAATCAACCGACATTGGCTCTGTTCCGGATGATGTCGAGATAGGTTGCCAGAATGATGACGATACCGGGCACCACCATCTGCAAATCCTGGTTCCAGCCGAGAATGATGATGCCGTTGTCGATCACTTTTAACACCAGTACGCCAAGCAGCGTGCCGAACAGCGAGCCGCGCCCGCCGAGCAGGCTGGTGCCGCCGAGGATGACGGCGGCGATCACCGTCAGCTCGAAGCCGCGTCCGGCGGTCGGCTGACCCGCATTCATCAGCGACGACAGGATCATGCCGGCAACCCCGACGCACAGGCCAGTGACGACGAAGGCGAACAGTTTCAGGCGCTCCGAGCGCACTCCGGAAAGACGAACCGCACGCTCATTGGCGCCGACCGCATAAAGGTAACGGCCAAGCGTGGTGAAGCGCAGCGTCACGGCTGCGATGGCAAAGATAACCACCGCGATGACGACGGGCAGCGGGGTCGCGCCGATATAGCCGGCACCCAGATTGGTGAAGCTGCTCAACCGGTGGTGGTTCTGCACCGCCTCGCGGGTGAACAGGTAGACGCCGCCCTGCAGCATCATCATCGTGCCGATGGTGGCGATCAGCGAATTCACCTTGAGCCTGGTGACGACCAGCCCATTGAACAGGCCTACCCCGCCGGCAAAGGCGAGTGCTGCCAGCATGCCGAGCGTGAGGCTGTGCGTCGAGTTGAGCACGGCCATGCCGATACAGCCGGTAAAAGCGAGCGACGCTCCGACCGAGAGATCGACCTCAGCGGTGACGATCAGCATGGTCATGCCCGAGGCGACGATCAGCACCAGCGCGCATTGGCGCAGGATGGCGATAATATTGGCCTCTGAATAGAACTGTGGCGCCGCGATCGAGATGGCGATGCAGAGCACGGCCAGGATAATCCCCAGCACGAGCTGGCTGCTGCCCAGCAGCTGGCCGCCGATGAAACGCCTTGGCGCGGAAGATTGCGTAAGCTCGCTCATTTCCATTTCATTTTCCGGGGCGGCATCGGGGTGCCGTCGCCATTTGGAAACCTGCCTCTTAAACCGGACGGTTGACCTGTTTTACCGTCGACATCCGATCGGCCGCCCCGGACCCAGAAGGCGGAGGGCGCGCAGCGGGCGCGAGGAAAGGAGTAAGAGGGGGGGGGGTTTTGCTGTCAATTTAAAGGGGGTGGTGGCCATATGAGAGGGGCAGATGTTATGAGGCG
>NZ_JAMYNS010000040.1:0-9545 GCF_040319125.1 Mesorhizobium sp. M0938 | reverse complement strand
GCGGGCTGTTCGCAAGCCTCCAAAAAGTCATGTGCCAAACAAGCTGAAGTCATGGCGCATCGGACAGCGGTGACGGCTTGGTGGCGATATTTTGCGAGCCTTAGATTCGCTCATGACCCCTGGTTATCCGGCGGGCCACTAATACTCATTTGAAGTGAGGCGCGCCGCTGCCTATAGCTCAGGTCCGTAGCATATTTGCGTAGCGGATCACGGCCCACATCGAGGCCAAATGTTTGACGGTTGCAGTTGGGTAATTCTGACGAAAGTCACCATGATCCAAAGAATGGAATTCGCGTTGCAGAGCGACACATCTGGCTTCCGACCGGTCCCAGCCTTGATTTGGAAGTCGTGATGCGATGTCTGGCAGCCCAGTGCAGGGTTTTGAGCGAAGGGCGCTAAGAAGGCGCTGTCAACTGCGGCCAATATCGTTTTAGATGGCAACGAAGGAGTGAAGGTATGCCGGTTATTCATGTAGAGACATTCAAGTCCGATGACGATAAGAAAGAACATTTGGCCGCTGAGATTACAAAACTATTTTGTGATAATATGAAATTAAGACCAGAGCAGGTCCATGTGGTCTTTGATGAATATGAGCCAAACAATTGGGCGACCGGGGGGAAGCTGTGGTCGAGGATCTGAAGCGACCTACTCTAAGTGACCTCCGCAGTCTGAGCTTAGTCTGTTATGTAGCGAAGGAAGCGGAAATGAACAGCCCCTAGATGTCAGACGGCGTGCTTCCTGAGGTCTTCAGGCTCGCCTGGGATGTGGCGTCTGGATGTCCTCCACCGGGGGAGCGGAACTAAGCCACTCCGACTTGGGCGGATGTCATGAGCGCAGTTGACGAGCCTGCGCCGCTCTTGCCGAGATTACCACCCGAAAGGGGTTAAACCCCGAAAGGGGTTAAACGGAAAAGCCAGCTGGCAAGCTCAAGCCATGGATTGGGTCACGGTTGTTGGTTACCTCGCAGCTTTGTGTTCGGTGACCGCTTTTACCCCGCAAGCCTGGAAAATCATCAAAACCCGGGACACGAGCAGCATTTCTGCTCTGATGTACGGCACCAACGTCTTGGGATTTGCCTTGTGGCTGACCTATGGGATTCTCAAGAATGACTGGGCGCTTATCATCACCAACGTGCTGATCCTAGCGCTTTCGGCCTTCATTCTCACCATGACACTCCTCCCTCGCGCGAAGAAGGATGCCGTTGCGGACGCTCTCGACCCTGCCTCCTCAAGCACCGAGCAGTCGGTCGGGCGGGCACGTATTGCCGATCCAGAGACAGGCGGTCGAAATGACGCGCATCGCAACCTTTGACGTAACGTCAATGGTCGGCTTCTCATGCACCAAAATTCGTCGCCGATCGTCGTCGACGACCAAGAGCGCTGATCGGCAGAAGAAACGGATGCCTTCCTAAAGGCCCAAGCGGCCTTTGCGTTTGGCGCTTTCCAGCGCGGGCCCTGGTGAAGGCCTCTACAAAAGCCTCGCCCATCCCGGATAGTCGCGCTAGCAATTTTGTTCGGACGCGTCATTAATATCGGATTGTCCAGCAAAAGTGATGAGATCTGGTATCTGGGAATGGTTGTGCCGAATGATTTGGGCCATCATCCCGCCGGTTTGGAAGTGCCAAGAAGTCATGCGGTGTGCAAGCTGAAGTTCATGGCCCGCTGGACGATAGAGGAACGGCCTCACGCAGCCTTTCGCTCCCTTGTGACTTGGTCATGACCCCTGGTTATCCGGCCGACCACTAATACTCATTTGAAGTGCGCTGCGCCGCTGCCTATAGCTTAAACCGTAGCATTCCGCGTGGCTGATCAGCAGCATAGTCGGGCATGTACGAGGGCTCTATGTCGAATTCCAAATGCGGTCCGGATCGGTTTTTGCTCAATGACGGCTGGAGCGACTTGCGGCAGTTCCGACCCATGCCGGACATCGACTTCAAAAGGCTCGATGGATATCGCAAAGAGCGGCTAAGAGCGGCGATGCGCCAAGCTGATGTCGCATTGTGTGTCCTGGTGAGCCCGATTACCATACGCTATGCTGTGGACTACAATGCATATCCGTTGTTTCAGTCGCATATCCCGGTCACCTATCTCTTTTTGCCACTTGATGGGCCGATCACTCTTCATCAGGGGATTGGCTCCGCGTCCTCTGCCGACCGGGCGAGGCAAGGAAGGCCGATTTCGTTTTTTGAGGGCGGCAACGAACTGGCGGAGGGCGCGAGGCTTTTCGCCGACGACATCGTAGGTTTCCTGAGCGAAATCGGGACCACCAATCGAAAGGTGGCGGTGGAATATGTGAACCCGAGCATAACCCAGGCCCTGCTGCAGCGAGGTCTAGAGGTAATTGATGCGGTGGACATCGTGGAGGGCGCGCGGGTCATAAAATCGGATGACGAGATAGCGTGCATCCGCTGGGCATGTGCAGTAGCCGAGCACGGCGTTGCGCGTATGCAGGAGAGCATGGGGCCTGGCGTGACGGAAGCGCAGCTTTGGGCACTTCTCAACTATACCAACCTCGCCAACCAGGGCGGCTGGCATGAGGGTCGAATGCTAGCTTCCGGGCCGCGAATTAATCCGTGGCTCCAGGAAGCCACCCAACGCGTCATCGAGGAGGGAGACCTCGTCGGGTTCGACACCGATATGGTAGGCCCATTTGGGTATTTCTGTGATGTTTCACGGACATTCTACTACGGGAAGGATCGGCCTAGCGCACGCCAGCGCCAGCTGTACCGGCTCGCCTATGACGAATTGCAGACGAACATGAAGCTTATCCGTCCGGGCCTCAGCATGAAGGATCTACAGGCGTCAGCCTGGCCGGTGCCCGAAGAATTCCAAGAGCAGGCCTACCCTTGCGTCATTCACGGGGTCGGTATGTGCGATGAATATCCGCAAGTTAAACCGATATTCCGTGGTCCAATTGCTTACGACTCGACCCTCGAAGCAGGCATGGTGATATGCGTTGAAAGCTATATTGGTGCTGTCGCTGAAAAAGACGGTGTAAAGCTCGAGGAGCAGCTCCTTGTGACCGCCGACGGGTATGAGTTGTTATCAAATTACCCGTTTGAAGAGCGTCTCTTGGACTAGGGGTCGGGCTCCTCATGATTCATGGATTGCACATTGCATATAGATCAACGGAATGAATGAGCGGGTAGTCCGCGATAGCTTGCCGATCTTGCAGAGGAAGGAAGCAAAGTCGTCGACTTCCGCAAATCCGGAGAGCAGGAGATCACCTATACAGCAGACAAATGGGGAAGCAGTAGACCATTTAATTCAGGCTCCGTGGCGGAAGGCGCTCACGGCAGGCACCGATCAGGAGGCCGTTTCCGAAAGCCGGCAATCCGGTTGACTGAGCGGCAGGCAGTCGTCATTGGCGTCCCGGCCGGCATGTTTAGAGGAAATCCCGTGGGAAGTTCCAAACTGCGCAACTGCATCATTTTGATCGCAGAGGACGACTATACGCTTGCGTCCGACCTGAGGGACGCCTTTGTCAAGGTTAGCGCAAGCGTCATCCACCTGTCCTATACTATCGAGGACACTCTCGATGTCATCATGTCCTCATCGCCAATAGACGGCGCTGTCCTAAGTGTGAACTTACAAGGCGAGGCAACTTTCGTTGCGGCTGAGCACCTATTGCGCCGCCAAATACCATTCCTATTCCTCGAGAGTCTGAATAGCTCGGATATTCCTCCCAGTTTCAGAACCGTTGATCGCTTCAGAAAGTCAATTGATGTCGGTCATCTGACCAAGGCGCTGGGTGCGATGATCTCGGCGTGAAAACTCTTGGACCTCAGATACTGCCCTCGGGATGTCTCGGCCCGTGACACGGGTAGCCTTTACGGCCATATCCGCAATACCTCACGGTGGCCCGGGCGGTTCTTGGCGAGATCGACCCGGATATACGGCCTTCGGCAGCGCAGCGACGCACTCGCACTTTTATACATACTCCATTGTCAAGTTATGGTTACCTGACATTTTTGGCAAACAAGAATTTGATAGGAATTGAGACGCCATGTCAGACAATTGCCCCACTCCTGTTGAAGAGCTTGAGGCAGCCCTGTTGGCTTTAATCGTGTGCATTCTGTTCCTTGTATTGCTGCTGGTTTTAGGTCCGATGGTTGGAGTTATCGAGACGTAAGATATCTCAAATTTAAAATTAACTGGACCTTCGAGGTTGCGCGGTGCGAACCTGGACCTTGGCGGACCGCATTTATTCGGCGCCGGCCGTAGACATATGCGCCGGCATAGGCTGGGTTGTGCAAAATATGATGGACATGGGCGATGGTGGCGTCTCGCCACACCAACTCATGGGGCGCGGGCCGCTACGCGGCCGCACCGGTACGCGTAGGTCATGCGTGCGCAGGTAAAGCATAACGCGTCGCGCGGTCTTAAGCTCTCTAAATTTGTCGAAGATTAAACGCTGCCGAGCCTGAACTCTTTATCAGGATTGACCACGATTTGGCCGGAGCGGTTGTAGGTCAAGCACCTGGCAGCGGTATGCGAAGCTCGCCCCCGCGCAGCCTTCTGCCGCTCCCCTTGATGCAGGCGGATGCGATTTGGTGCAGCTCCGCTTCACTCATGATCCCCGAGAGCCCTACCAGTAGCCGGTCGTGATTGGCGCAGGGATCGTAGAGGCGCTCGCTATCGCCGATAATAACGTGCCTTGTGGCCGAGCGCGAAGGCCAGCCAGCTTTTCCCGACGCCAGCTGGTCCGATTAGGATCAGGCTGTGGCGCTTCGAGGCCAGAGCGCGAGCCGCCAGACTACCCAAGCATGGTGGCAATGTCGCGAACCCTTATACCGTCCGCGCTTACCGAAGCAGTTGTCTCAATTGTCTCATGGTCAGCCTTCTTCTCTTCGGCATGCATCTCTCCTCTACCGTCGAGGAAATGCATGCTCAGGTTGCTGACCCAAAGGCACTATCGAGGCTTCAAAACTGTCCGGTTTTTGATCGGAATGCCATCCGGTAAATCGTCGGAATCCGCAGTCGAAGCGTTCGGCATAGGGAATGAAGCTGGCCCGCTCCTCTTCGAACACCTCCCAGACCGTGCGCTCGCCCTGTTCGGGATGCCGGTGTGCCTTGGCGTAGCTGACAACTTGTCGGCCAGCCGCCGTTCAGGTCCTCCAACGTCTTGAAGCGCAGCCTCGGCGTAAAGAAGCGCTCCCGCACCAGCCCGACCTGGTTCTCGACTTGCCCCTTCTCCCAACCGACGCCGGCGTGCAGGCCCCCGGCTCGACAAGGTAATGCCCGCACATCTGCGCAAAGCGGCGGTTGTAGCGGCGATCCCTGCCGATGAAGATCGCGTCCACAGCCGTCTTCATATTATCGTAGATACCGCGCGTGCACGCTCCGCGGAAGAAGACGAACGCCCCCATCATGGGCGTCAAACATCATCTCTGCTTCTCGCGGGGATAGCGGTCACCGTCACGCCGTCCAGCAGGACAACCTCGTGGCTCCAGTCGAACGCCTCGCCAGGCGCGAAGCTCAGCGGAATGTAGGCTTCGGCCGCGGCGGCGCCGCGTTGCTCATTCCAATCCTGCGCGTACCGCCACACAGAAATGTAGCTGCCGTCATAGCCGAGGCCGCGAAGCTCCTCGAAGATCCGGATCAGCGTCAGCCGCTCACGCTGCGATTTGGCCGCGTTTGCCCACAGCAGCCGGTCCACCTTCTCACGCCAGGCTCCCATGCGGGGAAAGGGCTGATGCTTCCGCTTGTAGCTGAACTCCGTCTCGTCCGATCGCAGCACCTTGCGCACCACCTTCCGGGAGATCTTCAACTCCCGGCAGATCGCCTTGATCGACTTCCCCTGCACCAGCGACAGCCGGCGTATCTTTGCAATCGTCTCCACAACCAACATCCAAAACACAAATGCCTCCGATCAAACCGGAGGCATCTTGATGACCCCACGTTAAGGGATCCCGTTTGGACGAAAAGTACCCCTCAAACGGGGTCCTCATTCCATGAAAAATCACACTTTGCGTCATCCAAGCGTGCACGCAGACAGCGGTGGGGGTTAGGTCCTTCTCAAACCCGATGGCGGATGAGCTGCAAAAACCGTATCCTGCGTTCGAACGGCGCCCTGCCGGCGGGGAGGTTAACCGGCAGGGCGCGCCGCGCAAAGTCGCGGCCGCGTGGCGGCCGGACATCGGCGGCCGGTCAAGGGTTCGGAACAGCAGGCCGAAGAAACGTCCAACGTTCCGAAAATAGACGAACGTGACGGTTTCCGTTAGCCGCAGCATTCGTGTCGATCTACTCCACTTCTTTCCGTCCCCCCGAACAACACTGTCAAAACCCTGCGACGCCAAGTCCGAGCAGCGTGGGAACTGTGAGCGCACGCCCTCCTGAAAAGCGCGGTGTCGGCGACACACCGCCTAGTTTCAAACGAAAGACGCGGCGCGCGAGCGCCGGGTGATGACGCAGATGTGACGGCGATCCTTCGTCATTTTCGGCGGTACTCTTCCACCATCCAAGATAAAGGGCATCAGACCAGCATACGTTGGATTGTGCGATCCCAAGTCTTGGCGAACACTTCGGTATCGTTTTCGAAGGCCTTAATCTCACCCAGGAACAAAAAATTGTCTTTGGTCGAGCTAAAACATAGGCGGCTCTCGATGCGGCAGTCCCAATCGCCGCGTTTGTACGACGTTATGTATCGTGCGTCGCTCTTAGCGCTAGTGGGGTCGTGATCAAGTATTTCCTTTATCTCGCATTCTGTCGACCACAACTCGGTGCCAGTCGAATCAATCCTGTATTTCCCACTGCCGCTTGTGTTTCGTATCGTAAGTTTGCCCGTTGCGGCATCCCATTCAGAGTCTCTGGTTGGCTTCGGGGCTTCTTGTAAAATGGTCCGTCCGGAGGTCGGTTCTGGTACAAAGGCCGGGCCAAAAGGTTTTAATTCCCTGTCTTTCGCTCTTGGCGGTCGTACCGGCAGCTCGAGCTCGGACCGACCGGCGTACAGCGTCAGGGTCACAGGCTCTGGTGACGGCCAGTAAGCCGGCCAATGTGAAGTCGCCACGGTGACACGGATGCGCTTGCCCGCTTCGAAAACATGGGCGCAGTCCTGCAGTACCAAACGGATGCGATAGCGTTTGCCGGGCTCTAGCGATTGAGGAAACTCGTCACTGTCCCGGTGAGTCAGATTCAAGACGTTATAAGCCACTCGCTTTGAACGGCCATCCGGATCGACTTCATTGAGTGTGACGGCCAGGAACGCAACCGGCTTATCGACCGCCAGATCGAGGGTGACTACCGGTCCGCCGAGAATCTCGAAACCGGCCTCGAGCGGCTTGGAATTGAACGTTAGTGAGCGGGCGTCATCAATTTGCTGATCCATAGGGGCTTCCTCGGCGCTCCTCCACCACCATCCAGGCGCCGTTATGCCGACCGTCTGCAAAGGGGTGAGAACACGTACCGTTTCAGCACCGGGATTGTTCTCCAGCCCATGTTCGATGAGGTAGAATTTGCGTGACCTGATGCGCGAGGAAGGCCAGCTTTCCTCGGCCACCCAGCGGCCGGGAATCTCCCATTGGTCGGGAGTCTGGTGCGTGCGCATTGCCGGTTCTTGCTGCATCCAGACCCGGTACATCGGCTCGTCCATGATGCCGGTATCGATATCCTTTAGCCAATAATCCCACCAGCGTAGCGACTCAGTAAGCCAATCTATCGCAGGCCCCGGCCCAGGACCGTCAGCGTTTGGATATTGGTGACCCCATGGCCCGACAAGTCCCTTGCGCGGACATTTGAGGTTGGCGAGCATGCGTGGAACCGTACGCCGGTACGCATCGAACCAACCAGTTACCGCATAGACGGGACATTGAATGGCACCATAGTCTTCGCTGATCGACCCCTGCTTCCAGAAAGCATCGCGGTGCTGATGGGTAAGCCAGTTCGCTGTATAGAAGTCCAAGTTGTTGAGGCGATCCATCCACATGTCGCGCCAACGGTCGCCAACGATTGCCGGATCGGGAGGGCGTGCACAAGACGCGGGGTAAAAGAGACCCCATGCAGTCCCGATCGCATCCTCCATGATCATGCCACCGGTGTAGGGTGTATCATCAGCATAGCGGTCGTCTGTTGAGCAAACCGTGATGATCGCCTTGAGTTCAGGTGGACGGCGGGCAGCCATCTGCAGTGCGCTGAAACCGCCCCAGGAAATCCCAAAGAGTCCGACCTTTCCCGTACACCAGGGCTGCTTGGCCAGCCAGGCAATGATCTCGACGCCGTCGTCCTGCTCCTGCTTAACCCACTCGTCCATCGGCAGGCCTTCGGAATCCCCAGACCCACGAATGTCCGGCCGCACACAAGCATATCCAAAGGAGGCGAGGTAGGGGTGGAAGGTTTCTTCATGAAGGCGCCTGCTGTCGCGCTTGCGGTAGGGGATATATTCCATGAGCACTGGCACCGGATTATGCTCGGCATCGTCCGGCAGCCATACGCGCGCGGCAATCTTGGTACCATCGGACATCGGAATCCAGATGTTCTCGATTTCACGCACCCTGCGTGGACCTGTTCGCGCCTTTGCCGGTGAGATTTGGGGTCCAGCCGCCGTCGGGACCGGTGCGTCTCCAGGGACCACTGTGCTCACTCCCCCAAGAACCGCGCGTCGAGTTACCGAGATGTTATTGTTGTCCTTGTTATTTCTCATGCAGCTCCCTACTCTCAGTAACGGAAAGCACTTCAAAGCTCATCTGCTTTGAAGATGAACCGACTACCTTAAGGCCGCAGTTCCCTGGCCGGGGTCATTTGCTGAAGCGGTGTTCTTCAAGTCACGCTAGCGACACGGGAGCAACAAAAGCAACGGACCAAAAAGTTATGTGCCGGGGGACTGAAGGTTATGGGACGAGGTGGGTTTGTCAGTGGAGGTAGGCGAATATCCTTGGTCAATGGGTGAAGCGACCATTCCCCTCCGGTATCAGAATTGCCGCCAATGCTCAAAGCAGCCTTGCCACTATCGTCGCCAAACTCGGCTTCGATCCTCGGTGCCACGACGGATCTTATTTTATCCCTGCAAAGACAGGCGGTCGCCGTTTGGTCCAAGGGATTGCCTGTTCCA
The DNA here is from genome assembly GCF_040319125.1 of Mesorhizobium sp. M0938. Classification (NCBI taxonomy): domain Bacteria; kingdom Pseudomonadati; phylum Pseudomonadota; class Alphaproteobacteria; order Hyphomicrobiales; family Phyllobacteriaceae; genus Mesorhizobium; species Mesorhizobium sp. M0938. The sequence continues at coordinate 500 of NZ_JAMYNS010000040.1, read as the reverse complement.
AATCCCTTGCGATGCGGACAAGGGTCGCCTCATCGGCGAAGCGGCCAACGATCTGAACCCCGATCGGCAGTCTTTCGGTGCTGGAGAAGAGCGGCAATGATGCTGACGGGTGACCAGTCAAACTAAATATGGCCACATACTGGATAAGAGCAGTGTCCAAAGTCAGAATCTCGTCAACCGACATGTTGACGAAGGTATCATGTGGAGGAGTTTTTGCACTGCCTTGCCAACATCGAACCGGATCTTCCGCGCGAATTCGAAAATCTTCTCCGCGTAGGCTAGAGGGAGCTCTTTGGCCCTCTTGTAAATTTCAAGATTGAAAGGTTCGAGCGTCGTCTCATCGACTTTCCGGCCAAGGAGGCTCGCAGCCTCATCGAGCCTGACGCTACCCAGATAGTAATGTCCTACAAGAAAATCGTACCTCTCCGGCGAGGGCCGCCTTGCGGGAGCATGGCCCGGTAGCGAAGCTGCGCTCTTAAGGCGTCCTTTCGAGCGCAGTT
>NZ_JAMYNS010000039.1:0-17326 GCF_040319125.1 Mesorhizobium sp. M0938 | reverse complement strand
TGCCCGCGATCCTGGACGAGGAGTATCGGGCCAAACTGACGAAGGCGCGGGCATAGTGGGACTTCGGCGTCGAACGGGTTGCGAACGAGGCTATCCCCCTGAAGACAAAGGATCCCGCGTTGGGGCGCACGATCTTGTCAATCTTCTCACCCTTGCGGACGGCCAGGGAGTTCTGCATCGGCCAAGAGGTGGAAAAAACCAACAGCAACCGCACGGCCGGAGATGAGCGCCAGGCCCAACAAAAAACCGCTCTTCCTCGGGATCGACACTGGCGGCACCTACACCGATGCCGTGCTGTGGTCGGAAACCGGCAGCCCGAAAGGCAATGTGCTGGCCAAGGCCAAGGCGCTGACGACACGCCATGATCTTGCCGTCGGCATTTCCGGCGCGGTCGATGCGGTGCTGGCGAAGGCCGGCACCGACCCGGCTGCCATAAAGCTTGTTTCGATGTCGACGACGCTCGCCACCAACGCGCTGGTCGAGGGTCAGGGCGGCCGCGTCGCGCTGGTGATGATCGGCTTTTCCGAGACCGATCTTGCACGCGACGGGTTGAAGGCGGCGCTTGGAACCGATCCGGTGGTGTTTTGTCCCGGTGGCCATGATGTCCACGGGAACACTGCCGGGCTCGACCTGTCCGGTCTCAAAGCAACCTTGCCGGAACTTGGCGCATCTGTATCGGGCTTTGCCGTCTGCGCCTATTTTGCCACCCGCAACCCCGCGCATGAACTCGCCGCCCGCGACCTGATCCGCGAAAAGACCGGCCTGCCGGTCACCGCCAGTCATGAGCTGTCGGCAAAACTCGGCGGCCCGCGCCGGGCGCTGACGACGCTGCTCAACGCCAGGCTGATCTCGATGATCGACCGGCTGGTGGCGGCGACTCAAGGGTTTTTGGACGCCCGCAAGATCGTCGCCCCCCTGATGGTGGTGCGTGGCGACGGCGCGCTGGTCTCGGCGGCGTTCGCCCGCCAGCGGCCGATCGAAACGATCCTCTCCGGCCCCGCCGCCAGCTTGGTCGGCGCCCGCCACATGACCGGCCTCGAAGATGCCGTGGTCTCCGATATTGGCGGCACCACCACCGACGTCGCCGTGCTCGACAAGGGCCGGCCGCGGCTTGACCCGGAAGGCGCCACCGTTGGCGGTTTTCGCACCATGGTCGAGGCGGTCGCCATGCGCACCTTCGGCCTCGGCGGCGATTCCGAAGTGGCGCTGGAGGACGGCGCGCTCAATCCGAAAATACTGCTTGGGCCGCGTCGCCTGGTGCCATTGGCGCTGGCCGGCATGGCGCATGGCGACGCCGTCAAATCGGAGCTCGAACGCCAGCTGCGCGCGCCAAACCCCGGACGCATGGATGGCCGCCTGGCGGTGCGCACCGGCGTGCCGGACCGCCTGGCGGCGGGCCTCACCGGCGCAGAAGCAAAACTCTACGAGCTGATCGGTGCCGTGCCGCTCGCCGTGGACAAATTGCTGATGTCCAACGCCCAGAACGCCACGTTGAACCGGCTGGTGTCGCGCGGGCTGGTGCATGTCGCCGGCTTCACCCCGTCGGACGCCGCCCATGTGCTGGGCAAGCAGGCCAATTGGGACCCGGTGGCCGCGCGTCTCGGCGCCGAGCTGTTCGCCCGCAAGCGCGATGGCCGCTGCCAGACCGTCGCGCCAACGCCGGAAGCGATTTCCGAGCGGGTGCTGGTGACGCTGACGCGCTGGTCGACGGAGGTCATTCTCGAAACCGCCTTTGCCGAGGACGGGCTGGATGGCGCGGCGACCGTGGCGCACGCGCTGGTGCAGCGCGCCGTTTTCGCATCCCGGCATCGCCCGCCTCAGCGTCGCGCTCGACCGCCCGGTCATCGGCCTCGGCGCCTCGGCGCCGCTGCATTATGCCGGCCTGGCCGAACTGGTCGGCAATGACTGCGTAGTGCCTGAGGATACCGATGTCGCGAACGCGCTCGGCGCCGTCGTCGGCCAGGTCCGGGTTTCGGCCGAGGCGCGGGTCAGCCAGCCCAAGGAGGGGCTGTTCCGCGTCGCCTCCGGCGAGAGCGTGCGCGATTTCACCGATGAGGCGGCGGCGATCGCGGCGGCTGAGGCCGATGTCGGCGCCATCGTCGCCGGGCGGGCAAAGGATGCCGGCACCGACAGCGCCGAGATCGAAATCGCCACCGAATTCCGTGTCTCCACCGTCGAAGCCCAGCGCATGTTCATCGAAGCGCATGTGGTGGCGGTGGCGTCAGGCAGGCCAAGGATCGCAGTTTAGGCATTGAGGCTACGAACCGCGCAACGCGTGCGGACCTTGGATCCCGGGAGGGTTGCTTTCTCCTGGTCTCGGCCGGTCGGTCTAACTAAACGGTCGACCACCTGGATTGCAACGATCCTTTGATTTTTTTGTATTGTCTAGCCGAGGCCGGGTCCGACCCAAGCCGGCGTCGTCAATCGACACTGCTGAGGTGAGAGGCCGTTAAACGTTCTGAAGCACTTTGCGAAGTGTGAAGGGGACAAGAACCCGCAGGCCATCGCAATATCGATTATGGGCATGCTTGTGCCTTCGATCAGGCGCTTGGCATGATCGACACGGATCCGGAGATAATGGCGTACCGGCGGGATGTGAACGTGTGCTGCAAACAAGCGCTCCAGTTGCCGCCGCGACACGCCCGCTCGTCCTGCAACCTCGGTCATGGTCAGCGGGTATTCCACGTTCTCTTCCATAATCCGCATAGCCATCTGAAGCTTATCGCTCACACCGCCAAAGGCGAGCCCCGTCGGCCCGGTCTGCCGGTTCGAACCAGAGCGCTGACCTTCGACAGTCGCGTAGCGGCAAACCTCCTGTGCTGTATACCCGCCTACATGGCTGGCGATGATATCGACGGCCAGGTCGAACGATGCCAATTCACCCGCGCATGTCGAAAACTGCCCGTCCTTTACGAACAGAGCGTCTCGGATATGCGGCTGCCTAAACACTTCTGTGAAGGCTGCCAGCCGCGACCAGTGGATCGTGCAGCGTGTGCCTTCCAGCAGCCCGGTCTGCGCGAGCAACCATGTGGCTGTTCCAACAGCGGATACCCCAATCCCGTGGCGTGAGATCGTTCGCAAGAAATTGTTGAGCTGTGGCGTCAGGCGCCGTCCCACCGGCTCACCCGCGATAACTGCGACATGCTGCGGCCTCCGGGCCCCTAAACAGGACATCATCTCGTCTATCGTCACGTCAACGGCAACTGAAAGGCCGCTGGCACCCTCAACAGATCGTTCGTCAAGTCCCGCGATCCGCCACCGGAACAGAGCGAGCTTCGATACCGTATTGGCGATGCGAAACGGTTCAATGAAGGCGTGAAGCGCCAGGTGCGAGAATCCTGGCAACACCAGAACCACCAACTCGATTGGCCGGCCCGCCTGTGGAAAATTCTCCGGCGTGGTCACCGACTTGATGGTGCTGATATCGGGGCGTACGTTCATCACGATCCTTCCATGCGCTTCACAAAGGGCTGCTCGGGATGTTCTCGGAACCTAAAAGGCCTTGGCGCGATTTTGGCTGTCGTGGACGTGCGCGCGATGCCAAGCTCGACCCCGAGGGGATAGGGCGTACACAGCCCGACCTCGTTGCTGGAATTACTTGCCGCCTAGAGGACGGCCTCACCGATATCAAGTTCCCGACGTTTCATGAAGTCGAGGAGCTCTTCGTCGACTGCTTCGTCAATCGGCGGTGCTTGATAATCCTGCAGGGCCTGCACAGCTGCATCGCGTCCCCGAGTGTTGGCATCCTTCGCGCCGGCGAATGACCATTGCTCGAAGCTGTCGTGGTTCATCAACTCAGGTGTGAAAAACGCCTTCTCGAAATTCTTCAGTGTATGTTCGGTACCAAGATAGTGACTGCCTGGCTCACTTTGGCGGATCGCATCGAGCGTTTCATCCATCTCGCTCATCACTATGCCTTGCCCAAGCTTATAGAACATCACCATCTGCTCTGCATCGAGCATGAACTTGCTATAGCTCTGGGTCAGAGCTGCTTCGAGATACCCCGTGGACGAAAGAACGAAGTTCGCACCGGCGATAAGGGCGCCGTACATATTGCGGGCCGCCTCATAGCCTGCCTGGGCATCAACGAGCTTTGAGCTTGTGTTGCTTCCACTGCAGCGCCAAGGCAGTTTGTAGTGTCTGGCCAGTTGACCCACCAATATATTCATATGGCAAATCTCGGGTGTTCCTGCCATTGGTGCACCGCTCTTCATTGAAACGGTCGCCAACCATTGCCCATAAATGCAAGGCGCACCTGGCCGGACCAGCTGCGCAAAGGCAACGCCAGCAAGTGCTTCGGCATTAAGCTGCGCGACCGCAGCCACAGTGCTGGCCGGAGTGCTGGCTCCACCAAGAACAAACGGGGCAAAGATCATGGCCTGATTGTTTGCCGAGTAAACCTTGACAGCATCGAGCATAGTCGCGTCCCAAACGAGAGGCGAATTGCAGTTGGCGAGCGACACCATCACGGTGTTGTTCTGCACAAATTCTTCGCCGAAGACAATCTTGGCCATAGCAACCGTGTCTTCTGCCCTCTCACGCGAGGTCACGGCTCCCATAAATGGCTTGTCCGAGTATCGTATCAAACTGTAGTTCATGTGCAGGTGGCGCTTCGGAACGGCTATATCCATCGGCTCGCAAAGAACGCCTCCCGTCATATGCATAGCGGGAGCTTGGTAGGCGAGTTTCGCGAAATTGACGAAATCCTCAATGGTCGCGTTTCGCCGCCTGCCTTCAAGGTCAAGGACATTTGGCGAACCGTATGCTGGGGTAAAAATAGTCTTTCGACCGCCGATTGTGACTGCCCTGGCGGGATTGCGAGCGTGGACCGTTATGTATTCAGGAGCCTTTGCCACCAGTTCCAGCAGCTGGTTCCTGTCGATCCTGACGCGCTGATCGGTTACGTCGGCACCCGCTGCGCGCCAGAGTTCGATGGCCTCGTCGTCACGAAATTCGATGCCAATCTCTTCAAGTATTTGCATCGAAATGTCGTGAAGCCTAAGCAAGTCATCCGGGCTCAGCAAATCCATATAAGGCAGCCCTCGTTCCAGAACAGGCAAAAACGTTAACGTTCTGTCGGAACGCAACTTCTGCCGAGCGTCTCGGCCTCCAGATCTGGCAGACATTTTTTCATTCCTGATTTAAGTGGAGAATATAGGCCAATAGAAACGCCCGAACTAACAAAAAAAAGGAATGTAACTTATGAACTGAGGTTATGACCCCAACGCGAGCCGGCACAGAGCCGGTCCTGAATGGCTAGCAAAGCGAGGACGTGCGGCTCCTGAAGTTGGCTCTCACCGTCCACGACATTTTGCCGCCCATTTCCGTCGCTTTGACACGCCGAATGGCTCCTCAGAACAACATGCTACCCTTGACCTTTCGGAGCCTCTCAAAGTCAGACTGTCGGGGAGGTTAGGCGGGCGGGGGCCACACTAAAAAATAGACCGCCTTAGCTCAATAAACCGCCTTGGCTCCCGCGACTTCAAGTGCGGTCCCCGTGATAAAGCGAGCGGCGTCAGAGCTCAGAAAGTACACCGCATCGGCAATATCTTCCGGTGCACCGAGTCGGCCAAGCGGATTTGACTTGCTGAGCTCGGCAACCGCTGTGTCGGGATCGAACCCGCGATGGACAAAGCCTGAGCGAAGCATGGGTGTGTCTATCTCGCCGGGGCAGACGGCATTGATCCTAATCCCATCCCCTGCATGATCACGGCCGAGACATCTGGAAAACGTCGCTACGGCTGCTTTGCTCGCGCAGTAAGCTGCGTGGGCGGGCCCTGGATAAATACCCCAGGTCGACGAGATATTCACGATGGAACCGCCGCCATGGTCTTTCATGAAGGCCACGGCCCGTCGGCAGGTGTAAAATGTCGCTTTCAGATTAATATCGAAAGTTCGTTCCCAGTCCTCGTCACTTGTTTCTAGGATTGTGCCGCGCGTGATGATGCCGGCATTGTTGACAAGGGCGTCCAGCCGGCCGGTAAGGCTGATGGCCGTATCGATGAGGTCTTCACAATATGCTTTGCTTCTCAGGTCGCCATGTTTGGCTAGCGTAGTTTGGTCAATTCGGTTGAGTTCGTCAGTTGTGGCAATCAAATGCTCCTGGTTTGCGTCACCCGCGACTACTAAATATCCGCTGGCCGCGAACTTTCTGCAGATTGCCTGGCCCATTCCGCCAGCAGCTCCGGTTACGACCACGGTTTTCTTCTCAGAGTTCTCCATTGTTTCGACTAACCAACTCAGGGGTTCTTGTGTTTAGTTCTTTTGATCGTGGCTAAGCGCGCGAAAGCTTATACAATGTAAGCTCCTCTACGACAGTCGATAATAAATCTATCTATCTGCCGCGCTTAATCCAGTTAAAGTCGATCATGCACGCCGCGCAGAAGTAGTGACGCAGTCACGATACCCACATCCACTCCGTTACCATCGACAACCACAAGCGGCATATTTCCATGGCGATGTGACAAGTCGAGCATTTCCTTGATCGAAGCGTCGAGGCTGAGTCGCGGGGCGTCTGGCAGGCCCAAGCGCTCTCCGGCACTCGCAAATTCGGCGAGCGGCAACATTACCGACTCGGCCCTTAGGAGCTTCAATCGGCTGCTCCCTTGGACAAATTTTTCAACATAGGGGTCCTTCGGATTTCCAAGAATGTCATCCGCCGAACCGATTTGAAGCATTTTTCCGTCTTTCATGACACCGATTTGGTGCCCCAGCCGAACTGCCTCATCCAAGTCGTGGGTGATGAAAAGCGTGGTTTTCCCCAACTTCGACGAAAGCTCTTTGAACTGGTCCTGTAATTCGCGTCGAATGAGCGGATCCAGCGCTGAAAACGGCTCATCCATCAACAAAATGGCGGGATCAGCAGCTAGAGCTCGGGCAAGCCCAACTCTCTGCTTCATTCCACCAGAAAGTTGGTCAGGGTACCGATCACCCCAACCAGCAAGTTGGACGAGCTCCAACTTCTCCTCTGCAACCTCATAGCGTTGTCGGACGCTTGCTTTTCGTAGCTCCAGACTCAGTGCGACATTGTCACGGACCGTTCGATGGGGAAGAAGCGCCACATTCTGGAAAACCATCCCCATTGATCGGGCACGGAGCTCCCGCATCTCATTTTCGGACTTCAGATTGATATCCTCGCCGCCAACAATGATCTGGCCGGAGCTGGGTTTGATCAAACGATTCACATGTCGGACCAGCGTTGACTTTCCGCTGCCGGACAGTCCCATGACACAGAAGATCTCACCGGCCTCAACTTTAAAGGAAACACCGGCGACCGCCGCTACGCACCCATGTCTCTCCAGGAGTGCGGCCTTCGAAAGATCATCGCGTTGGACACTCGCAAGGTCGAAATTCGAACTCGTCCCGAAGACCTTCCAAACATCCCTAAATTCTATGGCGTGCGCTTTCAAAAGGTAGCTCCACGGTTGAGAGGTGTCGCCCGGCAGCGTAAAGCTTACCGGGCGAGCATGCTTTCCAGCGTGTTACTTGGCGGCCTTCTTTGCTTCAGCTATCCACGTATTCCACTGGTCGAGGTGGGCCTTCTTCCAGGCCTCGGCATGACCGTGGATGTCCTCGTTGGACTTCTCACCTTTGTGAATAAGCAGATTCTCGTCGTTGATATCTTGAATTGGGACCTCGACTTGCTCGAACCACTTATTGGCAACGGGGTTTTTCTCGAGGAAGGGTGTGTTGGCAATCACGTGCTGAGTGTTCACGGAAAATCCCAGGTTCCCAATACCTGGAACAGTCGTGTTCGCGCCAGCCTGTTCGTCGGGCAACGCCGTGAAAGGAACCGTCAGCCAGACAACATCTTTTCCATGGACCAAAACCCCTTGTAGCCAATTGGGTGTCCAGCTGTAATACAAGGCTGGACTGCCGGACTGAACCCGCTGGATTACGTCGGGAAGCAGAGCAAAATACTCACCCTGCTTGTGCGTGACGGTATCCCGAAGGCCATATGCATCAAGGTTATGTTCAATGATGCGTTCGCATCCCCAGCCTGGATCACAGCCATACAGGTCTGCTTTACCGTCCCCATCCACATCGAACAGCTTGGCAATCTTTGGGTCCTTCAACTGATCGATCGTCTTTATGCCGTACTTGTCAGCTGTGGCCTTGTCGATGGAGTATCCCTGGATTGAGTTCTTTACGAGCGTCCCAACCCGACGAAGCTTGGCATCGCCGCCAGCCTTCTCGGCAAACGCAATATGCAAGGGGTACCAGTGGGGCGTATAGTAATCCGCGTCACCGTTGCCTGCCGCTATATGGGCAAGTGGAACCTGAGTTGCGGCAGGTTCGTTAACTGTATAGCCCAGATCCTCGAGGCCTAGCTTAACGACATAGGCTTCGAATAATTCTTCCGCCTGGCCAAGATATAGGGGCCTGACGGTCACGCCTTTCCCCGGAAGGTCCTCCGCTGCCGCGTATTCAGGAGACATGGCCAAAGTGCCAAGCACCGTGACAGCGGCGGCAACCCCCCAAAAATGCTCTTTTATTCCAAACCGATAGCTCATAGTCGCTCCCATTCTTTGTTAGCTAGAAGTCCGTTGCCGGCCACTTTCCAATCCTCCACGCCCAGCCGGAGAGGCCTGGAAGGTCTTAACGACACCAGTGAAGAGCGCAGCTGGACCCCGCTTGTACCAGGCAATATGGGCGTAGCGTTTGCGCTTAGAAAACGCAGATTGAGTAAGGCGATCTAGAATGATTGCGAGAATGACGATGCCCATTCCGCCAGTCGCAGCCAGCCCGATGTCGAGGCGACCGATGCCGCGCAAAACCATTTGGCCGAGGCCCCCAACCGCGATCATGGAGGCAACAACAACCATTGATAGTGACATCATCAACGTCTGGTTGATACCTGCCACTATGCTCGGAAGAGCCAGCGGCAGCTGAGCCTTGAACAGGATCTGCCTGTTGGTAGCTCCAAAAGCGCGCATAGCCTCGACAACTTCTTCCGAAACCTGCTGAATACCTAGCGTTGTCAGCCTGATAACGGGCGGAAGTGCAAAAACGATCGTGACAATCACGCCAGGCACGTTGCCGATACCAAACAACATGACCACGGGAACAAGATAGACGAATGATGGAATCGTCTGCATTGTGTCGAGGATTGGCCGGCAAATCGCAGCCGCCCTGTCACTTCGAGCAGCAATGACCCCCACGGGAATACCAACAACCGTGCAGAAAAGAACGGCGGTAAAAACGAGAGACAGTGTCGTCATCGTTTCACCCCAAATGCCAAGAAAGCCGATGATCAGCAGCAGACCAGCGACTTGAGCTGCCAGCCGCCACCCGGCGATCTGCCAAGCCACCAATCCGAAGAATAAAATAATAATGGCCGGCGGGATGCCGTTGAGTGCGCTGTCAAATGTCCTCAGGAGCTGGTCAATGGGCCATTTCAAGCTCTGAAACAACGGGCGGTAATGTTCGACAACCCAACCCAACCCACTATCGACCCATTTATCAAACGGTATGTGCCAGCTTTTGAACGGGTCTAAAACGTCTTCGAGCTTCACAAAACTTCCTTTCAGTCAGGACCTAGTGAGCGATAACTACGGAGCTCTGATACGAGCCCGACTGTGTGTCATAGGTCAGCTGCCGTCGCATGCATCACCTGCTACGGAGTTAGACTCTCCGTTTGACGGGGCCTTCAGGACGGCTTGAGGCGCTGTCGCGTCTGATTGGTCCAGGAACGCTAGCGGCGGTGGGGCTACAAAACAACTGGATAAAAAGTCATGTACTGCAGGACTAAATGTTATCAGGCGGATGGCAGGTTTGGATGGCCAGCTAATATCTCGCTATGTGCAACGGGTGCTGCCTTGATGGTTTCCGCAGCCGACGCTGGCGGGACCGGATTGAGTTCTGCGACCTGTATGATCAGCCAATTGCGGAAGATCTGGACGTCGTCCCGCTCGATCACAGCATCCGGAATAACCAAATGATGTTTTCGGCCAGTGAGATAGCTTTCAGCGAGAGGCCGAATCAAGGTGCCCTCTTTGATGTAGTCATGTACCAAATGACGCCAGCCTAGCCCGATGCCATGGCCTCTGATCACCGACTGCATCATCGTTGGGTAGTTATTGAACGTAATGACCCGTTTGAAGTCGGACGAAACTCCGAACTGTCCAAGCCAGTGCACCCAATCGAAGGGTGACCAAGGGTAGGCGGACCAATGCTGATCGTCCATGACCAGGAGCACCTCGTTTACGAGATCCTCCGGAGTGAGAATACGCGGGGAGTGGGCCTGATACGATTTACTGCAAACCGGGAAGACTTCTTCGCCGAAGAGCTCGGTGGCTGTGAAGCCCGGGCGCGCCAGATAACCCATGACCACGGACACATCAAAACCATCCGTCGCCGGCGCCGGGCTGCGTTCGAGGGAAACCAAGTGCAGGTCGACCTCTGGATTGTTCGCAACGAAATCTCCAATCCGATGGCTCATAAATAGCGTTGCGAACGACATCGGCATGCCGACGGTCAACCGTCGCGCTTTTTCCCTTCTTTTCACACTGTCAAAAGCGGCTGCGATATGCTCCAGGCCGAGGCTCGCCGCTTCAAACAACTCCTCGCCGGCGGGAGACAATGAGACCTTCTGGTTGCCGCGGTTGAAAAGCTGGATGTCGAGGTGGTCCTCCAGTGTCAATATATGACGGCTCACGGCCGCCTGAGTGACTGAAAGCTCATTGGCAGCCTTGGTAAAACTCAAGTGCCGCGCGGCAGCTTCAAATGCGCGCAGCGCGCTTAATGGAAGCCGTCGATAATTTGACATCAGTTACCGTTACTCCAGCCCTGAGAAGACGTAAAACTCCTGCGCGTACCCCACCCTAAACATGTGCGCCGGATTTCGCAAAAAATCCGCTTCGCAATGACCGGCGTGCAACGCGCAAAGTGAGCGCGATAAGCTATTCGTCAGACCTATCACCACCGAAAAACCCATCAAAGAAGTTTGTTTACAATATGTCTCTTGAGGCTTGATCCTGCGCCTCTAACTGATTCATCCGAGCTCGGCGATCAGGCGGGTTCAACCGTGTCCGCTCGCGCGAGCTTCTATGCTGTAATACTCATCCTTCGACGCCTTGCGAGGTAAATTCTAACCGCCTCCAGACAGACGGTGGTTGACCATAAGCCCTTCGGAAGACTCTTGCGAAGTGAGAGGCGTTCTCGAAACCGGCCCCAATAGCGACCTCGATCAACGGAGTGTCGACTTTCCTGAGAAGCTGTTTTGCTCTCTCCAGCCGCACTCGCAGGTAGACGAGGGCAGGGGAGCTGTTCACTTCCTTCAAAAACAGCCGTTCGAGTTGTCGCCGGGAAACCCCCAATGCCGCGGCCAGTCTGGAAACCGACAGCGTGTTCTCGATGTTTTGTTCCATCAAGATCAGCGCAGCGCGGAGCCTTGGGTCGTGCGCCTCTATCGTGAGCGGCCGACGTGGTTGTATCCACTCTGCGTTCCGCACCTTGTCGATCTGCAGCACTTCGAGTGCATTCCGCTCGGCCGCGTCCCCAATGTGCCGTCGCACTAGTTCTGCCGCCAAATCGGCTGCGCTGCTGCCACCCGCACACGATCCCCGCGTGGTATCCAAATTATAGATTGTGTCCGCCCGGACATGTAAATCAGGAAATCGCTCCCGGAAGTCGACGTAGTGAAGCCAGCTGACGCAGGTTTCGTGAGCGGCCATAAGACCCGCCTCTGCCAAAATGAACGTTCCCGTGCAAATGCCGATCAATCGCGCCCCTTTGGACGCAGCGTCCCGGAGATATTTCAGGGTTTCGTCGTCGACTGCCTGACCGCCGGCCAGCCGTCCCCCAACGACGACGATGTAGTCAAACTCCCTCGGGTCGACGAACAAAGACGTCGGCGAAACCTGGATTCCGCAGCTCGAGGTGACGAGATGCCGGGTGTGCGACAGCACCTCCCAGTCGGCGTGAATCCGACCCGATCTGTCGGATTCATCGCTGGCAAGTCTAAGGGTATCGATAAACATCGCGAAGGCGGTCAACGTGAAGGAACGTGCCAGGATAAACCCGACCTTCAGGCGAACGGACGGGGCCGTTCTGCGCCGAGGTGATGAATGAAACACAGTTCTGGCTCCGCCCTTTGGTACACCCTGCAAGCTGCTGAAGGCTGCCACCGCATTGCGTCAATGTCGTATACCTATCTTGACTCATGCTATTTGTCTACAATATGTCTATCCACGAAATTAAGGAGCCATAATGATCCTGGATGAACCTGCTGCCTCGACGGACCGAAAGGGCATTCTCGCTGAAACCTTGGTGCACCGTATCCTGACGATGCAGCTTGAGCCGGGGGCGATTCTCGACGAAGTCGCTCTCAGCGAGGAATTCGGCCTGTCCCGTCCGCCGGTCCGCGAACTTATGAGACAGATGGCGGGCGAGGGGTACGTCGACCTTGAGACCAACCGCGCGGCGCGCGTATCCATCATGTCGTACCAGACACTTCGGGATTTCCTGATCGTCGCTCCGATGATCTACGTCGGAACGACGAAGCTCGCAGCTTTCAACCACAAGGCTGGGGACCTCGAAATCCTTAAGCGCACTCAACAGAAGTTCCGGCAGTCCATTGCCGACGGCCACGTAGAGAACAGAGTGATCTTCAATCACCAGTTCCATCTGAACATCGGGAAAATGGCGCACAATCAATACCTGCTTCCCAGTCTCAAAAAGCTTCTCATCGATCATGCCCGGATTGGAAAGATCTTCTATCGCCAAAACGGCGGTACGCGGATCCAGAAGGACCAGGAGACTGCCGCGCGGCAGCACGATCAGATGATCGAGGCCATCGAAGCCCGGGATGCAGAACGGGCGGGCGAACTGGTGCGCGCCCATCTCGAAGTTTTCAGGAGCGACGTGGCGCTCTACGCCGTGCCCAGCGGCATGCAGGGCGAACTCGATGGATAATCATTGTCGGTGTCACTTTGACACGAGGGAGAACAGAAATGCTAAATAAAGTCGACTACAAGACGCAGGCGAAGGCACTGAAGGTGCCAACCAAGATGATCGTGAATGGCCTGCAGACAGCAGCCCTCTCGGGCAAAACCTATGCGACCTTCAATCCGGCTACTGGTAAGGTTCTGGCGCAGCTTCCGGCAGGTTCGGCGGCCGATGTCGACAAGGCCGTCGCTGTCTCCCGGCAAGCGTTTGAAGATGGCCGATGGTCGAAGCTGACCCCGGCGAACCGCAAAAAAGTCCTTCTCAGGCTCGCGTCTATCATCGAGGAAAACGCGCTCGAGCTGGCGCTGATGGAGAGCTTGGATAGCGGCAAGACCATTAGCGACTGCATCAACATCGATGTACCCGAGACCATCAACAGCCTCAGGTGGCATGCCGAAGCCGTCGACAAGATATATGATCAGGTATCGCCTGCGAATGACGCCGCTCTCGGCCTGATCGTGCGCGAGCCGATCGGGGTCGTCGGCATCGTTCTCCCCTGGAACTTCCCTCTTCTAATGCTCGCGTGGAAGATCGGCCCTGCTCTTGCGGCGGGTTGCACGATTGTGGTCAAGCCCGCTGAAGAAACGTCGCTGACCACGTTGCGGGTCGCGGAGCTCGCTCTCGATGCCGGGCTGCCGCCTGGGGTGTTCAATGTCGTGACCGGCGATGGTCCGGACGTCGGCGAACCAATTGGTCGCCATCCCGACATCGACGCGATTTCCTTCACAGGCTCCACTGACACGGGCCGTCGCTTCCTAAAGTACTCCTCCGAGAGCAATTTGAAGGAAGTGGTTCTTGAGATGGGCGGCAAGAACCCTTGCATCGTCATGGACGACGTTCCCGATCTTGACGCCGTGGCCTCCCACATCGGCAACGGCGCGTTCTGGAACATGGGTCAGAACTGCTCGGCCATCTCTCGTGTCCTCGTCCATAAGGACATTAAGGACCGCCTTATTGAAAAACTGAAGGAAGTCGCCAAGACCTGGACCGTGGGCGACCCGCTTGATCCGGGGACCCGTGTCGGCCCGCTTATCTCAGCCACACATTTCGAGAAGGTCAGCAGCTATCTCGAAGGCGAAGGCAAGGTGGTGGCTGGCGGACGGGTATTCAACGGGACCACGATCGAGCCCACGATCATGGAATTCGACCGCCACGACAGCAAGCAAGTGCGGGAAGAAATTTTCGGACCGATTGTTTCTGTGATTGCAGTGAGTTCCCTGGCTGAAGCGGTCTCGCTCGCTAACGAGACCGAATATGGCCTGACGGCCTCCATTTTCACCGCCGACGGCACCCAGGCGCTTCGGGCCGCACGGGCGATCAGAGCGGGGACCGTCACTGTGAACTGCTACGGGGAGGGAGACGCCGCGACCCCGTTCGGCGGTTACAAGCAATCGGGCTTCGGCGGTCGCGACAAGGCCCTCCACGCGCACGATCAATATTGCCAGACGAAGACGCTCTGGATTGACCTGAGCAGCTCAAACGAAGGTTTCTGAAATGTCATCATTTGCTTTCTCCGGTCTCAATCTCGCGATCACCGCTCCGTTCAACTCGAACGGACGTATTGATTTCGATCGCTTCCAGGACCTCATCGAGCGGTATCTGGCCGCGGGCGTCGACGGTTTCGTGTTCAGCTCCGGCACGGGCATGCATGTCTATTTGACGCCCGATGAATCGAGGACGCTCATCGAACGTGGTGCGCGCATTGTCGCCGGACGGGCCAAGGTGATCGCCCAAGCCTCGGCGTTGCTCACGGCCGACGTCGTCGAAAGGACGCAGTTTGCAAAGAATTCGGGTGCGGACGGCGTCATGATCCTTCCTCCCTTCTTCGAAGGTCCGTCGGACGACAACAGCGTCTTCGACTTCTACGCCGAAGTTGCCACGGTCGGATTGTCCATCATTGGATACAATGTGCCCCAGGCGGTCGGTGTACGCATAACGCCGGGCCTGCTACACAGACTTTGCGAACTGCCCGAATTCCGCGCCGTCAAGGACAGCAGCGGAGACTTGGTCGGACAGGTCAGGCTGATCGGCACCGGCTTGGACGTCATCAACGGCGCCGATCCGCTCGTCCCGTTCTCCCTGTTCGCCGGTTGCTCAGGTCTGATCTGGGGCGGAGCGAACATTGCGCCGCGCACATGTGTGGCGATCGTCAAGGCCGCCCGTGAAAAAAGATGGGACGAGGTGCAGTCGCTTTGGCAGCTGCTGGAACCAATTATGTCCCTGCTTTGGGACGGCGACTATGTGCCAAGCGTGTATGCGGCTTCAGAACTCACTGGATATGGCTGCGGTACGGCTAGGAAACCTTTCCGGCCCCTTTCAGCGGACCGAATCACGGCGCTTCGGAACGCCCTGGGCGCACTGGTTGAGCAAGAAGCGGTGCGATGACTAGCAAGACCTTCCGCGCGCGTCGTCTTCCCGTCCATGGCGTGGAATCCGGCTGGTCGGCGTTACTTCCTCCGAGGGTGTCCACGCCGGCACTGGTTCATGGGATCACCGTCGATGTGCTCATCATCGGCGCGGGATTCGCTGGATTGGCAGCCGCCGTCAGATTGGCCGATCTCGACCCGAGCCTGTCTGTCGCCATCATCGATGCCGACGTCGTGGGGAACGGGGCAAGCGGCCGCAACTCCGGGTTCCTCATCGATTTGCCTCATGATATTTCGTCGGGCAATTTCGGGGTGGGCGCTGTCGCCAAGGGCCGTAACGAAATCTTGGTCGCACGGACTGCCATTCAACACTACGCTCGTTTGGCGGAGGAGAATGGCTGGGACAGAGACGTGTTCGATCCTAGCGGCAAATACAGTGTGGCCATGACTGACGCGGGCACGGAGCACCTCGCAGCCTACTCTTCGAAGCTCAAATCATTGGGCGAGCCGAACCAGGTTCTCAGTGCAGCTGAGATCGAGGACGTCACGGGCACAAGGACTTTCAAATCGGGACTCTTCACTCCCGGTGCGGCCATGGTGCAACCGACCGCCCTGGTGAGAGCCATCGCAGATTTGTTTCATGAGCCTGTCCGGCTATTCGAGAGGACGCCTGCCCTGTCTATTGAAAGTTCATCGAGCGGCTGCACTGTAAAAATACCGAAGGGCGAGGTGCGGGCAGGGAAGGTTATCCTTGCGACAAACGGGCACGCAGAGAGCTTCGGTTTTGGTACCGGTGAACTTCTCCACGTCTTCACTTACGCCTCGCTGACCGAGGCGTTTCCCCCCGCCGCACTTCGCGGCATTCGGAAATGGGGAGCGACGCCGGCGGCACCGATGGGCACGACTGTAAGGCGTATCAACGGAACTGACGGCGACCGTCTCCTCATACGTTCGCGCTACACTTACCACCCGAAGATCGAAGTCGGCGCCGGCTCGATGAAGGGTGCGAGCGACCTTCATGACCGCAAGTTCGCGGACCGCTTTCCTGACCACCGTCAGTTGAAAATGCAGTACCGTTGGGCGGGCGCAATGGCGCTCACGTGGAATTCGGTACCGTTGTTTGGCGAAGTGGCGGACAGCGTCTTAGCCGCATGCGCCTGCAACGGCATAGGAGGAACTAAGTCGACCGCCGCCGGCATCGCAATTGCCGAACACTTGCTCGGGCATCAGTCTCAACTCGGCGAAGTATTCAGTGCGTTCGACAAGCCACAAGCCTTACCCCCGCGACCGTTCATCGATGTAGGCGCCCGATTGAACCTCGTGTATCGAGAATGGCGCGCAGGACGCGAATAGGCCGTCTTTTGCGGCTGACTGCAGTTCTGCAACGGCCTCATCATGCCCGAAGTGGCGGCTTCAATCTAGGCCATCTCAATGACGACCAACGCCGCGATCTCCTGGATATCTTGAGGACCGCTACGAGCGAGCTCAACATCCCTCACAAGCCAGGTGCCCGTGGATCTGTAAAGATGAAGCCAGAATTGGCCAGAAGAACGGTGTCGTACGGCAATGGGCGCGCCGTGGCACGCGGCCCAGACAGCCCGCCGACCAGCGCTATCAAAGCGCATACCTGTTCGGAGCCATCTGCCCGGCGCGCGGCAAGGGAGCAGCCCTGGCGTTGCCGTTTGCCGATACCGCGGCCATGCAGCTTCATCTCAACGAGATCAGCCGCCATGTGGCGCGCGGCGCGCACGCCGTGCTGCTACTCGACCGGGCAGGCTGGCACACGACCGCCAAGCTGAAGGTACCGAAAAGCATCACGCCGGTGCTGCTGCCGTCGCGAGCCCCGAAACTCAGCCCGGTCGAGAACGTCTGGCAATATCTGCGCGCCAACTGTAAGCGCGAATTTCCCCGCACCTTTTGCTGTTGAGTGCTCTGATGCATGAGAAGCTATGCGGGGGAGCGGCGAGGTGGCACCATCGTCGTACGATCAACCCGAAGGATAGACTATCATG
>NZ_JAMYNS010000038.1:0-19839 GCF_040319125.1 Mesorhizobium sp. M0938 | reverse complement strand
GCCTCCGTCCAGCCAGCATCTTGAATCACAATCACGCCGCTTTGGGAATCCTACGATTCTCTCAAGAGATGAAACGCTCTAGATCTTGCTCACCATCGCTTGCGCATCCTCGCCCGGGCTGATCGCGATTCTATCGCCGGAGACAATGCCTGAGGTGTCGCAGACGACCAGCGGCATGCTGATATCGTAGAGGAACTCGGCAACGATGGCGCCGACGGCAAGGATCGGATCCGGCCGCTCCAGTATGATACCGGCCGGCGCCGTGCCCCGGCGGATCGCCTCGGCCAAGACTGAGGACGAGGACGACGAGCCTCGCCCGCTCGGCATGACCAAGATCCTGCCGGCGACATTCTGGCCGAGATCCGGATGCGAATGATCTGTTATGTCGCCGGTCTCGGCATCGACGCCACCCCAGAAGCTGAGCGCTTGCGAAAGTACCAGCGCCGCTCCTTGCGCCTCGCCGGCAAGCTGGAAGGTTCCGGTGCGTTCGACTGTTTCGACCGACCACGTCATCGCGCGCCCCGCACGACGTGACCCACTGCTGCGGAATGGATGCAATCCTTCATGTCGGCGAAGGCGACCGACACGCCGATATTGCCCGGCGCGTAGTGCGCCCATTTGCCGGAATTGGTCATCACCACGCCATCGAGCCGCTTGATGATCGCGGTGACATAGGTGCAGGTATCGGCGACTGGAATAAGCCCGAACGCCTCCATGCCGTCCAGCGCCCCCTCATCGTGCAAACGCGTCAACGTCGCGCGCCCGGTGTTGACGTAGATCGGAATGCCTCTGCCTGGCGCCACCTTTTGCAACAATGGCAACAGCCGCATCCATTCGTCGTGCGAGAAATGCGGCGTGCCCAGTGACACGGCTGCCAAAGGCGTGCCGTCAGGGACGCTCGACAGCCTGGCCAGCGCATGGTCGAGGTCGGTATGCGTGATGCGGATTGTTTCCTCTGGCGCCATGCCATGAAACGCCTCTTCAAGCGTGTTCGCCTCCGGCGTGATGCTAACCGCATGGAACAGCGCCACCGCTCCCGTCGTTGCAGCAGCGGCGCCAAGGGCTTTGAGTTGGTCCTCGTCGCGTGGTCTTGGCAGGCCCGAGATCACCGGGATGCGATCGCCACTCCCTTGCCCGATGATCAGCCCGACGGCGACGAACAGGCTGTCGCTCGGCTCCAGGTCAGAACCGGTCAGCTTGAACAGGATCTGCCCGCGTCGATTGTCGCTCAAATGCAGTCCCCAGGCCGGCGCACGCCCGGTCATCGCGCAGCACAAATCGATGAAATCGCCATAGCGATTGGTCCTTGCCCCAATCACCGAATTGGCAAAGACGATGGCGTTGGACTCGCCCCAGGCGATCTGCTCGCCAAAGCTTGGCCGGAACCGCGTCTGATAGGGCGCGCAGGTGAAGGTGGCCTGACAACCGAGCTCCAGATGCGCCTTCATCAGACGGCGCGCCGGCGCCTCTTGCGACGGCGGCATCTTCACCAGTCGGGGATGGATGAGGTCGAACGAGCCGACATTCAATGTCGTCGGGACCCGAACGTGGCCATCGCCTTCGACCAGCCTCTCGACGAAATCGAGGCTGGCCTGGCCGTGATACAGGCAGCCATCGATATGAGCACCGGCAATGTCCAACAGCTCGCGCGCGCCGACTGCGTTGGAAAAGGCGACCAGGATCTTCATCGCGGCGGCCACGGCCGGGCCCTGCCCGCCCTGCAGCATCGACTGGTCGCCCGCATTCAGCTCAAGCGTCATCAGGTGTTTCGCTTTTCCGCATTGTGCCCGACCATGCTCTCACTGATTGCTGTCCGCCTGGCAAGATCAGTTCGCGGCGATCAGCACCGTACTCTCCGGCGACCAGCGCAGCACCACCTCTTGTCCTTCCGCCAACCTTTCAATGCCTGTGTTCTGCACGATGACCTTGAGCGTTTGCCCGTCGCGATCGACAAAATAGGTGCTGTTGTTGCCGGCGAAGATGCGCTTGGAGATTTGGCCACGGAGCACATTGGCGTTCGGATCAGACGTTCCGGAATCGGTGGCAATGCGGATGCGTTCGGGCCGCACCGCGCAGCTAGCTTTGGCGCCGGCGGCAAGCGTCGCGCCTGCCCCGGCGGCAATCGCGGTGCCATCGACCAAGCGGATACCGGTCCCGGTGCTGTCGCCGCGCAAGATATTGGCATCACCGAGGAAAGTAGCGGCGAACTCGCTCTTCGGGCTGTCGTAGATCTCCTCCGGCGGCCCCTCCTGCACCAGCCGGCCGTCGCGCAAGATGCCGATGCGGTCGCTCATCGTCAGCGCTTCCTCCTGGTCGTGGGTGACGAAGATGGTGGTGATGCCGATCTCGCGCTGGATGCGTTTCAGTTCGATCTGCATGTCGACGCGCAACGCCTTGTCGAGCGCGCCCAATGGCTCGTCGAGCAAAAGCACGCGCGGCTTGGTGACGATGGCGCGGGCCAGCGCCACGCGCTGGCGCTGACCGCCGGACAATTGGTGCGGCCGGCGACTGCCGAGCTTGCCGAGCTGCACGAGATCAAGCGCGCGCTGGACCTCGGCGGCAATCACCGCCTTGGCCTCGCCGCGCACCGACAGTCCGAAGGCGACATTGTCGGCGACGCTCATGTTGGGAAACAGCGCATAGTTCTGGAATACCATGCCGATGCGCCGCTTCTCGACTGGCACGCGCTCGACGCCTTCACCGTCGATCGCGATGCGGCCGGAGTCAGGAAAATCGAAGCCGGCGATCTGGCGCAGCAGCGTGGTTTTGCCGCTGCCCGACGGCCCGAGCAACGCATAGAAACCGCCGTCGGCGAAGTCGATGGAGACATCGTCCAGCGCCTTGTGCGCGCCGAAACTGCGCGACAAATTCGATACCTGCACGCCGGCCATTATTTGTCTCCGCCAAATTTGAAGAAGCGGGCCGTGAGCAGCATCAGCCCCATCGAGACGACGATGATGATCGTCGAGACCGCGTTGATCTCGGGCGTAAAACCCTTACGGATCGCCGCGTAGATTTCGACCGGCAGCGTTGTCTGGCCAGGCGTCGACAGGAAGTAGGACACCACGAACTGGTCGAACGACACGGCAAAGGCGAACAGCCCGCCGGCAATGACGCCCGGCATGATCCACGGCAAGGTCACGCGCCGCGTCACCTGCCACTGGTTGGCGCCGAGCGAACGCGCCGCCTCTTCCAGTTCCGGCGCAAAGGTCTGCAGCCGGGCCGAGACGACGACGATGACATAGGGCAGCGCCAGCGCCACATGGCCGAGCAGGATTGCAAACAGACCACGCCCGATACCAACGCCGAAGAAGAATATCAGCATCGCCGTTCCGGTGATCAGCCACGGAATGGCGATCGGCGGAAACAGCAGTGCCTGCAGGAGTTTTTTGCCTGGAAAGTCGTAGCGATAGAGCGCCAGCGACGCTGCCGAACCAAGCACAACGCTAATGACGGTGGTGATGATCGCGATTTCGAGGCTGTTCCATGTGGCCGAGATCAGTTGGTCGTTCTGCCACAGCGAAGTGTACCACTCGGTCGTCCACTCGAACGGCAATTGGTAGAAGGGCGAGACGTTGAACGACATCAGGGCCATGATGATGATCGGCAGATAGAGGAACGCCAGCAGCAGCCAGATGTAGATGCGGCCAACCCCTTCGAGGATACGCGTCGTCGCCATCAGGCTGCCCTCTTCAGCACCGGCGCGACTGCCGCCAGGATAGCCAGTACGACGGCTAGCAGGATGAAGGAGAGAGCGGCCCCCAGCGGCCAGTTGAAGACAGCGACGAACTGGTCCTCGATCACCGTGCCGTAGAAGGTGCCGGTGCGGCCGCCGAGGATGCGCGGCTCCATGAAGGAGCCGACGACGGGCACGAAGATCAGCGCGGCTCCGGCGATCAGTCCGGGCATGGACAGCGGAACGATCACCCGCTTCAGCATTTGCAGCCGCGACGCGCCGAGCGAGCGCCCCGCCTCGATCAGCGAGTCGTCGATGGCCTGCAGCGTAAGGTAACAAGTCAGCACCATGTAGGGCACGTAGGAGTGCACCAGGCCGATGATGACTGCAGGGTAGGAATACATCAGGTCGATGTTGATCTTGAACGGCAGCACCGAGTTGAGCGCGGTGTCGAGAATGCCGCCTTCGCGCAGCACCATCGCCCAGGAGAAGATGCGCACCAGCCCGTTCGACCAGAACGGCAGGATGACAAGCAGGAAAATTGCCTCGCGACTTCGCCCCTTCAGCACCTTGGCCAGCACGTAAGCCGCGGGATAGCCGATGACGACGCACCACAGCGTCACCTCGAGCCCGAGCCTGAGCGACGCCAGCAGCAGCGTCAAATACAGCCCTTGCGAGAAGAAGGTGGTGTAGTTGTCCAACGTGAACGACCACGCCTTCCCCGACAGCGGCAGCTCCGTCATGAAGGAGAAGAACACCATGGCCGACAGCGGCAGGAAAATCGCCACCGTCAGCCAGAGATAGGCAGGCAGGAGCAAAGGCAAAGCCGATTGCAATCCGCTCCTCGAACCGCTCGCGACCTGTCCAGCCATATGCCCTCCTCCCCGAAAAGCCGGCCGCTACTTCACATTCACCTTCAGTTCCTGCCACAGCGCCAGATAGGCTTCGCGCTGCGCATCGGTGATCGGCGCCTGGAACTGGATGCGCTTAGCGACATCGGGATCCCCCATCACCTTGCGGTTGAAGGCATCTTCCGGAAGCGCCGCGACCGCTTTGGTGTTGGCCGACACCGGCGCGCCAACCTTGGTGACCCATTCGACATAGAAGGACGGGTCAATCATGTAGTTGATGAAGGCCTCGGCGCCGGCGACATTCTTGGAGCCGACCGGTATGGAAAAAGCGTCGAGCCAGGCGACGGCGCCTTCCCTAGGGATGACCAATGAGACCGGCAGCTTGAAATGGGTCTTGGCGCGGTCGGCCGAGCCGCTCCAATAGGTGCCGATATCGATTTGGTTGGAGGCGACCATCTGGTTCCAGTCGTTCTCCGAGCTCCAGAAAGTCTTGATCTGCGGCATCAGCGAGGTCAGCTTCGCCTTGACCGCTTCCATGTCCTTGATGTCGTTAATGTTCTGGCCGGTGGCAATGGCGCCGAACTGGACCGCTTCGACAGCATCGTCGCGGATGACCACCCGGCCCTTACGGGCTTCGTTCCACATCTCGGCGATGCTGGTCGGCGGCGCGTCGAAGGATTTGTCGTTGATGGCGAGCGCGGTCAAGCCCCACACCCACGGCACGCCATAAACCTTGCCGTCGCGGGCGAGCATCGGCGATCCCGATTTGTCCCGGCTGATGTCGGCGTAGTTGGGAATCTTCGAGACATCGATCGGCTGGATCAATTTTTCCGCCATCGCCTGGTCGTTGAAGGCGGCGTTGATCATGACAACGTCGTAGAGGCCGGGATTGGTCCTGAGCTTGGTCAGCATTTCCTGCTCGGAATTGAAGAAGTCGTTGACGACCTTATTGCCGGTCGCCTTCTCGAAGGCCGCGATGGCCCAGGGCTCGTCGGCCCCGTAACCCTTCCAGTTGAGCACATGCACTTCGGCGGCAGTGGCGACCAGCGTGAGTGCGGAGGTGAAGACGGCAGTCGCCGTCAGGAAAGCAGTCAGTTTGGGCATGCGCATGTTCGTTCCTCTCATTGTTTGCCCGGTTGGCGGGGCTTGTTACGTCTTTAGGCTGTCAGGCCTCTTGCTTCCGTCCGTGCACGGTCGTCGTTTGATCGTGATGGCTGAGGAATGTCTGGATTTCCTGGTCGCTCGGCGCCGACGAGCCGCCATGGCGGGTGACCGAGAGCGCCGCCGCCGCATTGGCGTAATTTGCCGCTTCGAAGGGCGGCACGCCGCGCGACAGGGCGCTGACGAAGGCGCCGATATGCGTGTCGCCGGCGCCGTTGGTATCGACGGCGGTGACGTTGAAACCCGGTATGGCCTTGCCGCTCCCATCCGCCAGCCGCACGAAGCAGCCTTTTGCCCCGGCGCGGATGATGACCCCCGCGGCGCTCCGGCAATGATTGGAAATGAGCCGGGCAGCAATGGCCTCGACATCGCCGGGGCCGGCGATCTCAGCCGCTTCGACGGTGTTGCAGCTCAGCCAGCTCGTGCGCGCTAGTACCCGGTCGAGAATGGCACACGGAATGTCTGATACGACAGGCGTCGGATCGAGGACGAAGGGAATTTCAGCAGGCAGCGCCTCGATCCACTCGGCCAGCGCATCGCGGCTGCCGGGATAGCTCAGCGTGTAGCCGGAGGTGAACACCCAATCCCCCGGCGCAACACGGACCGGCGCCATCATGCCAAGGCTAAGCACACTCTCGGCGCCTGGCCATGACACGAAGGTGCGTTCCGCATCGCTGCTGATCATGGCGACGCAATTGCCGCTGTCCATCACAGGTGATGCCGGCATCAGCGTGGCGATGCCTTCCGTGGCGAAGGCGGCGCGCAGGAAATCGCCGTTCGGTCCGCTGCCGAGCTGGCCGCCGAAGACGACCTTCATCCCGGTGCGGCTGGCCGCCACCATCATGTTGAAGCCGCCGCCGGCGACCTGGGCAAAGCTCGATGCAGTTTTTTCGGTGCCGGGCGCCGGCAAGGCATCGATGCGGTAGACATAATCGACCACCGCGCTGCCGATATGGACAAGACGGCCGCTCACGCCGCCGCATCCTTGCCGGAGCTGCTTTTCGCCATCCGCGCGGTAACCAAGTCAGCCGCAAGCGCGCGTACTTCGGCAATGTCGATGCCCTTCAATCCAGCGATACGGTCCTGTGGCAGCCGGGAAAAGCCTGTGCAGGCACCCGCCATGCCGGCGGCAATGGCACCGATCGTATCGGTGTCGCCGCCAAGATTGGCGCTGATGATGGCCGCCCGCCAGGGATCGCCTCCAGCGATTTCCAGCACGGCGAAGGCGGCCGGAACCGATTCTTGGCTGGCAACACCGGTGCCGACCAGATCCACGATCAGCCGGATGCCGTCTGAGACAGTCTTGCCGCGAACGAGGCCCTTCGCCCAGTCGATGCGCGCGGCAATGTCGCCGCCGGTGACCCAGTGGCCGAGCGCCGCCCCTCGCCTTGCCGCCTTAACGGCGCAGTCTGAGGCGGCACGCCAGTCGCCGCCGGCAACGCCGCAGCTGACTGCGGCGGCGACGGCGGCGGCCGAGGCGATGGCGATCGAGGTGTTGTGCGTCGCCCGGCAGGTCTCCGCGACCTTGGCGACCAGTGCGTTGAGCGGCTCCGGCGGCATCATGATGCCGACCGGCGCGATGCGCATGGCCGCACCATTGGTGTCGCCGCCGCTTCCCGCCTCCTCGGCCGGCACGCCCTCATTGATAGCGTCGATAGCGCGCTTGGTCGATGGACCAAGCAGATCGTAGCTGCCACGCGCCTTGACGTCGCGTTCCCAGTCCAGCAGCGCGTTGACCCAGCGCGCATGATCGAAGCTGTCACCTGAAACAACCAGGATGCGGCCGAGCAGCAGCGCCTGTTCGGTGTCGTCGGTAACAGTGCCGGCGGCCAGGCCTTTCGACACTGGATGGTCGGCGAGCGGGGTGACGAAATCCTCGACATGCCCGTAAAGCTCGGCGATGCGGGCCGGCGACAGAAGTTGCGTCGGCATGCCGAGCGCATCGCCCAACGCACCGCCGATAAGTGCGCCCATCGCCCGGTCGATCGCCTCGGCCGTGTCCATACTCAGAACTCCAGGTGAAGGGCGAAGTGCGCCGGATTGAGCAGGCTGGTGACATATTCGATGGCGCGGCCGTCGGCGGCGCGAGTGAGGCGCCGCGTGCGCAGGAACGGCGCGCCGGGCGCGCAATCGAGAATGGCCGCGTCCTCGGCGCTCAACATTTCGATGTCGACCCATTCTTCGCCGTGATCGGGAACAAGCCCGGCGCCACGCAGCGTCTGATGCAGCGAACCCTCGCGCAGGCCGCGCAGCGGTACATCCTCCAGTTCAGGCGACAGCGGCAGGCGGCTGCGCTCGATCGAAATGGCGTGACCGTCATCGGCGTTGGAGCGGACCCGGTCGACGGCTATGAAAAACGGGCTTTCGACGCCAAGCCTGCCGGCAAGATCCGCATCCTGTATCACTTCGAGCCTCAGCGTGCGGGTCTCGGCGTTAGCGCCGGCGTTAGCCAGCGCGCGCGACCAGCCGACGGCGTCATCGACCGGCATGCCGTCGAAAGTGACGAACGAGCCGATGCCGACCTTGGTGGTGATCAGCCCACGGCTCGACAGTTCCTCGAGACCCTTGCGGATGGTGTTGCGGCTGACGGAGAAGCGCTGGACGAGCTCGTTTTCGCTCTGCAGGCGATCGCCGAAACCAAGCACGCCGGAGCGGATTTCATGTTCGAGGACTGTGGCGATCCGTTCGGGCTTGCCCGTTCCGGGAGACGACAGAGTCGTGCGACGCGCCATGAAAATACCTGTTCAGTAAACCTGTATGCTCCTGTTCAATATCGTGATGTGGCAGTTGCGTCAACGGCTCGCGGCCAGCGCGCTTGTCGAGTTTCCGGCACCTCTATGCAGTTCAAAATTGGACTGCCGTTTACGAACGGTTCGTCGCAGGCTGGAATTTTATGGGAACCTTCACCACACCCGAGCGGTTTTTTCTATAGTCGCAAATGCGGCGACAACCGAAAATGGAGACAAACGGAGACAAGCTATGCTTATGAAAATTCTCGCAGCGTCGGTACTTGCCGCCGGTCTGGCCACTTCTGCGATGGCCCAGAATGTCAGCGACCCAAACGCTGACATCGATACCGGCAGCGACAGAAGCGTCGTCATCGACCCCGCCCCGGTCGATCCGGATCTGGCGGATCGGAACGCTGTCGATCCCGGGATTACCGGTAGCATTATTGCCGGCCCTGACGGCTTGAATTCCAATGCCGATCGGAACTGCCCGATAGGCCCGCAGGGCGCGATGCCTGATGCAACGAACAAGGCTCCCGGCACGGTTTCACCGACTGTCAACGACAACCATTGCGGGAAGTAGCAGTCGAGATCGATCTTGATAACTTGTGCTTCGGCCGCGGGACTAAGAGAGCCTCGTCCCGCGGCCGAAGCGCTTAGTCTGCTGAAGCCTTGCGCGGCGAGGCAGCCTTTGGGTTGATTTTGTGGGGCTTGCTGCCCTTGGCGTTCGCGGCCGTTGGCTTCTTCAGTCGAGCAGTCTTTCCCATCGGCTGGCTGTTTTCACCGTCGATGTCGGCGGTGGCCTGATCCCAGTGCTGCTGATGCGAGCCGTCTGGCCGGCCGGCTTGCTCCCAGATTGCGTGAGCCCGCTGACGTATGCGTTCCTGCCTGTCGTCCGTCACTGTTGCCTCCATCGGTTCAAGCTTGAGCAACAGCTGTTTTAGCTGAAATTTCGATTGCCGTCTTGAGCTGCCTCAGCCTAGTCGGACAAAACCGCGACACCGAGAAGTGCCGCCTTTTTGGTGATCAGCCCCGCCAGATCCGCGTCCGAGCGCTCTGTCCCGGTTCGCTTACGCACCGCTGCGATCACCTCCTTCATCGACAACAGGGAAGTGCCCCGTTCAGCAAGCAATTTATCGACAGAAGCGGCTACATTGGATGACTCGACATGCGGCAACATGGAAATGGCTCCTTTCCGTCCCGCGACACGACAATCAGCAGCCGGTGGCCTGCCGGCGAGCCGCCGCTCCCTTTGTGGGGAGCGGCGGCTGAAGGTCAGTCGATGACCTGCACGATCCTGCGCGTGCCTGGATCGACCAGCACGGTGCGGTCGTCAACGACCACGTATCTGTATTCGACATCGGGGACCTCGATCGGCTGAAGTTCAACCGTGTCGGGCAAGGTGGAACCGACATTGAGCTCCACTCCCAGAAGGCTAATCGACGCCAGCGGGTGCCTGTCCACATATTCGCGGATGACTGTCTGCTGCTCGGGCGTGACAATCACCTGGTCTGCGGCGGCAACGCCGACACCGGTGAGCAGCACCAGCCCGGCGGCGGCAGGAACAAGGTGGATCTTCATCGTCTTCTCCTGTTCTTGTTGGCGGACTTCGCCTTCCGGCTTGGCAACAACAACACATAGTCGGAAGCAGCGGGCCCTGTTTGCAAACGCTCACGCAACCTTCTTGTTCCGTGAGCGGCGGCTAAATGATCGCCGCCCTGATGCGGGCTGCTGCGAGCGACCGCAGTGGCCCGCGTTCCTGTCGCAGGCACGCGGGCCGATCGGATTGCCCGACCAGCAGCGATACCGGAGGGGGTGATATCGACTGCTTCGAAAGAAACATTTAGCTATAGCTAATGTTCCGCCTGGCGGCAAAAAAGCCTGGACACCCGTCGGGGTGCGAGGCGGCAAAAATGCCCAATTATTGCTTCGGCGGCTGCGCCGGCACCTCGCCGGGCTTGAGCACCGGCGTCCTGCCTTCGTCCGGCGGCGGTGCGGCCATGCCCCGATCGCCCGTCGGCGGCGGCAGCAGCACGCCGTTGCAAGGATCAAGCGTTTCAGTCAGGCTGCTGCTACCACCGTTGTTGGCGGGCGGCGGCTTTTGCTGCTGGCCGTTCTGCGGTTGGGCCTGGCAAGGGCCGGGCTGGGCCGGCGCCTGGTCGGGTGGCTGGTTATCCGCTTTGGCGACAACCGGCGCCGCCAACGCCGTCGCCAATGCCAGTGCGCCCAGCATCACCGAACTGCTTGGCAAGAATGCGAAAGGTTTCATATCGAACTCCTTTCCCGCGGAGGATCACCTCCTTGTCAAAGCGGGTGGGCGGCGATTGGTTCCCGCATGCGGCAACGCGCCCGGCCCTATGCTGGGTTCAAGGAAACGCCCGCAAATTTTGGGCGGCAATGCGGGATGACGTCAGTTCAAGACGCCAAAAAGCCGCCCCGTTGCCGGGGCGGGCGCGGCGTATCTGGCAATCGTTGATCAGCGATTGCTACTGTAGCGGCATCGACCAAGCTTCGTGCCTATAACCCGAGGATGGAGCGCCAGCTGCCTCTCAGTCCGGAAAATCGAAGACCGGTTCCTCGCATCGATGGAGCCGACATTGACCGTCACGCGTTCTGACATAGGACGTAACAGGTACTTGGGGCCAGTCGCACTCGTTGCCGAACTGACGGACATACCGGTCATAGGTGTTGCGGCCGGTGGTGAGGACGACCGCGCGCCGGCTGCGGATCAGCTGCTGCGTCTGTTCGCATGTCATGGTGCGTGCATCCGGCCGGGCGTAAGCCATGCTCGTGGCGGCGAGCAGGATCGCTGCGGCGGTCGAGACGATTGCGCGAGCTGGCATGATGCATCCTCACAGGGGTTGTGTCTAACGCGCACCTTCGCCCGTGGTTCCGCAACCTTCAACCCGAGCCGCCTTTCCGTGGGAATGCTGTGTTGCGGCACAACAAGACAGGAAAACAGGCGCGATCTCACTCGTCCTCCTCCCCCGGCTTGAACCGCCTCACCACCACCTCGAAGACGATGTCCGATATCCACATCGCCGAGACGCCGATGAGGAACGCCGCGGCCAGCGTCGTGGTGTCGTCGTCTGTAGCCGGAACCGGCAGGCCGGTGGCGCGGAAGTAATGCACCACCGGAAGCGTCAGATAGGCGGCCGCCAACGCGCCACAGATCGGCGATGCCACCATCTCGCGGACCTTGTAGCGGTGGCGCGACAAGGCCCGCAAGATACCGCCGGAAAGGCCGGCGACCACCACCGGCGCCTTGATGCCGAGAGCGTCGAGAAGCTCCTGTATCATGGCTTCCACCGGCACCATTTGGCGCCCTTCCCGTTGTAGCCATTCACCTCATCGAGTTCAGGCCGCGTCATGGCGGCGACGACGGCAGCGGACGGACGGCGCGGCTGGTTGTGGTCGCACCAGACCTGACGTGGATTGCTAATAGAAGCCGGTGTGGTGCATCCGGCGAGCAACAGGCAGATGATCAGCGCTTTGCCCATCTCATCGCCTCCCGTCGTGCGGCTTCGTCCGGCAGGTCGCGCGCCGCACGTTCGGCACCGGTCGCCTCACGGTCCATTTCGAGGCGATCCTGCGCGGCGGCAAATTTTTCTGCCGCCTGCTTTGCCGCCTCCTTCTTGGCCCGGTTGATGCCGCCGGCGACGTACAGGCCGAGCCCGCCGATCAGCGCGGCGAAGATCGTCATGATGGTCTTGTTGCCGATGATGGCGCCGAGAATGGTAAGGGTCGTGGTCACAGGATATGCCTCCCCGTCGCCACGCAAAAAGCGATGTAGAGGATCAGGCCGGCCATGCCGAAGCCAAGCCATCCGGCGATTGCGGTCAGTATCCAGAAGGCGGTTGTCATCGGCGTTCCCTCACGAAATAACCGACTGCGAATCCGACGATGATGGGAAGCGGCTCCCAGATCATGGGATCGGCGAATTGCGGCCATGCATTTGTCACGACAGCCTTGATTGCCCCGGCGAGCGAAGCCGAGATCATGGCGGCAGTGAGTTTGCGCGACGGCATCGCGTTGGGTTGATCGACAAGCATGGTCTTAGCCTTTCTGACGAAAGATGAAGCCGAGTACGGCGTTGATGATGCGCCACAGCCAGTTGCGTTCGACGTATTCGGAGGCAGGGCTTGGCTTTGCCGCTGGCGTGGGCACAGGGGCAGGCGGAGTGACGAGCTTCGGCGGCTGCGGAGCTGCTGGCATGTGCTGTGGAGGCACTGGCGAGGCTGCCTGCGGCCACGGCGTGTCCTTGATGCGCGACCACTTGGCGAACGCATTGGCCAGCTTGGTGTCGTAGGCGTTTTTCTTGTAGCCCGACCCGTTGTAGCCCTTAGCAAAGCCGGCCCAATCATGATTGCGCAATTTGTCGTCGAGCCGATTCGCTGCGATGAAATTGACCGCCGCTGCCAGTTGCAGCGCCTCGTCTTCCATCATGGCTTCGACCATGGCCTGCACGGTGAGGAAGCCGGCCGCCTTGAAATTCTCACCGAGAACCTGGCCGAGCCCCCACGACGCCGATCTGAGCGCCGCCGTCTGGTCGATGGCGCAGGCGGCTTTCAGGCGCGGATAGCTGTCCCGGGGATAAGGCTTTTCGCCCCACCTGACATAGGCAAGGCCGGCCGCGACGGCTTGCGCCCGCGCCGCGCCCGAGAGGTTGCGGAAAAAGACATGCGGCTCAAACAGGACGATCGGCCGGCCCTGCGCGTCGAAGCCATGCCCGCTGGTCTCGACATCGAGAAAGGCGTGAATCTCATCCTCGCCGACGCCAATCCTGGCGCCTAGCCTCGGCAGATCGAGGTCGTCCAGGCGCCTGGCGGCGCCCTTGAACGTAGTGTCCATGGCCTTGTCCTTTCCGCCCTCGCGGGCAGGTTGATGTTTGCAACCGATTGTGTGAAATGAGCCGAATGGGAGGATGGGGACTTGCCTATGTCGCAAGACGAAGGAACAGCCGCGGCGCGCTGGACGGTGAAGGCCGAACTATGCGCGGTCGGCCGCGACAAGCCCCTGCTTGTGGCACTGGCAGCGATCTTCTGCCTCTATTGCGGGCTGGTCGCTGGGCCGATCCTTTACGCGTTCCTGGCCATCCAAGGCATCGCGGATTTCTTCAAGTGACGGTGTCGACCATCTGAGAACAGCTCGATCCGTACGTCGCCTGGACCGAAATTGCTTAGCCGGGATGAAACCGCTCCCATGAACCGTTCGTACCTTGTGGGATGCATGGTGCGGGAGGGCACGTGACAATAAGGATCAGGCTTCCGGGCGGGACCTTGAAGATCAAGACGAGGGACGAGCTGCGCCGCCGCGAACAGAAGCGCGAAGTCCCGGTCTGGCAGGTCGGAAAATATTTCATCATCTGGTGGCCGAGCAGTATGTCGGATCGTCCATCCCGGCGCCCGCCAGAACGATGAGCCGACGCCGGCGCCCGGATCCTTCTGGACCAGTCCCGGGAAATAGCCCCAGAAATAGTCAATGACCGCCCATTGACTCTTCCCCTACGGAAGCTCTCTATTTGCTGCACTGCACAATGGGGTTGGGCTGATGGCGGTTCGTATCAGGTTGCCGGGCGGCACCTTGAAGATGAAGGTGTATCGGGAATTGCGCGAGCGCGAGCGCGCCCGCCGCATACCGGTTCTGAAGATGGGGTCGCTGTATTTCACCTGGTGGTCGAACCGGCGGCCTCCGTCGAACGACCAGCCTAGTGCGCCGGACAATCCGGCACGCGACGCTGTAGCCCCGTCGTGATCATAAAACCGTTATCCGACGCCTGTACCGTGGATCGTCACAGAAATAGTCGATGATGCGATGTTGACTCTTCCGCTAGGGAAGGTCTCTAATTGCTGCATTGCACATCATCATTGCGTTGCACGGCGGGAGTTGAACCGATGGCACTGCGTATCAAGTTGCCGGGCGGCACCCTGAAGATGAAAGTCTATCGGGAATTGCGGGCGCAAGAACGCGAGCGCCGCGTGCCGGTCATGAAGATGGGTTCGCTGTATTTTGTCTGGTGGTCGAACAGCCAGCCCCACAACAAGCCGCAAGACAGTCATCGATAGCCGCTGCGTATTTGGCTCGAGCCGGCGTGTCTTTTAAACGCGCAAAGGGCACTCTAAATTAACTCCTTGAATCGACATGTCAAACCAGTCCTGCCGTCAGGCAGATACGCCGGCACACGCCGCCGAAATTATTGACCGGCAAGACGAAGCCGCTCGCTCGGTAGAAGCCTATCTGCAACGGCGAAGTGCTACCTGTACCGGTCCTTTGCCAGAGGCCGTGTCGCGCCAAACGAATTAGAACGTGAACACCTCACCATCACGCTTGCAAAGCGGTGCCGCTTCCCGCAAATAGCGGCGGAAACGGGGGCAACCTGATGATGCGTACTGACCGGCCGGTAGCAGAAAGCCTCAAGCGCTTTTCAGTCCACTTCCGATTCTTCGAGGGATCGCGACTTATCGTCGAAAGGTTACCGAAATCGCGTTTCGGGCGAAACTGATATGCCGTTCGTCCCACGGTTCATGTATCGCCTAGCCGGCATCAATGCCGGACCAGGAACGAAGATGAACATCCAGAGTGTCCGCACTGCCAGCCGTGGTCACCACGCGATCGGCGAGCACGGGATCATCAACTGCTACTTCTCGTTCGATCGACCAGAAGCGCGGATCACGATCGGACGACGCTGCTACATCGGCAAGAGCCACCTAGTCGCTGCAGAACACATCGCTATTGGTGATGATGTCGTTATCTCATGGGGTACGACGATCGTTGACCACAACTCGCACTCGCTGGATTGGAGGCAGCGAACAAACGATGTCGCCGCGTGGCATCAGGGCAAAAAGAACTGGTCGGGTGTCGGAATCGCGCCGATCACAATCGATGAGAATGTCTGGATCGGCTTTGGCGTGACAATCCTGAAAGGTGTCACGATCGGCAAGGGCGCAGTCGTCGGCGCAGCATCCGTCGTCACGAAGGACGTGGAGCCCTTCACGGTCGTTGCCGGCGTTCCGGCTAAAAAGATCCGCGACCTCTCGGAATTAACTACTTAATGCTGCAGAGCGCTCCAGCCATGTACGCCATGTTCCGTACCGCAGTCTTGGGCGCGACCTTGAGAAATCCGGTCCGCAACTTGTATTTCACCCATCCTTTGGACCGCCCGGCTAGGTGTTGTTCATAAGCGAGATCGTGAGCAAACGTCATCAGCCTCTCCACTTTGAGGCCAGACGTCCTGAGCAGATTGTCGAAGGTAAGCGGCGTGTAGAAGTTGATGTGCCCATATGGTCCTGACATCCGTATGGCTTTGCCCAGGTTCCTCGTATGCTCCAGCGGTACTTCGATATAGAGTTTGTTGCAGACCCTCGCCGCCTCCATCAAGAACATCCGCTCGTGCTCGACATGCTCGACAACGTGAATGGCAAGACCGAGGTCAAAGGACTTGTCAGGGTGTGGAATATGGTAGCCGTCGAAGATGTCGAGGCTGGCTAGGTTAGCGATTTTCCTGGCCTTGATCGCATTGACGCCGCTGGTCGATATCTCGACGGCGCCAAGGGTCTCCCCGAGGCCCTTCTTATTCAGCTTGTCCAGCACGGCACCCTCGCCGGCCCCGATGTCAAGTATCTTTTCGAAGGACTGCCCTCGAATGATCGCCTCGATGTGCCCGACCGACTGGTTTGATGCGATTTCCCGTTTTGCGGTTACTTTTCCATCGGTGTAGTAGTCGTCATAGATGTCGATGATGCTGCCGGCATTGGCCATTGAAGGCTCCCTGAGACGATCTCGCAATCTCTCTGCCACAGCCATCAAAGAACGTCCAGCGAGGCCTTACACGCTGACCAGCGGCGCGATGTTTGCCGCGATCTCGGCGGCGCCAATGTCGTTCGGATGGATGCTGTCAGCCAGCCGGTCGGCATTGTTGGTCATGATCGAGAGACCATCTACGAAGAACGTTTCCGCGTCTCCCGCCGCCAGCTCGGCCGCCTGCACGGCATCCCGGTATTGCTGGAGGGTGATGGTGTTGGTGTTTGGCGAGTAGATCGGGCTGACGAGATATATCTTTGCCGCCGGCAGCGCCGCCCGAGCGTTGACGATCCAGCCTTGCACGGCGGCCTGAAATGTGGCGATTGGCGTTTGGGCGACAAAATTGTTGTAGCCGATCATGTACGTCACTCGGTCGGCACCCAGGCCTGCCAGAGCCGAACCATTGGCCGCTATGGCCCCTTCACTGCCGTTCGCTATGTTGACAAGCTGCCGGCCATTAAGGACCGCGAGCTTATAGGACCAGGTCAGAGCCGAACGTGCGGCCGAAAAGCCATGCGAAATGCTATCGCCCGCAACGGCGAGCTTGCCGGCCGGCCGCGCCGCAATCGCCATCGTTGAGCCGGTGTTCACTTCGACCTTGCGAAGTTCGAGACCTGCCGCATACGGCCAAACGATCGTCACCGTTTTCGAACCGGCCGGCAGCGCGAAGACCGGCTCGGATATCCCCGCCACATTGGCGGCGAAGGGGCAGGTGAAGGTCAGGGTTTCGATGCCGTCGATCAGGATCGAGCCGACTGAACGGAATGTATCAAGCCGGGTGATCAGTGCATTCCAAAACAGCGTCAGCCCCAGGCTTGACGCATTGGTGATGAACGAAACACGGCTTCCCGGCGCGGCATGCTTGTAGTTATTGCCTTCCGAAATCGGCCGCAGAAAGCGCAAGGTTGCAGAACTTCGCTCGGCAATGCTGGCATAATCCGAGACCAGCAGTTCGGCGGCATTTGGCAAGTAGCTATCGTAGAGGATGACGGGCGGGATCTCGTCGGTCAGGCGCCAGAAAGCAACCATCACGCAAGCTCGGTCAAACGGATGCGAGCTGGCGACGAGACCCCGGCGACAACGGGTGCTGTTCCACCTAAGCAAAGCAGGTATAGGTTCAATGTGATCCTGTTGTTGGAAAACACCTGTCTTAGTCGAATTACTCCTTGCGTCGGAGCAGACGGCTGAATGGGCTGCATATAGCCCCGATTTGCTATGATGCTGGAGCCCGCCTGGTTGACGTATGCATAGAGGGATGTTGGGGCGGCGGAAAACGTGACGAAGCACTCAAACTCAAGAAGATAGACGCCTCTGCGTGGAAGCCGTGCCCGGGCCGGCGCACCGCCATCCAGCGCTAGGGCAGAACGCCGCAAATAGGTGCCAGCCGTTGTCGTCGTCCAGCCGGTGATTTCGACTGGGGTCTGATCGGTGGGCAGCGCGACATCGGCGGCAGGCGCGGATGCCTGTAGATGCATCGGGTTTTTCTTCCAGTCGAGAATGATCCACCTCGACGCGTTGGCGTAGAGCGTGATCTGCTCGCCTGCCCACATGTAGAACAAGTCCGTGCCGTAATCGCTGATCAGGCTGGTCGGCTGCCCCGGCGTGGCGAGAAGGTGGACGATGCCGTCTTGATCATATGGAACGAGGATCGATATTGCCTTGCCGACATGCGCATTGGCTGGCGGCATGGTGACGAGCCGCGTGACGCCAAGAGGGGCTGTGACGACGTGCAGAATGCCCATGTCCGAACCAGTCACAGTGAAGTCGGATGGCCGGTCGATCGGGCTGCCGATGTTGATGCCGTATCCCGGCCCGGCGAGTGCCGCAGCCTGCGCCGCCGAGATTGCCGCCTCATCCACCAACGCATCCACAGCATCCGTCGCATCGCTTATCAGGTTGTCAGATAGGTAAAAGGTGATGAGGATGTCATCGGTCCCAATGACCGGATCTGATGTTTGGAACGAATACGTGAAGGCAGCCGAAACTGTGCCTTCCTGTACGTGAACCGTTGTTCCCTTCTGCAAGGTGCGGGCCGAGCGAGCATCGGCGGCGCGGTACCAAGTGCCTTCGCTCACCGTGTAAATGCCATTCTGTCTTGCGTCGGTCTGGTTCTTGACCAGCACTCGATCGCCGACTTCGGTCATGACGCCGTCGATGGTTTTGAGTCCCTGGAGGATAATGTTGGCCGTGGTCGCCAGACGCACGGGTTCGCGTTCGCCGGTCAGAAGTCGAACGGCGGCAGTTGCAGGTCGGGCCATCAGGCTTGCTCCATGAAAAAAGCCCCGCGAAGCGAGGCCTGAAAAGTGCTCTATGATTTCAGCGCGCCCACAGGACGTGCGGGTCCATGGCGTATCCGGAGTTTAGCCGGGGTCTTGTCTCGAAAGAAAAAGCGCGCCGAAGACCGCTGCGGCCTACGGCAACCCGCCAACGCGCCTCTTTGTCCAGCTGGCGATCGTCAGCCCGCACGCCATGCCGGCGCAGTCGGCAACCCAGTCGAGTGCATCCAGATCGCGCCCTATCAACTGCGCGCCTTGAAGAATCTCGATCGCCGCGCCGATAGAAGCGAGGAGAATAATCAGCCTTACCTTGTGCTCAGGCCAGCCAAGACTTCCCAAGGCCGCCAAAACGGCGAAGGCGGCGGCGTGATTGAGCTTGTCATCATGAACGGCCATGCCGAGATCCGGCAAGAGCCGCACCGGCAGAAGAGCGAGCATGAGAACGCCGGCCAACGTAACCAGAAAAACGATCCTCGCGGCGATCGGATAAGAGTCTAAACGCAACAAGATAGGAACAGTCCTTCATCTGAAAAGTCGGCTGGCCTGGCATGGTCTCCCGGCCACCCGCTTGCGCGACAATTGGAGGCTGCCATAGGCTACCATCATGACCACAATCAGACCACCGCCCGATGACAGCGCGACTGAACGCGGCCGCTTGGCACGATCGCCGGCGCTTGCTGGCAAGCGCCAATGCATCACTCTCGAAGGTCAGGCAGTACCTTCTCATCGAGGAATTTGAGGCGTCGATCCAGCATTTCTGCGTTGGCGGGATTCGCCGGAACATTGACCGGAATCAAATCCGCCACCGACTTTCCTTGCCGCGCGGCTTCAACCCATTCTTCCATGGCGCCGATATATCCGTCCAGCGCATCATATGGAGTCTTGA
Organism: Mesorhizobium sp. M0938; assembly: GCF_040319125.1. Classification (NCBI taxonomy): domain Bacteria; kingdom Pseudomonadati; phylum Pseudomonadota; class Alphaproteobacteria; order Hyphomicrobiales; family Phyllobacteriaceae; genus Mesorhizobium; species Mesorhizobium sp. M0938. The sequence continues at coordinate 463 of NZ_JAMYNS010000038.1, read as the reverse complement.
GGTCGTCGCCGGGCATATATGCTGGAGGTACATCACCCACGACTACCCATATCCATTGGGGCACATCTGGTCTGCCGGGTGAAATCTCGAAGAGAAAAATATAAATTATCCCCTCGGCGCCATATCCGAGATATTCGCCTTTGATAGCCTTTCCCCAGTCATAGAACTGAAGATATTGACGAGCTTCGAGAAGAGCTGAGTCAAGGTTATCGTCTGCGTCCGGATCGCCGGCCGCAAGCGGCAAACGACTGACTCTACCGAGGTCCGGAGTGGCTGTGTTCATGTTATTCTCCACGGCTCAATTTTCTCCGCCGCCAGCCTTCGCTAGCCCAGCGCGCAAAATCTCCAGCGTCCATATGGCGCTTCATGTGATCTTCCCTAGGTCGTGAACTCATAAATGCTGGATGATTGAGACGCTGGAAAGCAATCACCCGTCGGCCTACAATCTGACTATGCCGTTCGC
>NZ_JAMYNS010000037.1:0-20319 GCF_040319125.1 Mesorhizobium sp. M0938 | reverse complement strand
GCGGGCTGTTCGCAAGCCTCCAAAAAGTCATGTGCCAAACAAGCTGAAGTCATGGCGCATCGGACAGCGGTGACGGCTTGGTGGCAGCTTTTGTAGCCCTCGACCAAGGCTTGAAAAGCATTAGCCCCTCGTGATCTGCATGGCCTTCTTACGCATCTTTTTAGTTCATTAGAATATACATATTGCAAATATTTATTAATTCTGTCTCCGACAAATTTTATAATTGCAAACTGAAAAGAAACATATTTGCATTTCTTGATTGTTGTTTTTCATCGCTCAACAAGTCGAACTGTATCCTGTGGCGCCACTCGCCCTACAGTTTTTCTTTTTTGGGTAGAACGCTGCAAAACAAACTGTCGTCGAAGATCTGATCGAGGCCCTTTGCTACATAATCGGGAGCGCCGTTCTCACCTTGACGCAACTTGCCGCCGTTGTTGAGGCCCGTTGTTACGAGAAGCGCGTCGAGCCCGGCAGCCTTTGCGCCCTTAATATCAGTATCAACCTGATCGCCGACCATCAAAAGACGGTCGGTACCGGCCCGAGCGATGCACTCTTCGAAAATCGCTCTTCCCGGCTTGCCTAATATTTCAACTGAGATTGTAGGAGCTCCGAACGGCGCTAGTCCTGCTTGAAGCATTGGCCCTATTATGCTTGGTCCAAAGATGAGTGAGCCGTTCTTGCCAGGATAAATGATGTCCGCGTTTGCGGCTAATATACGGGGCATTTGACCCGTCTCGATCAGTTTGCGTTGAAAGGTGGACAGAATTTGATCAGCCGACCGTTTAAAATCGAAACCTTCGTCATCGAGCACCACGAGTGTGTCGAATGTCTCGGTCGCGTCCGCGCAATGAAGGTTTGCATGCTTGCCGAAGATGTCATGCGCAGCGCGTGGACTGCCGACGTAAGAAACTAGCCGCCCGGCGGCCAGCTCTCCGAGGACGCAATGTCGCGCGACCCCGCCTGCTGATACGATATGGTCGACCGCCGGAATCGGAAGTCCCGCGCCGCGAAGACGTGCAAATATCGTTTCGTCCGATCCACTGCTGATATTCGTCACGATGTAGTATGGTTGACCTGACATATTAAGTCGGGCCAAGATATCAGCAGCGCCGGGGAGGGCGTCATTTTCGCTGATGAGGACCCCCGTTGCGTCGAAAAGTATCGCGTCATAGCAAGCTACCAGCGTCTGGGGAGGACGCTCGAACATTGGTCGGCTGTCGAGGGGCGCGGTCAGAGCACCGGCCGACTCCGTCCCTAGCTGAACCGCAAGCGGCGTAAACGGCGGAAAGTAGCCGTGATGAGCCTCTTGCAATGCTCTGATGCGCCAGTCCTCGCGTGTGATCTTGCAGGAGCAATTTGGAGTGCCACACCTACAGCCGGAACTTTCTTGAGTATCATCGGTCATGAAGACCCTCCTTAAAAGGCTCTCTGCGACGCACGATCATTGCTTCGAGGGGCGTGCTGGCCTCGCACGTCTGGCTATAAGCCCAGGCCAGCCACTCGCATAAGATCGCCAAGTCATCTGCCTCGACCGTAGGTCCCGCCCATATCCGAAATCCCGGTGGCGCGTCGCCATAGCTCCAGATGTCAAAGGCCGCGCCTTCGGCTTCGAGTAGACGGATCATCCCCGCAACGATTTTGCCGTCGTCCTCTTTCTCGTCGGCAGCGAGTTGATCGCGTACAAGCCGAAGGGTAATTGAACAGGTGGAGCGTGCTGCCGGATTGGTGCAAGTCCAATCAATCCAATGAGTAGAGTTCACCCAGTCGGCCATCACGGCATAGTTATCGGCAACCCTGTTCAGAAGCGCGGGTAGTCCGCCGCACGCTTCGGCCCAGTCCAGCGCAGAGTGGATATCCTCGACGGCAAACATGCTGGGGGTCGAGATCGTCCGTCCGCCAAAGAACGCTTTGTTCACAGATCCGTCGGCGTTGTGCAGTCTCAAGAGCCTGGCTACAGGCTTACGTCCGCCGGCTTTCAGCCGTGCCTGGGCTCGAGGCGAGAGTGCGATCATGCCATGGCCGCCTTCGCCGCCAAGCGCCTTCTGCCATGACCAGCACAGGACATCGATCCGATTGAAGTCGATGGGCCTCGTAAAAGCTGCGGAGACGGCATCTGCGATCACAAGCCCGGCACGGTCAGGAAGAATCCAGTTAAGATCCGGCGGACAGACACCGCTGTTGGTGCCGTTTAGCACTAGAACGATGTCGTGAGTGGGGTCGATCCCGCTCGTGCTCGGAAAATCTCCGAAAGCACATATATGCCGGCGTTGGGCGGCAAGCGCTAATGTATCGATTTCATTTGCCCAATACTGCGAGAAGCTGTCCGACACGAATGTCTCGACTGGAGACGGGCCGAGTAGATTTTGTAAGGCCATGCTGCAGGCCCCAGTGCCTGAACCGGGCACGATTCCGCAGAGCCAGCTATCAGGCAGCTCTAGCAAAGAGGCCATGCGCCTGATTACTTCTCCTAGCCTTTCTGCTCCCTCGGAGCTCCGGTGACTCCGTCCAACATAGCGCAGCATAGTTGGGTGCACGCTCCAGCCGGGATGTTTGCGGCAAGGGCCTGATGAAAACCGTGGATCGGACGGGAGGGCCGATGGTTTCACCACCGCGTTTGGCAGGGTCATGGCTTCCTCCAAATTGGGAAAAAGAGGCACCTCGATAGGGATATCTGCGATCAGGCGATGCCCTGCGCCATCAGCACCGACAGCTTTTCATCGGCAAAACTCATCCGTTCATCGGCGCGAAGTTCCGAAAGGCGCCCGATAATGGCGGCGTCAGACAAGGCCCCGCCTTCACAAAGCTTTTGAACATAGGACGGATGGATGAAGTTTGAGCCCGCGAATTGATATGCCGCGCTGCTGCCCCAGCCATACCGTTTGCGAAGCGGATCGAAGTGACGCAAGACGTGCTCGAGGAGTGCCCGTTCCTTGGATGTTTCGAGACCAGCGAGAAGCGGCAGGAGCTGCTCACTAGCGGTATTTCCTGCGCCCCGGCCCATGCCCCCCATGGTGCAGTCAATCCAGGTCGCTCCGGCCATCGCGGCGGCCACTGAATTGACCAGCGCATATCCGCGGTTGTCATGGCCGTGGAATCCAATGTCAGGCTCAATTCGATCCGCAAACCGGCCGATGATTTCCTGAACGCGGGTCGGCGTCATAGAGCCAAAGGAATCGGCAATATATAGCACGTCGATGGTGTCGATCTGCTTTACCTCCTTCAGGCACATCTCAACTTCTGCGGCGTCTGCTGCATCGATCTGCATGAGATTCAAAAATACGCGGAAGCCCCTGTGAGACAACTCAGCGCAAATGTTCTGGCTGGCAGCCATGTTGCTGTAATGCGCCGCCACGCGGACGGTCGTGATATGTCCTGGCACTAGGCCTTCTGTCAGGCGCGTAACGGCAAGGGGTATAGGCAGTTCACTCGCAAGCACATCCTTGGCATCGATCATTACGCATGCCTTGACCAAGAGACCAGGAGCCACCTGTTCGGCCTTAGAGCTCGTCACACTGGCGAAATATCCCTGGCTCTCAGGCTTTCCGGCGAGCCCCAGCTCGACCATGCGCACTGGGAGAGTGTTGATGGTAGCGACATAGTCCGACACCAGTTCCGGCGCGAAATCCCAACCTGTGTAGTAGCCACCGTCGCGCAAGGTGCAGTCTAGGAAGTTCACTTCATCTGGTATTGTGTTTAACATTGCCTAGCTACCTCCAAATACCGCCACAACATCGAACATCCTGCATCAGCTGGCGGCGTAGCCCCCATCGACATAGAGAATCTCGCCTGTCACAAACGATGCAGCTGGGCTCGCGAGGAAAATGTAAGGCCCGAAATACTCTGACAAATTGCCGCGGCGGCGCATCGGAGTGAGTTCCATTGCGCGGTGCTGATAAGGGGTATCGAGATTAGGGTGCACTCCATCCATGAAGTTGTTGATGAACCCAGGTGCGACGGCGTTTACACGAATACCCTTATCAGCCCATTCTACCGCCATGGTACGCGTCAATTGATTGACGCCTCCCTTACTCGCAGCATAGACAGCCAGGCCCGGTACGCCGAGAGAACTGGCGACCGAAGAAGTCATGATGATGCTGCCGCCGCCTTGACCCAGCATTGCTTGGGCGGCAAACTTCGCACAATAATAATAGCCCCGCAGATTGGTATCGACGATTTCGTCCCATTCCGGCTCTTCATATGACTGCGCTGGCTTAATGATATCGGTACCTGCGTTGCAGACCATCACATCGATCCGCCCGAACCTGTCGACCGTGCCACCGATCAGTGCCTTGCAATCGTCGTGCGACCGCACATCAGCGCGGATAGCCGTGACGTTGATTCCTTGGCCCGCAAGTTCGGCCTCTGCTTCGGCTAGCTCTTCAACATTGTGCGAGGAAAGAACTATCTTCGCACCCAATCGTCCAAAGCAGGTGGCGAGCGACTTCCCGAGACCCCGGCTCGAGCCCGAAATGCAGACTACCTTGCCATCGACTCCGAAGAGCTCCTGGTATCCTTCTGCATCAGTCGCAGCATTATGAGCTGTATCTGACATAGAGATTTTCCCCACTCCAGCTATGATTACACGCATGAGCGATTGAACGGCCGGGATCGATGACGGTTCTGTTTGCGTTGGCTTCGTTCATGCGAACGGCTCCTAGTGCGACGAGTCGTTCAGACGGTTGCACTCAGCCCACCATCGATGACGATTAGGGCGCCGCTGACATAGGCCGCGCGGGCGCTGGCCAAGAATGCAGCGACTGCTGCGAATTCCGAGGGATCGCCAAGGCGTCCGGCCGGGGTCCTATCCTCGAGCGCACGGATGGCTTCGGCATGGTCGCCGAGGCGATTGGCTTCGTGAATCGCGGTACTGTGGGCTCCAGGAGCGAGCACGTTTACGGTGATGCTCTCTCCTGACAATTGTTGTACGAGCGTGTGGCAGTAGGGCACTAACCCTGCTCGTGCGACACCCGACAATGCGAAATGTACTGGGGTCCGTACAATAGCCTCGGAAGCGAGCATCAATATTCGCCCCGCCCGCGAGCGCCGCAGATGCGGCAAAGCAGCGGTAACTAGATTTATCGAAGGTAAAAGCACTCGGTCAAACGCGTCGTCGAAATCCTTAGGCGTCAGGACTGAGGGTGGCCCGGCAGTAACGCCTCCGCAATTCGTCACCAAGATGTCGATACGTCGAAAATGCTCTGCCGTTTCGGCAACCCAAGCTGCTGCATCCGCGCAGTCAGTCACATCGGTCGCGCGCGACTGCACTTCAGCGCCTGTGCTGCGCAACCGATCCACTGCTTTTTCTAGCCGCCCCGGATCCCGCCCACAGATGGACACGCGGCAACCTTCGTTGGCTAGCTCCTCAGCTGTGGCCAAACCTAAGCCGCTGGAGGCTGCCGCGACCATTGCCACCTTGCCGTCAAGTCCCAAATTCATTTGTCACCCCAATCAAAGTCACAATCCTTTTTGGCTCCGTTGCAGACAGCAAGCATGTGCCGTGTCAAACGAAAAATCCGTTAAAACAACATGGGTGCCCTGCTGATAAAATGTCGGTATTGCTCTTAAGTTGGATTCACTACATTTGTGTCGCACGCATGCCGATAGGTTCCGGTTCTGAAGACAGCGTTGGGGAAGCAACTTAAAGTTTTGGATCGAGGCGAATTGGTCATGTACAACGCCGGCCCTTACGACGCACAGGGCGGCGTGCCGCTCGATCGCTACCAGCGCTCGCCGCGCGAGTTTCACGAAACTGTCGAGCCATTCGAATACGCCAAGGGAGGTCTTCTGCGTCGCGTACAGCAGTGGCTTCGTCCGCATTCTCGGCCCATCATGCAATTGTGCAGGGCCTTCGCAGGAAAGTCCGTCGCGGTAACGCGTCATGGCTTGGGTTCCTCTGGGGCGTTGGTCTTCTCGGGCACCTGGAAGACCCAATAGTGCGCGTCCTCCTCGGCGACGTATCTGCCGTTCCTCAGACACTGTGCCGGTATAAGGACGCCCTCATCTTGCAGGCGCCGTACCTCGCCTTCAAAGGATGTCGTCTCCGCATAGCTCTTGCGGGTGCTTGCAATGACGAAGCCATTCGGGCGGGTGACGCGAGCCAGCTCGCACAACCCATCCGGTCGGACGTGTCCGAGCGTGAGGACGCCGCAGCAGACGGTTAGGTCATAGCTCGCGCTGGAGTAGTCCGAGAGCCGCCCGTTAAGGTCGACGTTGCCTCGGGCATGGCGGTAGACGCCGGTTTGCCGGGCCTTTTCGGCCATCTCTTCGGAGAGATCGAACCCGTCAATCAACCGGAAGCCGAGCCGTTCCAGTTCCACGCCGACGAGCCCTGTTCCGCAGCCAGCGTCGAGGATTGAGATTGCATTTCGCTGCGTGGCCAAATAGGCCGTCTGCACGGCGCCTGCCAGTTCCGCCACGATCATCGGCCCGCAGTACCCGACGCGGACCTGGTCCAGATCGAAGCCATTCGCCCATCCGCGATATAAGTGGGCCAAACGACCGGCGTCGCCGTCGAGGGCGTGGGATACCTTCATGCGCTCTCGCGCGGCTTGCTCCGGTGCTGCCTGCTGATCTAGGGCGTTCATAACAGTTCCTCCGTGGGGGGGCGCCACTGTATCCATGGGCGCGCAATGACGCGGCTGAAAAAACTCGCAACGATGCGGAGCATGGCTTTTTGCGAAGGCGTCTAGACGCAAGATAACGTCGACGTCCTCTAGCGGAAATATGTGTCCACCGTCCCGGCTCGATCCCCGCAGCGGGATTGGATTGCATTTCCTGACCAGGCTGCTGCCGGTCCTGTATCGACGTGCTCCGCGATAAGTCATTGCACCCCCAATGTGGTAGGACAAAAAGGGACGATGTTGTTTTTTCACCATCGACTGTACCCTCGATATGCATAAGCAGAAAGTGAATCTTTGTGAACTTCATGTTATATTACGCTGAAATGTTGGGAGATATGTTGCATGCTATTTAACATAACGAAAATTAATTGACTTTTTGGCAACACAATTGCCACAAATGCTTCCGCTTGTACGATATTGCATTGAACGGCAATGGGAGTGTAGGTCAGTATCCTTGCGCGTCAAAATCTCAGCTGCTCTTTTCGATCTCTGGGGCAAACTGGAAGAGAGATGTCCGATGCTAGGGCGGCGACCCTAAAGGTTCTAACTGCGAGTTCTGTCATGACCATCTTTTGCACAGAACCCGCCAGCCGCTCGATCACCAGACCAGTGAGATTGCGGCAGCGCGTACGGCTAGGGCGTCGTCACTATCATCTAACGTCCGTGTCCGGCGCGCAGCGTTGCCACGAACGCCGTACACGACTTCGATCGCCCGGTGCGGAATGCGCCGAAGCGGTCAATGCCGGTCTAGGAGACCTGTGCGCGGGTGGCTGGACCGGCGCATTGATCTGTGATTCCCTCGATCTGATCAAGGGATTGAGGGATGCGATGTCACTTCGGGGCATTGGTCAGGAAAAGTTCGGTTTCGCCGTTGATGGCGGCCGACATTCGTCTTTGGACGAGCTTGCCAGACAGATTGACTGGGCGTCGATCGAGCGCCACCTGGCCGTGATTTCCTGCGCGGCCAAGGGCGAGCCCGCTTGGCCGCCAACGGCCTTGTTCAAGGCGATGCTGCTGTCGATCTGGTACGATCTGTCGGACGTGAAGCTTGCCGAGGCGTTGGACGACAGAGGATCGTTCCGGCGGTTCTGCGGGTTCTCGGCTTGGGAGCCTACACCAGAGCGGACGGCTTTCGTGCGTTTTCGAAAAGCCCTTGTGGCACATGGTCTGGACAGGACTCTGTTCGACGAGATCACCCGCCAGCTCAAGGCCAAAGCGATCCGGGTTAAGACCGGCACGCTTGTCGATGCGACAATCATCGCCTCGGCCAATGAGGATGATGACGAAGACCATTGGGTCAAGCATAAAGGCCGACCAGCAGTCCACGGCTTCAAAGCCCATGTGGGTGCCGACGCCGATACTGCTTTGGTCGAGGAGATTGCGATCACGCCCGCCAACATTAACGACGGCAAAGCCGGTGCTGATGCGCTGCTCGACGATCCCGGCGAGGTGTTTGCCGACAGCGCCTATCGAGGCAATCATTTCGGCGACGCAGTGCGGGCAAAGGGCGGAACCCCTCGTGTTGTCGCCACCGGCATGTGGGGTCGGGACGAAGCCGAAATATGGGCACATCTTGAGGCTCGAACCAACCGATCCACCGCATTCGTGGTCGCATCGAGAAAATCTTCGGCACATGGAAGGGTCTTCGCCGATGGCGAGAGCTTGCCAGGCAGGCGTTCAAATTCGCCTCACTGCCATCGCCTACAATATGAAACGTAGTTTGAAGGTCAGCGCTATGGCTGGATAGCGGGCAAAAACACCCTGGCGCTCCCACAAGAACGCCGAAAGCCGCAGCCAACGACGTTGGCCTTGATATCTTCCCGCCCATGTCCTGATCTGCCGACAAAATCAAACAAATCAATGCAATGTGCGTCCCGCACACAGGTCTCCTAGCCCGGAAAATTCATGGCAGGTCGGCGGATGTGGAGCAAACCGTTGAAATGACGTAGGATTTGGTTGCTTAAGCCGATCCGCGCCATATCCCGGAGACCACACCCGCCATGAATGATCCTACGCTGCCGCTGAACGGTTTGTCATCGATTCGCGGCAAGTATGTCGTCGCCCGTTTCGACGGGGGGATGCTGTCCTCGAACGGTGGCGTTGTGGCTATGGCCGAGGTGGAAAAGCGGCTGCGTGTCGCCGAGCGTCTGGCGCGGTGCATCGACGATCCGCGCTGCCCGGACCAGGTCGTCCACAGCCTGGCAGACATAATCGGCTTTCGCATGAAGATGATCGCCGCTGGCTACGAGGATGGCAACGACGCCAACCGGCTGCGCTCCGATCCGGTCTTCAAGATGGCCCAGGATGCGCTGCCTTCGGGTCGGGACCTGGCGTCTCAATCGACCATCTGCCGGCTGGAGAATCTGCCCGGCGTGCGGCCGCTCACCTGCGCCGCCTCGTGCGGGCGATCCGGAGCAACTGGCCGAACACCCGGATCCCGATCCGAGCCGACGGACATTACTGCAGTCCACTGGTCATTGACTGGTGCCGCGCAAACCACGTCGACTTCATCCTCGGCCTGGCACCCACCACGACCCTGGGCAAGCATGTCGCGGACCTGGAAACCAGCACGACGGCTCGCTTCGAAGCGTCGGCGAAGACGGGCAAGGTCAGCAGGTTCAAGGAGTTTGTTGACGGGGCCGCCAGTTGGAGCCGCGTCGAGCGCATCATCGCCCGGGTCGAGGTCGGCGGCCAAGGTGCTGACACCCGCTTCATCGTCACCAACCTCGCCGGTGGAAAGGCCAAGGCGCTCTACGAGGATGTCTACTGCCGGCGCGGAGCGGCCGAGAACCACATCAAGTCGTGGAAGACGCATCTCGCCGCCGACCGCACATCCTGCTCACGCGCCACGGCCAACCAGTTCCGGCTTCTCTATTCGGCGTGTTGAGGTCAAGCGCTTTTCGAGCTCTCCGCCTTGCCGGCATTTGATGTCTTTCGCGGGGTCTCGCTTCTCTACGGGATCGGCGCTCTGGCCCTCCCTCCATGGGATTCAGAAGAACGAGGTGGAACAATCTGTTACCGCGTCCTGATGCCCAGTGCGATCGGTACTTCCGGAACTACGAACTCACCTCATCCTCGTCCCGCGAAGGACGGCTTTCCACCGGCAGGTGGAACTGTGTCGCCCTTCTATCGGGGGCGATGATTTTCACATTTGATCCTCTGGTTCATTCCCTATCTATCTCCTTGTTCGGCCGATGGGGCGACCCTCTCCTCGTCCCGACCTGCTTCGACACTGGCCGCCGCGCGCAATGATCCTCAAGGGTGGGACCGCAGGGGCCATCGCGCAGCGACTTGCCCTTGACGGGCACGAGCACGGCGGCATGCTGGACGCTGGTCGGGACGAGGTCAGCCGGCGACCGGCATGATTTCCGTCCTGGTCCAGCGGAACTGCGTGCCGTCGCGCCAGATCCGGTGCATGATCACCGCCAACCGACGGGCGAGCGCGACAACGGCCTTCTGCTTACCGCGCCGCTTGGCGACGTTCATCGCCCAGGCCTTCAGCCAGGACCATTTCGTCACCCGCGTCAGCAGGGTCTGCGCGGCCTCGTAGAGCAGCGTTCGCATCATGCGGTCGCCGCGCAGCGAGATCCGACCGATGCGGCGGCTTTCGCCCGACTCGTTGAGCACCGGTGTTAAGCCTAAAATCGGCCCGATCGCTTTCGAATTGCGGAAGCGGGCCGGCACGTCGATGGTCGCGGTGTAGGCCAGCGCCACGACCGGGCCGACACCGGGAATCGACATCAGTGGGCGGCAATTCTCGTCATCCCGGACGATCGTCAAAACCTTGCGGTGCAGGGCGGCAAAATTCTGGCGCAGCTTGGCGCGCGCCTCGAGCAGCGGTTCGATGATCTCGACCAGATCGGGCATGCCGTCGGTGAGCTCGCGGATACGCGCCGCGAAGCCGGCTGCGCCGACTTTGCCGACTTTGAGCCCGAAATTGCGCAGCAAGCCGCGGATGTCGTTCTCGACGGCAATGGCCTTTTCCTGCAAGAGCTTTCGCGCCATCAACAACGCCCGGCGCTTCTGGCTCGTCAGCGTCTTCACATGCACCGGGCGAAACAGACTGACCCGCATCATCTGCGCAATGCCGCGGGCGTCAATGCGATCGGACCTGTTCGGCTGGGCCTTCAGGTAGGCCTTAGTGTGCCGGGTTTCGATGCAGATGACCGGCAGCCCTGCTTCGGCCAGGCCGCTGAACAGCCATTGCGACAAGGGCCCGGCTTCAAGCCCGATCCGCTCAAAGTTCCAGGCCGGATCCGTGAGCACCCGCGCAAGATCCTCCGGATGGCTCGGCACCTTCATTTCCCGGCACGCCGTGCCTATTTCGTCAACGATGCATACTGCGGTCTCTTTCACTGAGACATCTAATCCGGCATAATGTTTCATGCTGCGCTTCCTCCTTCTGATGGCTTGTGGGCTGCTTCCATGCAGACCACGTCTGATCATCAGCTCGAAGAGCAGCACCTTCATGGCATCACCACTAAAAGATGAGGCTCAAGCCGAATACCCATCTGTTCCTGCATGCCGGCGCCTACTGGCTGATGTGGGGCCTGCGCGCTGCGATGCCGAAACGCTCGAGTTTTGCCGTCGCGCAATTCGACACACTGCGACTGCGCCTCATCAAGATCGCTGCGCGGGTGGTCGAGATGAAGACGCAAATCCGCCTGCACCTGCCGACATCCTGCCTCGACCAGGGCATCCTACGCATCGTCCTCAGTCGCATCCCGAGGCTCGCGACATAAACGATGGGGCGTAGACGCCCCAAACGAACCCGCCGACCGCAACCTGCAAACCCCGCCTTCCATCACGACGGATAACCGGCCGGCGCCTAACGTGCTTGTCAAAAAGAATCGCAACAGCCGCCTGATCGCCGCTTCAGGGCGCCAAAAGCTCTTTGTCGTGCATCAAGGCGGCTAGTTGGTGTAGGCGCCCTAATTGGTTGGCCTCGCGCATCACTCGGCCGACACCACAAGCTCTTTCCTCGACCGAGGGCACCGTCGATCGCAGGTTCTGGGCAAGTCGGAAGATCGGCAGTCGACGCCCAATTCCCCCATTTCGCAACGATCTTCTGATCGATCTCGTAGAACTTGCACGTGCCTCAAAGCGCGGCATGCGCGATGTCAGCCAGATCGACGCGAACGCAGGGGTGGAGGCAATCGAGACATCCGGGAGCGACCGCCGTGTTTAATGGTCGTGACGGCATCGGACACCCTGGAAAAAATGCTTGCCAGCTCGGTGTAGAGCTCTTTGCCTGCACTGGTAAGCACCATGTCGGTTCCTTGCCTCACGAACAGCGGAACACCAAGCTCGTCCTCAATGACTTTGATCTGCCGACTGATCTCTCCCAATGTCACGCTCAACTCGGAAGCTGCGAGCTCAATCGAAAGGTGTCGTGCCGATGCCTCAAATACCTCGACGGCGGTGAGGACCGTGAGGGACAGGATGTCATAATAGCGATGGACCATCGAATACTCCAATCAGATCGGCAATCGCGAACCAAACGACCGCCTATCACGTCGCTTGCCTATAAAGTGCCGCCAGTCTACACGCGTCAAAGCAACACTGATGGGTCACTCTAGGCTCCGTGATGGAATTGCGGCCGTCAGCCGTGACCCATGCAAGTTGCGTGCCGGCTGGCGCACCGTTGTGAGTTGCACCTCTCGTCCACGCCGAGGCAGCATGCCCGACCGTTCGGTTGGGTTTTTGATTTTCTTGTCCGGCTTCGAGCAGCGCGAGAACTGAGTGAGCGATGATTTCGGATACCTTCCCGCCCACGGGCAACAAGGCCATCTCCTCCGATCCGGGTCAATTGCTCTGTAGGCCCGACGGTAAAAGGGCGCACGAGGCGCGCCCTTCAAATCAGATCGCCGTCAGCAAGTCGCCTTCGGTCTTCGTTATCAGAAACGATAGGTGACACCTGCGCCTATCAACCAGGGATCGAGCGCGGCCTTCCCCGTCAGCTTCGCGCCGTCCACCGTGACATCGAAGTCTGGCTTGAGGAAAAGCTTCTTCACGTCGAAGTTGACGCCCCAGTGCTGATCCACCATGTAGTCGAATCCGACCTGTAGCGCGGTGCCGAATGTGTTCTTGACCTTGAGAGCATCGGCGCTGCCGGCATCTTGATTATAGAAGATCGTGTAGTTCACGCCAGCACCGACATAGGGCTTGAAGGCCCCGAGATCGGTAAAATGATACTGCAATGTGAGCGTGGGCGGCAGCAGCCAAACTTTGCCGACCTTGCCCAGCCCGGCGATCGTTCCTTGGCCGTCGATGTTGGCATAAGTGGTACCGAGTATGAGTTCGCCGGCGATGTTGTCCGTGAAGAAATAGGAGATGTCGAGTTCCGGTGTCAGGGTATCCGAATAGGAAAGACCGGAACCGGTCACCGCATTGACGTAGCCTGAATCCTCAGTGATAACTCCCAACGCACGCAGGCGGACCTGCCAAGGGCTTGGCGCTTCAGTGACCCAGTCTCCTGCCTGCGGGGCGCTCGCGGCTTGTTCAAAGTCCGCCGCGACGGCCTGCTGTCCCACCACGATGAGGACGACGGCTACCGTTACTCCCCCCGCCACGCCCATTCGCTTTCTCGCCAGGGTATTCTCTCCTTGCTCTTCAGAAATGATGCAATTCATTATTACGAATCCTTCTGGAATTACTTGAGATTGAGGGAACGTCGGTGCTCGCGTCGCGTGATATTTTGCTCACATTATTTGCGCTTTGCTCTTAATCATCGACCTGTGCTCGCTTATTGAAATGTTGCCCTTTGTCTGGGTTGAGCCCACCTATCGAACGCAATCGGCTTGCCAGGGGGTCGCACTGCGAAGGGAATCGTTGCTCAGAGCAGTGAATGCGGCCCGCTCCTGATTGTCTTGGCGTAGCCGTGGGCGCCCGCGCCGGGCTCGCTGAAGTAAGAGCGATAGCCAAGAGTCTGCAGCTTTGCGGCCATCTTAAGCGCGCAGCCCCGGATGGAAGCAGTCGTCTCGCTTGGTGGCGGCAAGCAGGATCGGCGGATAGGCGGCAAGGGTGGTCCGGCGCCACAGTCCGCGCGGGTTCGGGGATCTTGCCAGAAATTGCAGAGGTACTGACCGCAGCGCGTGATCAGGGGAATCTTGTCGGGACGGTCGAAGATCGCCGTCAGGGCATCGCGGTCGCGATCAAACTGCGTTCCACCGAAATGCCCTAGGGTCCTGGCCGACTGGCTGGCGGCCCAGGAAAGTGCCTGTTCGCCTTCTACATTTTCAAGCCAAAGATAGGGATCATCGTCGGGAGCATCCAGCGTTGGGCGGAAATCGAATGCGGTCATGTCCGGATAGCGTGAGGAATGATGTCGACTGGAAAACAAGCTCAAGGTTCTCCTTCAGCTCGGGAAAGCTCAGTTTTCGCGGCTGCGACCGCATGTTCGGCGAGCGTGATCATGGGGTGATTTCTCCTCTGTCCGTGCCGCAGCGCGTTTGCGGATAGCCAAGCATGTGTCGTGCCAAATGAGAAAATCATTTCAGAACAATGGGATGGCTCTGATGCGCTATGTCTCATGTCCGACATTGTCGAAGACCCGACAACGAGTGCAGGCCGTAAACGCCTGATCGGTTTCCTGTGCGAGCTTGGTAGGCACCGCGGAAAACTCAAGCAGTTGAGCTCTCACTACGAACTGGCAGAGTTTTGGATCGACATCGGCGACGGGGGTGATCGCCTGATTCTGAGACAAATCGCCAAACCGCTGGTCGGGCTTTTTCAATGAGGGTCTTGAGGGTGAAGGATCTGGCAGCTCTTGCAACTGCCGACCTTGTTGGACAAGGCATATCGCGATCTGTCCAGCAAGAGACACAAGGTTCTGCACCGTCCGTTCATGAAGACATCGTGCTGGTCTCCATGAGAAGTCTCCTGGTGCAGAAGGTGCCCGATTAGCTATTCGGAAAAAGGCGACATCGACGTGCAAATCGGGCGTCGCGGTGAGGCGCCCCCCTCAATGTCGGATTCCCGACAGGATCGCACATCCACCAACCCGTTGCTTTAATAAGATTTCCTTCTCTGGCACGGCCTTTGCTCCTTCTCTGGCACGGCCTTGCTTAGGATTCGGCACGGCCTTTGCTTAGGATTCTCCGAAGGTATCAGCGAGACGTCGTCCATGATTATGCGCACCGAAAATGCCGTCGCCGCAGTGAAAACCGCGCTCTCGCCCGCCACCAAGCCGCCAAAAGGCCGGCGCGTCATGGTCGAGCGGCGACTGCGGCTCAAACAACTAATGGGCCTGGAAAGCGTCTCGCGTGACGGCGACGCGGTCATCGAGGCGGGCGGCAAGGATGGACGTCGACACCCCCTAACCACGTCGCCGGCACGACCCGTCGATTGTCACCGGGCCGGAATGCTCGGGGTCTACATTCGACAACCCGACCCGCAGACAATTTCCGCAAATCCGGTCGGAACCAAGGCTCGAAAACGCTCGCGAGGGGGAGCCCAATGGCTATGGCCGATATTCGCCACGAACAAGCCGCCTGGTGGGAAAAATCTATAGGAGGAAAGCAGGTGGAGTTATCTTGCGTTGGGATCGGTGCTGGGCCGTCCAATTTGAGTCTTGCATGTCAGATACACGAGCAAGTTGGGCAAGGGGCACTGTTCCTGGATCGGCAGGTCGACTTCCGCTGGCATCCAGGCATCGCATTCGATTCCTCGGAGCTCCAGGTCAGCCACTTCAAAGATCTGGTCACGCTGGCGAATCCCCGATCAGACTACACTTTCGTGAACTTCCTGCACGAGAACGGGCGTCTGTATCACTTCCTGAACGCACAGTTCGAAGCCGTGCTCAGAGTTGAGTTCGAGCAATACCTGAACTGGGTCTTCCACAGGAACCCACTTGTGCGTGGCGGGGAGACGGTGCGCGAGATCCGCTTTGACGGCGAGTTTCGGGTGCGGACGGATAAGGCGGTTCTCGGCGCCAGAAACGTCGTGGTCGGCATTGGCAAGCAGGCGCAAATTCCGCCTCAGTTTCAGGGTTGGACTGGACGCAACCTGTTCCACTCATCTGTTTTACTGCACATCCATCCTGAGGTGCGGAGAAAGCATGTCTGCGTGGTTGGCGGAGGCCAGTCGGGAGCCGAGGTGATGTTGCACCTTGTCGGCCTGCCGAAAGAACGGCGGCCTGCCTCGATCACTTGGGTCTCGCAGCGTGAGAACTACCTGCCTCTCGACGACAGCCCGTTCACAAACGAGTTGTTCATGCCCTGCTTTTCGGATCGATTCGCGGCGATGAGCGAGTCGCAGCGTAAGCTGCTCGTGCGGCGTTACGTGCTTGCTTCGGACGGCATTTCGGAAAGCACGTTGCGCGCGATCTATCAGGCGCTGTACCGCCACGCATTTTTCGAGCCAAACCGATGCGACATCACACTGCGGCCGGGCTGCACCGTCTCGCACTGCATCAACGCCGGACCGGGCCACAGGCTGACCCTGCAGCATGGCATGGACGAGGTCGAAGAAGTCACGGCTGACATCGTCATCCTGGCCACCGGTTACGAGAACGCGGTCCCAAGCTTGTTGGAACCGATCATGGGCCGCTTGGAGCAGATCGACAATGAATTAGCTATTCGCGAGGATTTTTCGGTGAGCTGGGACGGACCGTGTGACAGACGAATCTTCGTACAAAACGCGAGCCTCGGGCAGCGCGGCCTGGCCGATCCGAATCTAAGCCTGCTGGCCTGGCGGGCGCGCCGCATCCTCGATAGCCTTCTTGGACGCGCGCCATGCGCGAACCCCGAGCATCCTGGCTTCATCAGCCATACCTCGGTCGAGAGCTGGCCCGACCCCGCAGCCGAAGAAATGGGCAGCGGGATATGACCCGTAAACTTTTGATCATCGGCGGTGGCATCCTAGAAATGATGTCCGCCTCCGCTGCGGTGAACGCCGGAGGCTTCTCCGATATTATCGTGACCGACCAAGCCCTTGGACCAGGCGGCGCATCGCATTATTCTAGGGGCGTGCATTTCCCCTACGGTTGCCAAGGCCGTACCAGGTCGCTCACTCGAAAGAGCACCGTGGTCTTGGCGGCCATGGCTGGGTCGGCAGTTAGCGGATGGTGCGGGCCTTTAGCGATGCGTGTCGTGGTTGGACCGGGTGAAGCGATTGATCAGGCCCAGTTTACGGAACCCCTGGACCCGGCCGAGCCTGACATAGGCAGTCTCGCGCCGAGCTTCTGCGGACAATATCCGCCGGAGCGGAACGCACTTAGCATCGCCGTCCCACGTCACGTGAGTCAGTCTCCGTGGACCCGCAACTTGATCAGCGCCCGACTCCCCTAATTGGGATGTCCGACCAAACCAGTCTTTCCAACAGGAGGCTTTTCGCATGTTGACTGATGCAGAAAGAGAAAAGTGGCAGAAGGACGGATACGTCAGGCTCGAACGGTTCTTCACTCCAGCAGATCAGGAAAATATCTCTACTTTTGTCGAAGATATGTCACGCTGGGATGTCAGTGATGATAAATGGCTCATGTGGTTCGAGAAGACGACGGACAATCGAAAGATCACCTCCAAGATCGAGAATTTTCTCGACTTCCATGATCCATTGCGTCGTTTGCTCTTAGAAGATCAGCGCATAAAGTCAGCGGTCGAGGATTTGCTTGGCGAAGCTTCGCGCAGGCTCAAGGAGTTGCTGATTTTCCACTATCCAGACAGCGGCGGCTATCTCCCGCATCAGGACATTTATCACATTCCACACAAACTCCCCGACCGCATGGTCCATGCGGTGGTTGCCATAGGCGTCGACGACTCCGACCCGGAAAACGGCGGGCTTTTTTTCAGCCCCGGCAACCACGAAAAGGGGGTGTTTCCTATGGATGCCGGTGGGGTGATCTATCCTCAAGTTGCCGAAAAGTTCTCCTGGGAACCCGTAGTATGGAAGTCTGGCGACATCTTCATCTTCGACGATTACGCACCGCACTACTCACGACCGAACAAAAGCAATCGTTCTCGGCGGACACTCTACTTGGTGTTCCAGCGTGCTTCAACCGGCGGGCCGACCCGCTCTGAATATAACGTGCTTAAGCGCGCCCTTAACCCGCCCGAGGGCAAAGTGGCCGATCTCGACAATCTCAAGCCCCCAAATGGCATCTTCTATCGCGATTGAGCTCACGCAGCCAGGCGGAGGCATGCACACGAAACTGATCGACCGCTCAAAAATGCGCGGACGGTATGGACGTCTGATTTGCGGGCTCGCGGAGCATCGACCGTAGCCCGTTACGACGCTTTGGCACGTGGATTGCGGAGGTGGTCGCAGGCGGTCTTCTGTGCGCCTACAGCCCGACTAGTGCCCCCCTTGGTCGCCCGCTTGCCGGCCCAGAGCTGCACTATCCTGGCCGGGCCGCCAATGGTCGGGCTGCCGTTTCTCTGCACGAATTGCACGGGAGGCTGTTGCGTTGGCAGCCGAAGGTCCCACTGCTTCAACAGCTTAGGTTGGTTGTCATGCGCAAATACACGTTTTCTCGAACGGAGCTGTCGCGGGCGTTCGGTATCGACACGGCCACGCTTGGAACGGGCAGCGCTCGCACGGGGTTTTCATTCGGAAAGGTTGGACCCGGCGTCACATCCGAGCCCCATCGGCACGACGAAATCGAGGCCTTCGTGATCCTGTCAGGATCGGGCAAGGTCAGGACCGACCTTGGGGAAATCTCGGTCGAGGCCGGCGATGTCGTTCTGTTCCACCCTTTTGAAGCGCATGTGCTGCGCAACGACGGAAACGAAGACCTAGATTTCGTCGATGTCTACTGGCGTGATGGCGAGGCCGCCCTTCATGTCGCTGCAAAGACCACGGCTCCACGCGGGCCGACCTTCGTCTTCTCCACGCCGCCAACGCCAAATGGCGATCTGCATCTGGGGCATCTTTCTGGCCCTTATTTCGGCGCTGACGTCTATACTCGTTTCCTGCGCATGAAAGGAGTCGAGGCCTATCACCTGACCGGAAGCGACGATTACCAGAGCTACGTCGCGACACGGGCCGATGCCGATCAATCGACGCCTGCAAACGTGGCGCGCTACTACGCCGACGAGATTCGCGCCACGCTTGCACTTCTCGATTGTGACGTCCACAGCTTCCAAGCCACAATGGGCGATGACGGTTACGGCGAGTTTCAAGCCGCCTGTTTCCGCAGTCTCCTGAGCAGCACGGCGATAGATCTATGCCAGAGCCCTGCGCTTTTCGATGCCGTGACAGGCCGTTATCTTTACGAACCGGATGTTAGCGGCCTCTGCCCCGATTGCGGCGGGTCCGCGGGTGGCAACATCTGCGAGGAATGCGGCGCCCCAAACCTTTGCCACGACCTGCGTGCAGCCCAATCACGGCAGTCTGCCGAGGCGCCGCTGGTCGGCTCCGTCCGCCGCGCTGAACTTGCGCTGGACCGATGCTTCGACAATGTCGACCGGCATCTAAGGGCGTCTGGGGCCCCGCTACGGATCTTGGATCTCTTCGCACGCGTACGCCGACGCGGGAAATTTTCAGTGCCCATTACCCACCCCTCGGACTGGGGCCTGCCGGCGGAAGGGTTCCCGGGGCAAGTGATCTGGGTCTGGCCGGAGATGGCCTTCGGTTTTCTTTACAACATCCAGGCGCTCGGCCGCTCGATGGGTCGCGACTGGAAGGCGGAGATGCCCGGCAACGACTGGCAGATTGTCCATTTCTTCGGCTTCGACAATTCGTTCTACCACGCCCTACTCTACCCCGCTCTTTACGCCGAGGTCTTCTCCCACTGGAAGCCACGCATCCGCTATCACGTCAACGAGTTCTACCTGCTCGACGGCAAGAAGTTCTCAACCAGCTGCCGCCATGCGGTCTGGGGCAAGGAGGTTCTGAGCCCAAAGACAGTCGACGTCGTGCGCCTTCATTTGGGCCTGACACGCCCGGAAGGTGAGCGGACGGATTTCACGCTGGACGCGCTGCGCCGCACCGAGAACGAGGTGTTCCAAAGCATCTGGCTGAACTGGCTTGAGGCGTTGAACCAGGAAATCAAGCACGATTTTGCCGGCCGTGTACCCGATGCAGGCGACTGGAGCCCGGTCGACCGCGCCTTCTTTGCTCGCATAGAGATCTATCGCGCTGCGATGGAGCGCGCCTATTCGGACGAAGGCTTCTCGGTTCGGCGCGCGGCCACTCAGGTCTGCGAATTCGTGCGCGATTGCGTGATCTACCGCGGGGCGCGAGACTTTGCGGCGGCGCGACGTTTCTATCCCGCCCGCAATCGGACTTCGCTAGCCCTTCAGACGACGGCCGCTGCGATCCTGGCACCGACACTCGCTCCGCTGATGCCCCGCTTCGCCAGAACGCTGGCGCGAGGCATCGATGGCGCCTCAACCGAAACATGGCCCCGGTCCGTCCAGCGCCTTGCGCCCGGGACGCGCTTTGATCTCGGACCCATGTTGGTGTTCTACGCCAAATCCGGCAATCCTCATCTGGATGACGAGGAAACACTATGAGCCCAAAGGTGCACCAGTGAGCTGTCCCCATCTCGACCAGATCTGCGCGGCAATCAAAGCCGACGATGCCAAATATCTTGACTCGCTGTCACTGGCGAGGGAAGCCGCTCTGAACGGTAGAGACTAGATTAGTGTCCGTCCATAAACGCCGATTTTCCGCGTTTACCGTAGCTTGCTCCTACTTGCGGGTTGTTTTGGGGCGCTTGGTCGACACCGAGCGCAAGGAACGCGACCGGAAGAGCCTT
>NZ_JAMYNS010000036.1:0-20533 GCF_040319125.1 Mesorhizobium sp. M0938 | reverse complement strand
CTCGGCACCCTCGTCGGCACCATCAAGCCTGACGAATGCGCAAACTACTTCAACAACGCTGGATATGCTTCCGTAAAAACATGAACTCTAGCCGGCCATCAGCCCTGCCGCGCCTCGTCGCCAATAGGCTGCGGCCAGCGTCTGGTCGCGGCCAAGCGCCAGTGTGCCGCGCCAGTGTTCGCGCACGGTCCTGGCCGCCGCTGCTTCCGCCGCGAACCAGCCGAAAGCCGAGCCGTTTGGCCATGACGCTGACAGGACGGCGCGCGCCAGCCGATCATCAAGCCCGGCTGGCACACCATTTCTCGGCACCCAGTGAAGCTCTATGCCGGTGACGTTGTCGATCACCTGCCGTTCGGTATCGTTGGCGATCTCGATGTAGGCCACGCCTTTGGTCTCGGCCGGCAGCGTCTCCAACAGCCGCGCCAGCGCCGGCAGGCCGGTTTCGTCTGCACCCATGACATACCACGACGCCTGCCGCACCGGGCGGCCGACCGGACCCATGATGCCGACCTTCATGCCGGGTGCCGCTTGCAGGGCCCAGGCGGCGCCGACGCTTTCGCCGGGATGGACGAGGAAGTCGACATCGATGACGCCGTTGGCCACGTCGAGCGCGCGGATCGTGTAGACGCGCGCCACCGGGCGCCTGTCGTCCGAAGGCCAGACCGGCAGACCATTGCTGCCGAGCATGGGCCAGAGCGGATCGGGCACCTCCCTGGTCGGAAACAGCATGCGGATGTGCATGCCACCGAACTTCGCAAAACGCCTCAGATCGTCGCCGGTAAAGCGGATGCGCCGCATATGCGGTGTGAGATCGCCAACTTGGGTGACGGTCATCTCGCGGAACTGGGCGAGGCGGGTTTCTCCGGCGAGATCGCCGGTCCAGACGATCTCGGGATTCTCATCCTTGGCATAGACCTCGACCGCGGTGGCCAAAAGATCCTTGATGCGGGCCAGGCCGTCGCGGTCGGCAGCATTGGCCCGCATCACCAGCCGCTCCATGTCGAAGAAAGCGCCGCCGAAGGCGAAGCGGAAGTCGAGCCGCTGCCCCTCTTGCGAGGCAGCGGCATCGAAGCTCTGCAGCCTGTCGCTGATGCGGCCGATGTAAAGCGGCAAGTTGCGCAGGTTCAGACGCGCTTCGCAGGCCAGTCCGCTTGCCGATGCTTCGCTCACGCTCAACCTCCGATCCTGCCGGTCAGCGCCACCTTGAAGGTGCGGCCCTTGCCCTGTTCCGTTGCCGCCGATGTCGACCAGGCGCTTTGCGGGTCGGTGTAAGCGGTGTCAAAGACGTTATCGACGGCGAAATCGAGCCTGGCGTGATCGTTGATGCGCCAGTTGGCGAAGACATTGACGAGGTCGAAGCCGTCATCGACGACTGTCGGCTCGTTCGGGTCGTTCGGCTGGGTGCGGTTGGTGCGCGTGATCTTGCCGACGCTGAGATATTGCGCGCCGACGGTGAGCTGGTCTTCGAGCATCCTGAAGCCGAGTGTTGCCGAGAAGCGGTCGAGCGGCGTGTTGCTCAGCGCTTGGCCGGAGTAAACGCCGCTGACGACCTTGGCGTCGATCAGGGCGCCGGCGAGGTTCACGAAGCCCCAGCCATAGTCGTAGACGGCCTCGGCCTCGATGCCCTTCAGCCGCGCGTCGCCGATATTGATCGCCGTGCGCGGCAGGACGGTCAGGTCGACATCGATATAGTCCTCGATATCGGTGTGGAAGACATTGACCTTGGCACGAAACAGGTCGCCGGCGGTCAGCACATCATCGT
Organism: Mesorhizobium sp. M0938; assembly: GCF_040319125.1. NCBI lineage: Bacteria > Pseudomonadati > Pseudomonadota > Alphaproteobacteria > Hyphomicrobiales > Phyllobacteriaceae > Mesorhizobium > Mesorhizobium sp. M0938. Next base: position 18,771 of record NZ_JAMYNS010000036.1, on the reverse strand, counting down.
ATTTCAGATTGACGCCGGCTTCCCAGCTCTTCGCCGTTTCGGGCTGGAGAAGCAAATTGGGCTCGTAGCTGTCGCCTCCGCCATGCGCGCCGCCGCCGCGATAGACGTCCTGCAAGCCCGGTGCCCGGTAGCCTTCGGAATAAGTGCCGTAGAGTTGCAAGCCTTCGAGCGGTGTCACGCCTACGGTGAGGCGCGGCGACCAGCGGTCGCCCGACATCGAGGCTTCCTCCGGCGGCACGGTCTTTGTCTCACCGTCGAGCTGGTAGCCATCATAGCGCACGGCGGCGATGAGCTGCAGCCAGTTCTCATAGTCGCCCTGCCATTGCAGGAAGCCGCCATAGCCTTGCTGTTCGCCGGCGCCGAAATGTGCGGCTTCCGATGATGCTTCCAGATAGTAGTAGTCGAGCCCGTAGGTGAGCGTGTGTGCCATCTCCCAGGCGTCGAAACGCGAGGAGTTCTTCACGTTGAAGCCCGTTGTGGCGACGTCATAGTAGCGGAAGTTGCCGATCGCGGAAGTCGGCCAGACCTGTGTCTGCTCGGCGCGCGTGCGGTTGTGGTAGGCATTGGCGCTGAAGTCGATCAGCTCGTTGTCGTCAGGTTTCCAGGTGTAGGCGGCCGTGTAGGTCTGGTTGGTCGTGTCGGTGTCGTAACGGCTGAGCGTCGGCGAGGTCGAACCGCTCGATCCGGTGATCTGGTCGCTGTAGCGCTGCAGGATCGCGCCGAGCTTGAGCTCGTGGCCGTCGGCGGGACGCAGCGTCGCCTTCATATAGCCGCTGGTGATGCTCTCGCCGGTCCATGGCACCGTGTCGCCATTGCCGTCGGTGTAGCTGTCGCGGTCGCGATAGATGAGATTGCCGATGATATCGGCGTCGTCGCTGAAGCGGTACGCGCCGGTGGTGCTGGTGGTGAAGCCGTCGCCATTATCCTCATAGCCGAGCTTCTCGCTCAGCGCCCAGCGTTCCTCCTGCTTGAGGAAGTCGCCGGCATCCTTGGTTTCGAAGGAGACGACGCCGCCGATGCCGCCCGAGCCATAGGCGTTCGAGACCGGGCCGCGAATGACGGTGGCTTCCTTGATCAGTTCCGGTTCGACATAGAACGAGCCTGAGCCGTGGCCGACGCGCCAGTAATCCTGGCGGGCGCCGTCGAGTGTCACCACCACGCGGCCATACTGCTGCAGTCCGCGAATGTTTATGGCGGTCGCCGGATCGTCGCCGTTCATCGAGGCGGCAACGCCGGGCGTGGTGCGAAAGATGTCGGCGGCGGTGTCAGGCTGGATGCGCTCGAGCTCTTCCTGATCGACGGCACTGATGGCTGCCATCGATTCGATGACTGCTGTCTTGATCATCGTTGCCGAGATGGTGATGACATCGAGCATGGTCGCCGGCTGGTCCTGAGCGGCGTTGGCCGGCGCAAGCCGGTCGGTTTTGGCTGCGGCCTTCTTTTCCTGTTCCTGCGCATTGGCCTGCGGCGCGGCGCATAAGCCGAGCGCGAAGGCGAGTGCGGTGCTCGCCATCAAGGTCGTGTTGTTCGTCTGTTTCATGTGATCCCAGCCCCAAGCAAAGGAAAATTGCTGGCGATGGCTGAACGGCCTTGGCTGGCATGATGGAAATCCCTCGACCGATCGGTCAGGGCATGGTTCACATATTAAAACATGATGACATAAGTCAACTTTAAATTTATAGGCCACACCATTGGCGAAGAAATCGTGAACCGGAGTGAACGGCATGGTCGGCAATGCGGGTAGGTGGATGCACTGGTTTCAACCGGGCAGGATCGTGATGGCGCTCTTTCTGGCGTTGTCCGTCCTGGCGCCGTCCTGCGGCTTCAAGGCGACGGCTGCCGAGGAGGTCGTCGACGCGCTGGGGCGCACCGTCGCGCCGGGAGCAGCGATGAGAATCCTGACGCTTGGCTCCGATGTCACCGAGATCGTGCATGCGCTGGGCGCCGGCGAACGAATCATCGCCGTCGATCGCGGCAGCAAATATCCCGCTTCCGTCGCGCAAAAGCCCAATGTCGGCTATCGGCGCCAGTTGTCCGTCGAAGGCCTGGTCGCGCTTCGCCCGGATCTGATCCTGGCGGCGCAAGACAGCGGGCCGCCGGAGGCCGTCGAGGTGCTGAGGTCGCTCGCGATCCCGGTCGTCTTCGTGCCGGAAGACAACAGTCCGCAAGGCATCGAGCGCAAGATCACGCTGATCGCCGCGTCGCTTGGGCGCGAGGACAAGGGCAGGGTGGTCTCCGCCGAGGTGCTTGCCGCCTTTCAAGCGGCCACCGATCTCGCGTCGAAAATTGCGCTGGAGCGCCGCAAGAAGGTGGTGTTCTTCCACGGCCTCGTGCGGCTGAGCGCGGCCGGCTCTGGCACGGCGGCCGATGCGATCATCCGTTATGCCGGTGGCATCAATCCGATGGCTGTCGTGAAAGGTTACAAGCCGGCATCGGAGGAGAAGCTCATCGAAATGGCGCCCGATGTCATCTTGATGATGAGCGACGGCAAGGGCGGGCCGACCGCCGCGCAGGTGTTCGGCACACGCGCGCTGAGCGCCACGCCGGCGGCGGAGAACAAGTCGCTGATCGTGCTGGACGGCGCCTATATGATCGGCTTTGGCCCGCGCACAGCCGATGCGATCCGCGACCTGGCGCAGGCGCTGTATCCAGAGGTCGCGGACGCAGACTAAGGCCAATATCGGTAGGCCCGCTTTGCCTCTATGCGAGACGGCCATTTAACGCGAAATGTCGAGGCGCCGGCCGTCGTGGTCGGACGCTGGTCCGAAGTGCCGTTTTCTCCAGGACGCTTGCCGGCCGAACAAAGTTGCAGGTCCGGGCCAAACATTGGGATGATATTCCATCCCGCCAGCTTGACCGCGAACGGCATCTCCAGCCTATAATTCTACTAAATTCATAGATTAACTGCGAACGGCATGGGCGTTCGCGGCCTGGACTGCGAGACACAAAGGGAGCGCGTCGATGCCGAAGACAGAATCGAATCCTATCGACCTTGGTACGAAGGCTGCCAATTTCCTGCTGCCGGACGCAAAAGGCGTGCTTCACAGGCTGGCCGATTTCGACGCCAAGCCGGCGCTGCTCGTTGCCTTCATCTCCAATCGCTGCCCGTTCGTCGTGCTGATCCGCGAGGCTCTCGCGGCGTTCGCCAGCGACTATGCCGGCAAGGGCCTGCAAGTGGTGGCGATCAATGCCAACGACCATGAGGCGCATCCCGAGGAAACGCTGGCCAGGATCGGCGAAGAGGCGAAAAAGTTCGGCTACACCTTCCCCTATCTCAAGGACGCTTCACAGCAGACGGCGAAAGCCTATGGCGCGGCTTGCACGCCAGATTTCTTCCTGTTCGGCGCCGATCGGCGGCTCGCCTATCACGGCCAGTTCGACGAAGCGCGGCCGGGCAACGGCAGGCCGGTGACGGGTGCCGATCTGCGCGCCGCGGTCGACACGGTGCTGAAGGGCGAAACGCCGGCCGCTGAGCAGGTGCCCTCGATCGGCTGCAACATCAAATGGAGCGCCGCAACGAGCCGGTGTGGTTCTCCAGGGCGGCCTGAACCGAACCTGCCGCCCTTAGCTGACCGCTAATCCCTTCCGCGAGTGATCATGCCGAAGACTGCCACAGCCGTCCGATCCGCGCCTGAAGGGTTGCACCTGACCGCCGATGTGCTGGTGCTGGGCGGCGGTCCGTCGGCCGCCTGGGCGGCGGTCGCCGCGGCTGAGAACGGTGCGACCGTGGTGCTGGCCGACAAGGGCTATCTCGGCACCAGCGGCGCCACCGCGCCGTCGAACACCGGCACCTGGTGCGTGCCGCCGGGCGACAACAGGCATGCGGTGGTCGAGCGGCGCTGGCAGCGCACCGGCGAACTCGCCGACCAGCGCTGGATGCTGCGCTGCGTCGACACGGCGTACCGCAACCTCCTGAAACTCTCCGAATGGGGCTATCCGTTTCCGAGCGAGGATGACGGCCGGCTCCACATCGCCAATCTGCGTGGGCCGGACTATATGCGCTTCATGCGCCGCCGGGTGCTGCTGGCCGGCGTCACCGTGCTCGATCATCATCCGGCGCTCGAACTTCTGTCGGACGGCGACGCGGTCGTGGGTGCTGCCGGCGTCGGCCGCCAGATCGAGCGCGACTGGCGTGTCGACGCCAAGGCGGTCGTGCTGGCGACCGGCGGCTGCGCCTTCCGCGAACGCATCCTCGGTTCGACCGGGCTGACCGGCGATGGCTACCTGATGGCGGCGGAAGCCGGCGCCAGCCTGTCGGGCATGGAGTTCACCGGCAAGTACACGCTGGCACCGCATGGCTCCTCGCTGAACAAGGGCCTGCCGTTCCGCTGGGCTTCGTTCCATCGCGAGAACGGATCGGCGATCCTCGGCCCGACCGGCGAGCCGCTGCGCAACGGCATCGGCGACCGTGAGGGGGAAGTGGCGCGTGCGCTGATCGACGGGCCGGTCTATGCGCGGCTCGACCAGGCCGAGCCGACGCTGCAAGGCTGGCTGCGCCAAGGCCAGCCGAACTGCTTCGTGCCTTATGACCGCGCCGGCATCGATCCCTTCAGCGATCTGTTCCGCGTCACGCTGCGCGCCGAAGGCACGGTGCGCGGCACTGGCGGCGTCGACATTGTCTCCGACGATTGCGCTACTGGCGTACCTGGCCTCTACGTTGCCGGCGACGCCGCCAGCCGCGAGATCATGACCGGCGCGATTTCGGGCGGCGGCGCTGTCAATTCGTCCTGGGCGCTGGCCAGCGGCTGGTGGGCCGGCAAGGGCGCCTCGACCCATGCCAAGCGCCGCGGCGGCAAGGCGTTCCGCAGCGAGGTGCAGCCGCTCGGTCAAGCCGGTCTGCGGCCGGCGGCTTCGCCGCGTGCCGATGTTTCGGCAGGCGAGGTGATAGAAGCCGTGCGCAATGAGGTCACACCGCTCGATAAGAACTTCTTCCGCACCGGCGCTGGCCTGGAAAAAAGCGGTCAGCGGCTGGAGAGCGTCTGGTGCGATGTGCGCGACCACCTGCAAGGCGAGGGGCTGGAGCGGATCCGTACGCGCGAGGCGGCGTCGATCGCTGCTGCCGGGCGCTGGTCGGTGGCGGCTGCGCTTCATCGCAGCGAGAGCCGCGGCATGCATCGCCGTACCGATCTTCCGGGCAAGAACCCAGCCTTCGCACACCGGCTGGTCATCACCGGTGTCGATGATTTCCGCATCGCCGGGGCGCCCGATCGGCTGGCGGAGCTGGCGTCATGATCGAGATCGTCTCGGCCACGCGCTGCGTCGAATGCGACATCTGCGTCAAGGTGTGCCCGGCCAACGTCTTCGACGCGACCAAGGATGGCGCGCCAATAATCGCGCGTCAGGAAGACTGCCAGACCTGTTTTCTCTGCGAGATCTATTGCCCGACCGACGCGCTTTACGTGGCCGAGGTCGCCGAAGGGCCGACCGGCATCAGCGAGGCGGAGGTCGAGGCACGTCATTTGTTTGGCGGCTATGCAAGCGCGCTCGGCTGGAAGCGCGGAAAGGCGGGCGGCTCGCAATTCGACCTGACGCACCGCATCCGCGTGGCGCAATAGAGCGACCGGAGGCAGGCATGGACCGTATCGTCGTCAGCGACATCAAAAAAACCTTCCAACTCAAGCCGGGACAATTCGTCACCGTCGACGGCGAGGCGACCGACCGCGTCACCGTGCTCGACGGCGTCGATCTCGCCATCCGCAAGGGCGAGTTCATCACGCTGGTCGGGCCGAGCGGGTCGGGCAAGTCGGTGCTGCTCGATATCATCGGCGGGCTGACGCAGGCGACCAGTGGCGGCGTCCAGCTCGACGGCAGGCGGATTACCAGGCCCGATCCCAAGACGGGCTATGTCTTCCAGCAATATGCGCTGTTTCCCTGGCGCACGGCGCTGGCCAACGTCGAATATGCATTGGAGGTGCGCGGCGTTCCGAAATCGGAGCGCACTGCCACGGCCCGCCATCTTCTGTCGCTGTTCGGCCTTGCCGGTTTCGAGGACCGCTTCCCCAACCAGCTTTCCGGCGGCATGCAGCAGCGCGTGGCGATCGCACGCGCGCTCGCCAGCAACCCGGAAGTGCTGTTGATGGACGAGCCGTTCGCCGCGCTCGACCAGCAGACCCGCGAGATCCTGCAAGGCGAGCTGCTCAGGATCTGGGGCAAGATCAAGACGACGGTGATCTTCGTTACCCATTCGATCGACGAGGCGATCTTCCTCGCCGATCGGGTGGTGGTGATGACCGCGCGTCCGGGCACGGTGAAGGAGATCATCGACATCGACCTGCCGCGGCCGCGCGACGGCGACATTCGGGCAAGTGCTGCCTTCAACAATCACCGCGCCCGCGTGTGGGACGTGCTGCGCGACGAAGTCAACAAGGCACAGAAGGATTGGACGCTGTCGCCGGCGTTCAACCACTGAGGAGTTTTGGCATGGCCTATCTGACCGAAAAGTTTGGCCCCGCCGGCGGCTTTCATTCGTTTGCTGGAGCCGGTGAAGCGATGACCGCCGCCAGGGTCCCGGCAATCAAGGCCCGCAGCACTACCCCCAGGCGCAGGAGAGGAGCCGGCCTCGGCACGTTCATCTACGGCCTGCCGCTGCTTGGCCTGTTCTTCCTCACCTGGGAGATTGCGCCGCGACTCGGCTGGCTGAACCGCATCTTCTTCCCGCCGCTGAGTGAGGTGCTGGTCGCGTGGTGGGATCTGCTCGCCTCCGGCGTGCTGGTCGAGCATATCGGCATCAGCCTGCAGCGCGCGGCAATCGGTTTCGCACTCGGCGTGATAGTGGCCATCCCGCTCGGGCTTTTGATGGGGCGCTATTCGCTGTTCGAAAAGGTCTCCGATCTTTTGGTGCAGACGCTGCGCAACACCTCGCAGTTCGCGCTGCTGCCGGTATTCATCCTTCTGCTCGGCATCGGCGAGGAATCGAAGGTGGCCATCACCTTCTACTCCTCGGTATTTTTCCTGCTGGTCAACACGATCAGCGGCGTCAAGTCGGTCGATCCGCTGCTGATCAAGGCGGCACGCTCGATGGGCACGTCCGACTTCGACCTGTTCCGGAAGATCATCCTGCCGGCCAGCATTCCCTCGATCGTCGCTGGTGCGCGGCTCGGCGTAAAATCCTCGTTGTTCGCGGTGATCGGCGCCGAAATGCTGGCCGCCAAATCCGGCCTCGGCTTCCTCATCCAGAACTCGCAACTGATGATGGAAACGGCCGACATGTATGCCGGCATCCTAACGCTCACCGTCATCGGCCTTATCGTCAACTACCTGCTCGTCTGGTTCGAACGCTGGGCAACCGCCTGGAAAGGCCAGTCGGAAGCCTCGCTGATTTAAACAACAACCAATTCGTGCCAATCAGGAAGGAATTTCAGATGTCCAGGATATCTTTCAGTGCATTACGCCGGTTGCTCTTGCAGCGTGCCATAGCCGCGGCCGTCGGCCTCGTCGGCGCCTCTATCTTTGTCGCGCCTGGCTTCGCGCAGGACAAGCCCGAGGTCATCCGCATCGGCAGCACCGCGCCGGGCCACCTCAAATTTATCCTCGCCCAGCAGGATGGCTGGTGGCAGAAGGAATTCGCCAAGGACGGCATCAAGGTCGAATTGGTGACCTTCAATGGCGGTTCAGAGGCGACGACAGCGCTGGCGACCGGGGCGATCGAGGTCACCTATACCGGAAACAATCCAGCGCTGCGCGTCGCCGCCTCCGGCGCCGACGTCAAGCTGATCGGCGTGTCGAGCTATGTGAAGGCAGGCGGCTCCTCCATCATCGTCAAGGCCGACTCGCCGCTGAAGACGCTGCAGGATCTGAGGGGCAAGAAGGTCGCCTATCTCACCGGCACTGTGCGGCATTCGAATTTCAGCAAGGCGCTGAACAGCGTCGGCCTGACGACCAGCGATGTCGAAGGGCTGAACCTTCCTTTCGAGGCGTCAGGGCCGGCACTGCTGCGCGGCGACATCGATGCGATCGTCGAGACCGACTCGACGGCGGCCAAGCTGGTCGACACCGGCGAGGCCCGTGTGCTCTACGACACCAGCATCCATCCGGAATGGAACGTGCCGAATGTCATCTCGGTCAATGGCGCTTTCGCGGCGAAATATCCTGACCTGGTCAGGCGGCTGCTGAAGGTCGATATCGAGATTGCGCGCTGGGCCGACGCCCATTCCGACGAGACGATCAAGACCTTTGTCGAGGCGACCAAGTCGTCGGAGAAATCCGTCCGCAAGACTTACAGCCAGGGCCTGTTCTACCAGGATCCCAAACTTACCGATGATGCGATCGCCGCACTCAAAGGCGAGGAAAAGTTCATGGCCGGCGCCGGGTTGCTGAAGGGCTCGATTGACTATGACAAATGGGTCGACAAGAGCTTTGTCGACGGCGCCTATACCGAAGTCGCCGCCGTCCAGTAGGAGAGCCGCAGCGTTCCGGGCTTGCGCCGACAGGCGCTGCTTCTCTCATCCCAGAGTTTCCATTCAGATCTCCGGGATGCTTTCCCTGAAGATCACCTGCAGCCTCGGCTGGTGCAGCTCGTAAGGCAAGCTCCTGACTGCATGGGTCAGGGTGTTGAGCGCCTCGCGCGCCTCGACGCGGGGGTTCTGATCGATGACCGCGTCGAGCGTGCCGTCGAGCAGAAGCTCCTTGGTGCCTTCCGTCACCTCATGACCGAGAAAGACGATCGAGTGCTGGCGGCCGCGCTCCTTCAGCGCCCTGGCGATGCCGGTGTTGCCGGCGCCGACATTGTAGATCGCGGCAAGGTCGGGATGCCGCTCCAGCAGCGCGGAGGCCTCGGAATAAGCCTTCTCACGGTCGTCGAGCATTTCGCGCATTTCGACGATCTGCAGATTGGGCGATTCCTCCGTCAGTATGTGGCGAAAGCCCATCTCGCGCTCCTCATGGCCGCGATAGGACAGCGAGCCGGCGAACAGCGCGACCTTGCCCGGACGGTCGGTGCCCATGAAGCGATTAAGCAGATAGCCGGCCAACCGGCCGGCGGCGCGGTTGTCGATGCCGATATAAGCAACCCTCGGCACATGCAGGATGTCGGACGCGATGGTGACGACCTTGACGCCGCTGGCCGACAGTGAGCGGATCGCCTCGCGGACCGTCGGATGGTCGAGCGCGATGACGCCGACGCCTTGCGTCTGGCCGTGCAGATCATGCAGCAGCCGGGAGAGCCGGTCCGGATTGAAGCCTTCGATCGTGGCGACGCGCACATCGAGGTCGGGTCGCGCCTGCGCCTGCGCCTCGATATGCCGGTGCAGCATCTTGATGAAGGAATTGGTACCGGCGGGCAGGGCAAAGTCGAGCCGTATGACAGCGCCGGGCAAGGTGGGGCGCTGGGTCGGGCTGTTCGAATTCTCGGCGATATACCCAAGCCGCTGCGCCATCTCCATCACGATTTCCCGCGTGCGCGCCCGAACGCCGGGGCGGTTGTTCAGCACACGGTCGACGGTGGCGGCGGAAACGCCAGCTTCGCGGGCTATGTCTGTCAGGGTGGACCGCACAGTCGATCACCTCATTGCTAGTGCGCTACGGGCGCATCAAAATCGCGCATGCCACGGATCGGAAGACGGTTTCATCACCATCCGCGATTCTGATGGGAAATGATGTATCCGGCCTTAGCCGATGCGCAAGCCGGCGCGCTACACCAAATCGTCGAGCCGGGCTGGGAGGGGCCGGCGCGGTGCGTGTTTCCCTCAAATTCAAGCAGCGGGGACGATGAGATGACCTCGGTGAACTGCATTTTTCTCCCTCATTTGCGATCTTGTGATGTGTTTTGAGTATTTATGATGTTGACAGTCTTCACATACTGCCGTCAATATCCATCATAAGGGTCGTGGAGGAACAGGGCCCTGAGGGAGGACTTCCAATGTCAAATTTGATCCGCATGTCGCGGCGCCGTTTGCTGGCGTCCGGTGGAAAGGCGGCCGTGCTCGTGGCCGCGGCAGGTATTGCTCCGCAATTTATCCGTCCAGGCGGCGCCTATGCGGCCGATGCGCTAGGGCCGGGCATGATCGGCGGACCGACGGGTTTCGATGGCTCGGAGCGCTATCAATATGGTCCCGACACGCCGGAAGGCCGCGCCATTGAGGCGGCCAAGGCGATGAAGGGCGCCGGCAAGGCGCCGGCCAAGATCGTGCTCGGCCTGTCCGACGGCTCGATCGGCCAGCTGACGCAGCCGTTTCCGGCCGGCGCGCCGTCGATCAAGGATCTGTGGGAAAAGGAAACCGGCATCCCGCTCGAAATCGTCGGTGTGCCGAACGGCCAGGAATTCACCAAGACGATGCAGGACATCTCCACCAAGGGTGGGGCCTACGACATCTATGCCGTCGAGTGGAACCGCCTCGGTGATCTCGCTGAGACCGGCGGCATCCTGAAGCTCGACGACTTCGTCGCCCAGCATAAGCCCGAATGGGACGATCCTGAGCGCGGCTATGTCAACGGCGCCAAGGGCGTGTCGCTGCTCAACCAGTATCGCGGCTCGACCTATGGCGTGTCGCTGGACGGCGATTTCCAGACCTGGGTCTACCGCACCGATCTGTTCGGCGACGCGGCAGAGAAGAAGGCCTTCTCGGACAAGCATGGCTACGAACTGGCGCCGCCGAAGACCTGGAAGCAGCATGACGAGATCGCCGCCTTCTTCCAGCGCCCGGACAAGGGCCTGTTCGGCTCGACCGATCTGCGCAACCAGGGCTGGGGCTACACCAACTGGTATCAGCGTTATGTCTCAATGGCTTCGCCCAATCAGTTCCTGTTCGACGATACCGGCAAGCCACTGATCAATTCCGAGCAAGGCATTGCTGCGACCAACGAGTACATCGCATCGCTGGTCCATCATTCGCCGGATGCGATCTCATGGGGCTGGCCGGAGCAGTATGGCAATTTCGCCAAGGGCGGCGCCGCCATGACCTGCGCCTTCTCCAACCTGCCGAAATTCCTCGACAATGCCGGCAACAAGGATTCAGCTGTCACCGGCAAGATCGGCTCGATGCTGCCGCCGGGCCGCGAGATCGACGGCAAGCTCATCAGCCGCTCGGTGCTGTGGCTCAATCTTTCGGCGTCGGTGTCCTCGCAGGCCAAGCATCCGGAGGCCTGCTACCTCTTCCTGCAATGGCTGGGATCGAGCCGCATCTATGCCTGGATGACGGCCAATCCGGGCGGCTATTTCGACCCGTTCCGGCTGTCGGATTTCTCTGATCCGCTGGTTCGCCAGACCTATCACGCCTACCACATGGATGTGGTGCGCGAGACGGTCGCCCGCACCGTGCCGAGCATCAACTATCCCGGCGCCACCGCGTTCCACAATGCGCTGGACGAGAACCTCGTCGCAGCGCTGACCAAGGCCAAGACCGCCGAGCAGGCGATGGCCGACACCGAAGCCGAGTGGAAGAAGATCGCGCGGCGCACCGGCGAGGAAAAGCTTCTCGAAGCCATCAAGACCAACAAGGAGGCATGGCCCACCGTTCTCGATCCGATCAGCTGATCCTCCTCCCAGGATCGAATGGGAGGGGAGGAGTGATTGCTCTTCCCCTCCGCAAACGATGACTCCAGCAAAGCTGCAAGATGAAGCGTTCCGTTCCCTTCGAGATATTTCGCTATACCGCCATCCTCGCGGCCATGGCGGTGACGCTGGTGCCGATCCTGTGGATGGTGTCGATGGCCTTCAAGCCGATCGCCGAATGGTCGGCGACCGGCGCCGACCTGACCTGGTGGCCGAAGAACCCGACGCTCAGCAATTTCCGCTTCGTCTTCGGTGAATCGACCAACAATCTGATCGTCGCGCTCGACCGCACCGCGCTGAAACCGATCCTGTCGTCGCTGCTGTCGGCCACGTTCGGCACGGCAATCGCCATGTCGGCCGGCACGGCAGCCGCCTACGGGCTGTCGCGCTTCGGCTCGGGCCAGAACCTGCCGCTGGCGCTAATCCAGCTTCGCCTGTTTCCGCCGATGGCGGTCATGACCCCTGTCATGATCATGTGGGCCTTCCTCAATTTCACCGACAGCTGGTGGGGACTGTCGCTGATCTATGGCATCGTCACACTGCCTTTCGCCTTCTGGCTGATGAAGACATTCTTCGACGACATGCCGCGCGAGATCGAGGAAGCGGCATTGGTCGAGGGCTGTTCGCGGCTGCGCGTCTTCACCCGCATCACGCTGCCGATGATGCGTGCGCCGCTGGCCAGCGCCGCGCTCTTCGTCTTCATCCTCAACTGGTCGGACTATCTGATCGCGCTGCTTTTGACGACGCGCGAATGGGTGACGATCCCGGTCTATATGGCGTCCTTGTCCTCCTCGATGACCGGACAGCTCTACGGCGCCAAGGCGGCGCTCGGCCTGATCGCGGCGGTGCCGCCTGTGATCATGGGCATCGCCATCCAGCGCCATCTGGTGCGCGGGCTGACCTTCGGGGCGCTCAAGCAATGAGCACGGTGGCTGCGACGATTTCGGAGGACGTGATGGAGGCCGTCCAGGCAAAGCCGACCTTGCGGGACGAAGGGGCAAAGCTTGGCTTCCGGCTGACGCTGCCGGCGCAGATCCTGGTGCTGTTTATCGCCGTCTTCCCGCTGCTCATGCAGCTCTACATCAGCCTGACCGACTGGTCGCCGCTTTCGGGCACCGGTTGGTGGAATGCCTGGTCGATGTGGAACAATTTCGCCAACTACACCGACCTTGCCGTCGACGCGCGCTTCTGGAGCGCGCTGAAGCGCACGGCCATCGTCATGATCGTCTGCGTGCCCGTCGAGTTCCTGCTCGGGCTGGCGCTGGCGACGCTGTTTGCCGACGAGTTTCCCGGCAAACGCATCTTCTACTCGATCCTGCTGATGCCGATGATGGTGGTACCGGCGGTGGCTGGCTACATGTTCTTCATGCTGTTCCAGTCGGGCGGCCCGGTGAATGACCTCCTGTCGGCGATATCGGGCATGCCGGTCACCATCGCCTGGCTCTCCGACCCGACGCTGGCGCTCATTGCTGTCATGGTCGCCGACATCTGGCAGTGGACGCCGCTGATGTTCCTTATCCTGCTTGCCGGCCTGGTCGGCGTGCCGGAAGACCAGATCAAGGCAGCGACGCTGTTAGGGGCCAATCCCTGGCAGCGCTTCTTCACCATCGTGCTGCCGAAGATGAAGACGATCATCATCATCGCGCTCGCCATCCGGATGATCGAGAACTTCAAGATCTTCGACACGCTCTACATCATGACCGGCGGTGGTCCCGGCGTCGCCACCGAAACGATCTCGGTCTACATCTACAAGCTCACCACCCAGGACCTGATCTGGGGCTATGTCGCGGCGATCGCGCTGGCCGTATTGATCGTGCTGTCCATCGCCGCGGTCTTTGCGATGAAGCGCATGGCCCGGGCACGGGAGGTGCCGGCATGAGTGCCATTCATCTGCAGAACCTGGTCAAGAAATTCGGCGACTTCACCGCGCTGAAGACGATGGACCTCGCCATCGCCGATGGCGAGTTCATGGCGCTGCTTGGGCCATCTGGCTGCGGCAAGTCGACGACGATGAACATGATCGCCGGCATGGAAGAGCCGACCAGCGGCAAGATCCTGTTTGGCGAACGTGACATGGAAGGCGTGCCGATGGGGCGGCGCGGCGTCGGCTTCGTGTTCCAGAACTATGCGATCTTCACCCACATGACGGTGCGCCAGAACCTCGCCTATGGGCCGAAGATGCGGGGCGCCGCGAAATCGGAGATCGACCGCCGCGTCGGCGCCATTGCCGAGATGCTGCAGCTGACGCCGTTGCTCGACCGCAAGGCCGACAGGCTGTCGGTCAACATCTTGCAGCGGGTGGCCATCGGCCGCTCGGCGATCATGGAGCCGGCGATATTCCTGCTCGACGAGCCGCTGTCCAACGTCGACGCCGCCTTCCGGGCGGTCATGCGGACTGAACTGAAGCAATTGCAGCGGCAGTTCCGCCAAACCATGGTCTATGTCACCCACGACCAGCTCGAGGCGATGACCATGGCCGACCGCATCGCGGTGATGGACCATGGCGTGCTGCAGCAGGTTGGCACACCGCTTGAGGTCTACAACAATCCGGCCAATGTCTTCGTCGCCCGCTTCATCGGTGCGCCGGGCATGAACCTGCTCAAGGGCAGGCCAGCGGAAAGCGACCGGGGCCTGGTCGTCGATCTCGGGCCGCTCGGCGTCACGCCGCCACTGCCGGCAGAAATCGCCGCCGCCGTGCGGCGCGTGCAGGGCGACGTGCTTTACGGCTTCCGACCGGAACAGGCGACGCTGGTTGAAGGCGGCCAGGGGCTCTCCTTGCCGGTAACCTTCGTCGAGCGCATCGGCGCACGCACCATCGTCCATCTCGGCCAGGGCGAGAGCGCGGTGAAGGCAGTGTTCGACAATGACGTCGGGCTGGCGCTTGGACAAACGGCAGTCGTCGCGCCGGCCGCACAGTCGGTGCGCGTCTTCGACGCCACCACCGGCCTTGCCATGAAAGCGGGTTGAGACCATGGCCGATATCGTCTTCCGCAATGTGACGAAACGCTACGGCAACACGCTCGCCGTCGACGACGCCTCGTTCACTGTCAACGACAATGAGTTCTTCTGCTTCTTCGGCCCGCCGTTGTCGGGCAAGTCGACGGTGCTGCGCCTGGTGCTCGGACTGGAAACGCCTGACTCGGGCGAGATCCTGATCGGCGGCAGGCCGGTCAACACCGTGTCGCCGGCCGAGCGCAATGTCGCGATGGTGTTCCAGAACCTGGCGCTGTTTCCGCATATGAGCGCGCGCGACAATGTCCGTTTTCCCCTGGTCGAACGCCGGGTCGCCGAGGCCGAGATCGAGAAGCGTGTTGCCGACGTCGCGGCCAAGCTGCATATCGGCCATATTCTGCACAAGCCGCCGGCGCAGCTTTCCGGTGGCGAGCGGCAGCGCGTGGCGATTGCGCGTGCGCTGGTGCGCGATCCCGCCGCTTATCTCATGGATGACCCGATCTCGGCACTCGACGCCCGGCTGCGCGAGGAGACGCGTGTCGAGCTGAAGCGCATCCAGCGCGAGCTCGGCAAGACGCTGATCTATGTCACCCACGATCAGGAGGAGGCAATGTCGGTCGCCGACCGCATCGCCATCCTGGAGAACGGCAAGATCAGGCAGATCGGCGCGCCGGCCGAGATCTACGACCGCCCAGCCAGCACCTACGTGGCGCGGCTGCTCGGCTCGCCGATGATGAATATCTTGAAGTCGGTGCGCGGCGAGGGCGGCGTCGAGGCGGCTGAAGGCGCGATCCGTATCGCGGACAAGGCTGCTCCGGCCGATGCCGTCGAGATCGGGCTCAGGCCGGAAGATATCAAGGTCCGGCCATGGCTGGATGGGGAAATATCGGATGAGGGAATATCGGATGGGCGAGCGGGGCGTCCGGCGCGCGTGTTCGAGGTCGAGCCGCTTGGCGGTTATACCGTCGTTACACTCGCTGCCGGGCAGGCGCGCCTCAGGGCGCTGCTGCGCGGCCAGCCTGATATCAAGCCGGATGCGATGGTGGCGATATCCTGCGAGCCGGCCAGAGTGCACTATTTCGGCCAAAGCGGCGGAGCGCTGGCACGATGACAGCGGTTTTAAGAAACGAGCTTCGGGAGGAACATGTGGCAAGCGATGAAATAGTGGGCAACGACTTCGAGCCGGACGTGAAGGTCCGCACCAGGGAGTACAAAATCGGCTGCGTCGGCGCCGGCATGATCATGGCCGAATGCCATCTTGCCGCTTACAAGGAAGCGGGCTTTCCGGTGGTGGCGATCGCTTCGCGGACCAAAGCCAGCGCCGAGAAGGTCGCCCGGCGCTGGGGCATCCCGACCGTCCACGACACGCCGGAACAGTTGATTGAGGACGAAAATGTCGAGATCATCGACCTTGCCTTTCCGCCGGACCAGCAGCCGGCGCTAATCCGGCATGCGCTGAAGCAGAAGCACATCAAGGCGATCCTGGCGCAGAAGCCGCTGGCGTTGTCGCTCAAGGATGCGATCGAGCTGCGCGACGAGGCGGCCAAGGCCGGCAAGATCCTCTCGGTCAACCAGAACATGCGCTATGACCAATCGATGCGCGTGCTGAAGCAGATCATGGACAGCGGCGCGCTCGGCGACATCGTCTTCGCGCAGATCGACATGCACGCGATCCCGCACTGGCAGAGCTTCCTCGAGGATTACGACCGGCTGACGCTTGCCAATATGAGCGTCCACCATCTCGACGTGCTGCGCTTCCTGTTCGGCGATCCCGGCGAAATCACCACACTGACCCGCAAGGACCCGCGCACCCGCTTCGACCATTCCGACGGCATCACCGTGTCGACGCTGCGGTTCCCGTCCGGCGTGCTCGCCGTGTCGCTGGAGGATGTCTGGTCCGGCCCGCGCCAGGACGGCTACAAGGACGACCAGCACATCAACTGGCGCGTCGATGGCACGAAGGGCGTCGCCAAGGGCACGATCGGCTGGCCGACAGGTTCCGGCTCGACGCTGACCTATGCTTCGACCGAAACCACTGGCGGCGAATGGGTGACGCCAAGCTGGGACACGATGTGGTTCCCGCATGCCTTCATCGGCGTGATGGAGCAGCTCCAGCACGCGGTGAAAACGGGTGAGCCACCGGCACTTTCCGTCGCCGACAACGTCAAGACCATGGCGCTGATCGAAGCCGGCTATCGCTCGATCGACGAGGGCCGCACGGTCAAGCTCTCCGAAATCTCGACAAACTCAATCAACTGAATCACTTACAGGGAGGACCTCACATCATGATGCAGGCAGGTATTTTCACGGGCTATTTCCCGTACAGCCTCAAGGAAACCGCGCAGAAGATCCGCGCGCTCGATTTCAACACGGTGCAGCTCGACCTGCACTTCAGGGATGTTGACCTGTCGGCCGGGCAGATCACCAAGGATAAGGCCAGGACTGTTCGCGACACCTTCCGCGACCACAATCTGCCGGTGTGCTGCGTGTCGGGCTACACCAACATCATCCATCCGGACAAAGCCGAACGCGAGAAACGCGTCGGCTATCTCAAGGAGATCATCCGCAGTGCCCGCGATTTCGGCTCGCCCTACGTGATCTCGGAAACCGGCACATACAACACCGAGTCCGACTGGGTGCACCATCCCAAGAACAAGACCGAGGAAGGTTTCGAGGAATGTCGCAAGGTCATCGCCGACCTCGCCCAGACGGCCTACGACCACGGCGCAGTGTTCCTGCTCGAAACCTATGTCAACAATGTCGTCGGCTCGGTCGAGGAGACGGTGAAGATGTTCGCACAGGTCGACCATCCCGGCCTCGGCCTGTTGATGGATCCGACCAATTATTTCGAGACGCACAACATCGACAGGATGGACCAGATCCTGAACCAGGTGTTCGACACGCTGACCGACAAGATCAAGATCGCGCACGCCAAGGACGTCAAGCGCTCGGGCGGCGACAAGTCGGAGAAGCATGCCGACATCGGCGACGAGGATGCGCTGGAGAGCCATACTTTCCGCGGCGTCGGCGAGATCGAGCTGCCGGCGCCCGGCCTCGGTTCGCTGAACTACGACCTCTATCTCAAGCGGCTTGCCGAAAAGCACCCGAACATCCCGGTCATCATCGAGCATCTTTCGGAAGACGACGTGCCGCGGGCCAAGAAATTCCTCGACGCCAAGTTCCGCGCCAACGGCCTCTGACTGCGGTCCTGCGTCGCCGCCATGCGGCGGCGCATTCGGCCGGGAGGAACCAACAATGGAGGAAGCGAAATGTTGAAATTCGGATTGAAACTGGCGGCGGCCGCGACTTTGTTTGCAGGGATAGGGTTGGGCTCGCCGGCATTCGCACAGGACGGCCAGAAGACGTTCTATCTCCTGTCGCATGGCGGCCCATCGGATGCATTCTGGCTCGACTGGAATGCCGGCGCCACCAAGGCCTGTGACCAGCTCAAGGTGACCTGCAAGATATCCTTCAGCGGTGGCGACATGGCGGCGCAGAAGGAGGCCTTCAACTCGGCACTGGCCGCCAAGCCCGACGGTATCGGCACCACCTCGGCGCAGCCCGGCCTGTGGACCGAGGAGGTCAAGGCGGCCAAGGCTGCGGGCATCCCGATCGTGTTCTTCAACACCGATGATCCGGCAACTGGGCGGCAGGCCTATGTCGGTGCCGACCTCAAGGAAGCTGGCGCCATCTGGGCCAAGTACCTGGTCGACAACAAAATGGTGAAGCAGGGCGACAAGGTGTTCCTGCCGGTGGAGGTGCCGGGCGCAAGTTACCAGCAGCTCGAGACTGAAGGCATCGGCAGCGTCTTCGATCCGCTCGGCATCAAATATGACGTGGTCGATTGCGGCACCGATCCGGCCGGCATCATCGCCAAGATGACCGACTATATGGTCGCCAACAATCCGCCGGCGATCATCGCGCTCGGCGATTCCGTCGCGGCCAGCATCAAGCGGGTGTTCGACGGCGCCGGCGTGCCGGCCGGCAAGATCCCGGTCGTCGGCTGGGGCAATTCCAAAGAAACCGCCGAGGCCGTCAAGGCCGGCTTCGTCAACGCGGCCGCCTGGCAGTTCCCGTCGGCGCAAGGCTTCATGCCGGTCGCGCTGCTCGGTCTCGCCGCCTCGGGCGAACCGATCGGCTACGACATTCACACTTTCAGCCTCTACGACGCGACAAGCGTCGAGCCGATCCTGAAACTCTACAACAAGTGATGGAATTTGACGTGCGCCCCCCCGGCGGCGGGCGGCGGGCGCAGAGATTGGTGTAGCAGTGATTGCAAATTGCGCGGCAGAGGGAATGGCTGTCGGGAAACCCCCCGACCCGCAGATACG
>NZ_JAMYNS010000035.1:0-20816 GCF_040319125.1 Mesorhizobium sp. M0938 | reverse complement strand
CTGGCCTCCGTCCAGCCAGCATCTTGAATCACAATCACGCCGCTTTGGGAATCCTACGATTCTCTCAAGAGATGAAACGCTCTAGATCGAAAACGCCACGATGGAGTCGGTCGAGCAAGGCCTTGCGGTCGCGCAGCGGCTCCAGTTCGTCCCATTCCAGCACGTCACCGACACGCACCTCGATCGATTTGCCGGACAGCCGCGCGAACTCATGGATGAGCAGTGAGATGCGCAGCGTCAGCGAAGCCTTGCCGACGAACTTCGCCACGCGTCCGTCACGCTCGGCCATGTTCATCGGTCCGCTGACCAGGTGGAACAGCCGGCCGTTCTGACCGGAAAAGTGCATCGGAATGACCGATGCCTTGGCATCCTGGACGAGACGGGCCGGGAACATCTTCCATGGCAGATCGCGCGCCCGGCCGAAACCTTTCGGCGCGGTGGCAACGCCGCCCGCCGGGAAGACGACGATGATGACGCCCTCTTTCAGCAGCCGCACCGCCTCATGGCGCACCGCCATATTGTTCTTCAGCGCGTCCTTGGTCTCGGAAAAGTCGATCGGCAGCGAATAGGGCTCCATCTCGCGGATCTTGAGCAGATCCTTGTGGATCATGACGCGGAACGGGCGCTGAAGCTGCTCGGCCAGCGAGAGCACCGCAATACCGTCGCCGATGCCGAATGGATGATTGGCGACGATCACCAGCGGCGTGTCGGGCAGCCTTGCCGGCGGCCATTGGCCGGCGGTCCGCACTTTGACGTCGATCAACTCCAGCATGCGGCTGAACACGCGCTCGCCGGCCGGCACCACATGGCGGCGCCAAAAATCATAGAGCGCCGCGAAACGACCGCGGCCGGACAGGCCTTCGATGGAATGGATGAACCAGCGCGTCAATGCCGGCTGATGCGGACTGGCGTAGGAAAGCTCGGGGAACGGTCTTTCGCGCATCTTCAGCTTAAGCATGAAGGCTCGTTACAAGGCTGGCGTGACAAGCATATGAAAACGGTGGGGCATGTGAAATGGCGGTGGATCGCTCCACCGCCATGTCGTCGACGATCTGGCTGAAACTCAGGCCGCTTGCTTGCGCCTACGGTCGGGCGTCACCGCCTCTTCGGTAAGCATTGCCACCGCCTGGCCAAGGCCAAGTGATTCCTGGTCGCGCGAGCCGAGCCGGCGGATGTTGACCGTCTCTTCCTCCGCCTCGCGCTTGCCGCAGACGAGGATGACCGGAACCTTGGCCAGGCTGTGCTCGCGGACCTTGTAGTTGATCTTCTCGTTGCGAAGATCGGCTTCCGCCAGCAGCCCCGCCGCCTTCAACTGCGCCACGACCTTTTGCGCGTAATCGTCGGCATCGGAGGTGATCGTCGCCACCACCACCTGCAGCGGCGCGAACCACAGCGGGAAATGGCCCGAATAATTCTCGATGAGGATACCGAGGAACCTCTCCATCGAACCGCAGATGGCGCGATGCACCATAACCGGCTGCTTTTTTTCCGAATCGGAGCCGATGTAGAAGGCGCCAAAACGCTCTGGCAGGTTGAAATCAACCTGCGTGGTCCCGCACTGCCAGTCGCGGCCGATGGCGTCCTTGAGCACATATTCGAACTTCGGCCCGTAGAACGTGCCCTCGCCCGGATTGACGCCCGTTTTGATCCGGTTGCCCGACCGCGCCGCGATCTTGTCGAGCACGTCCTGCAGCACGCCCTCGGCATGATCCCACATCGCGTCGGTGCCGACCCGTTTTTCAGGGCGGGTCGCCAGCTTGACGGTGATTTCGTCGAAGCCGAAATCGGCATAGGTCGATAGGATCAGGTCGTTGATCTTGATGCACTCGTCGGCGAGCTGTTCCTCGGTGCAGAAGATGTGGGCATCGTCCTGGGTAAAACCGCGCACGCGCATCAGCCCGTGCAGCGCGCCGGACGGCTCGTAGCGATGCACATTGCCGAATTCCGCAAGCTTTACCGGCAGATCGCGGTAGGACTTCAGCCCGTGCTTGAATATCTGGACGTGGCCGGGGCAGTTCATCGGCTTCAGCGCAAAGACCCGGTCGTCGTCGGTGTCGTCGCCAGCAACCGTCACCTTGAACATATTGTCCCGGTACCAGCCCCAGTGGCCCGACGTCTCCCACAGGCTCTTGTCGAGCACCTGCGGCGCGTTGACCTCCTGATAGCCCTGCTCGTCAAGGCGGCGGCGCATGTAGTTGACCAGGTTCTGGAACATCCTCCAGCCCTTGGCGTGCCAGAAGACGACGCCCGGCCCCTCTTCCTGAAAATGAAACAGGTCCATCTCGCGGCCGAGTTTCCGGTGATCGCGCTTTTCGGCCTCCTCCAGCATCGTCTGGTAGGCTTCTAGCTGTGCCTGGTCTGCCCAGGCCGTGCCGTAGATGCGCGTCAGCATCGGGTTGTTCGAATCGCCGCGCCAATAGGCGCCGGCCACCTTCATCAACTTGAAAGCGTTGCCGATCTGCCCGGTCGAGGCCATGTGCGGACCACGGCAGAGATCGAACCAGTCACCCTGCGCATAGATCTTGAGATCCTGATCCTCCGGGATAGCGTCGATTAGCTCGAGCTTGTAGCGCTCGCCCTTGTCGGCAAAGACTTTTTTCGCCTTTTCGCGCGACCAGACCTCTTTGGTGAACGGCTTGTTGCGCGCGATGATCTCGCGCATCTTCTTCTCGATCACCGGAAAATCGTCGGGCGTGAACGGCTCGTTGCGGGCAAAGTCGTAGTAGAAGCCGTTCTCGATTACCGGGCCGATGGTCACCTGCGTACCCGGCCACAATTCTTGCACGGCCTCGGCCAGCACGTGCGCTGCGTCATGGCGAATGAGCTCAAGGGCGGGTGGGTCATCGCGGGTGATGATCTCGACCTTGCCGGACTTGCCGAGCGGATCGGAAAGATCGCGCACCACGCCATCGATCGAGTAGGCCACGGCCTTCTTGGCCAGCGACTTCGAAATCGATTCCGCCAGGCCGGCGCCGGTCATCGCCGCCTCGTAGTCGCGCACGGAACCATCGGGAAATGTCAGGGAAACGGAATTCAGCATAGAGTTCTCCTATCCAGTCCCGCAAACGAGCGCGGGTGGTGAAATGCATGTCGCCCAAAAGTGCGCAGCGGTTTTGGGGCCACGACATGCATAAAGTAAAGCCGGATGCGTCCGGCGGCAGTCTTTTATGGGCAGATTCCCGTGCCGTAAAGGCGAATGGGCGATCGCTTACTCTTGTTTGATGAGATTCGGCAGCTCTTTCAGGAACACCGCCCGCGTCTTGAGGCCCTTGGGCATGTCGGATCGTTTCGCATCGACCACCAAGCGGGCGAAGACGATCTTGCGACCATCTCTTTGCGCCCAGCCGACAAACCAGCCAAGCGAGCGTTTGGCCTTGTCGGCGTCGTTGCCAAGCCTGGTGGTCCCGGTCTTGCCCTGCACGGTCCAGCCACCTGCCTGGAAGGTCGGCAAGATCGCTTCGGTCATGGCGTAGGCCTTGTCCGAAACGGGCAGTTTGCGGTCGAGCAGGCGGCGCAGGAAATCGACCTGTTCCACGGGCGATATTTTGAGGGAAGAATTCACCCAGGACCGGGTGAGGCTATCATTCTTGCCGGCGTTGCCAGAAACATCCGTGTTGCCGTAGTCGAATTTCGACACGTAGCCGGCGAAGCGCTCCCTGCCGAGCCGGCGGGTGATTTCTCGCGAAAACCACAGCACCGAGTCCCTTTCCCAGATCGTCGGGTCGACGGGTTTCTGGTCCCGCTTCACCGCATTGAACTCAGGCTTGTAGTCCCAACTCGGCCTGTGCTCGTCGCTCAGGATTCCCGCGTCGTAGCCGATCAGGGCCAATGGGACCTTGAATGTCGAAGCGGGACTGAAGCGCTGGTCGCAAACCCCTGGCCGATACAGCGTTTCGCCGCTTGCAGCATCCAGGATCAGCGTGCATTCGACGTCCCTCAGCGGCGCGGATTGAGCGCGCATCGGGAAACCCATAAACCAGGCCAGAAGGTAGAGAACCACGGCGAAGACGAATGGACGGCGGTCTATCTCACGCATTTGGCAAACTCTCCTGAGGGCTGTTCAGGAGCGGCTTAGCGAGGCGTCTTGTCTCGATTTTGTCCTAAATGCGCAACGTGCGGTTAAGCTTAGCAAATCGTAAAGATCCTGCCTGATTGCCCCTACCGCCATCAGCTTTCCGGGTCACTGCGCTTTTTTCCGATCCGCCAGTACCGCCAGGGCGTGAACCATAGATAGCGGTCTTCCAGTACCTCCGGCACACGGTCGATGCCATGCGTGCCGAAGGGTCCACAGCGCAGGACCCGGAAAAGCCCCATCCAGCCGCCCGCCCACAGCCCGTGGCGGGCGATCGCTTCATGTGCGTATTCGGAACAGGTCGGCAGATGCCGGCAGGAATTGCCGACAAAGCCGGACAAAGTCAGCTGGTAAAAGCGCACAAGCGACGTGCCAAGGATTCGGCCCGGCGTCTTGCGCCACGGACCGGGCCAGTTACGCCCGCGCGGCGCCGCCAACGCGGCATGAGCATGTCGGTGCTCGTTGCTCATAGCAATCCCGGTGTTTTCTTCCTGCTGTCGATAGATGTGGACATTGGCCAGGGAAAGCAATGTTCTCTTAGATTTCCCAGACGTTTCCGATTGGCATTTCAACGATCGCGCGGGGTCGCGCGGCCGGTCGGGTGGATCCGCTGAGGCGAACCCGGTTCGGTTCGCCAATTTCCATCGAATTCAGTACGCGCCGGTCTTGGCAATTGATGTCTTGTCGATTGATATTGAAAGGTCACGATCCGCATCACGTCGCCGAAAATAGTCAGGAACTCGTTCACGGCTGATCTCCTTTGAGGCCGATTAGACCGCTGCTGGCCTTCGTCCTCAAACGAGTATAATTTCCTAGTTGGATAACTTGAGATTATGCGAATGAAGCGCGGACGCCTCCCTCTGACGGCCCTCAGAAGCTTCGAGGCGGCTGGCCGCCACCTGAGCTTCAGCCGCGCTGCCGAGGAGCTCTATGTTTCGCAGGCGGCGATCAGCCGCCAGATACGCGAGCTCGAAACCTTCCTGCGCCAACCCCTGTTCTTCCGCCACCATCGTAGCGTCGAACTGACCGATGCGGGCCGGCAGCTGCTTAGCCAGCTCGTCAGGAGCTTCGACGATATCGACCGACTGCTTTCGGAGTTGGCCGCCTCCCCGGCGCTGTCCGTGGTTCGTGTCAGCGTCGAGCCGTCGCTTGCATCCGTATGGCTGGTGCCGCGGCTCAACCGATTTCGCGAGTTGCGACCCGATATCGACGTTTCCCTGGAGGTCGACCCGAGATTAATAGAGTTCCGCAGCGATCAGCCCGAACTTGCCTTACGCTTCAGCGCGCACGCCACCTCATGGCCGCGCAGCGAGGCCGAACAGCTTGCCTCGGTCGTCGATTCACCAGTTCTGTCGCCGGCGCTTCTTGCGTCCGGCCCCGCTTTGGAAAAGCCGATCGACCTTGGTCGCTATACATTGCTGCACGAAGAAAGCCGTCAGGGCTGGGCGCGCTGGTTCGAAGCGGCCGGCGTGACCGCTGAAGCCGTGCCTGCGCGTGGCCCGATGCTGGCGGATGCTTCGCTTTCGAAGCAGGCAGCCTTGCTTGGGCATGGTGTCGCGCTGGGCGATCTTTTGCAGATCGGCGAAGAACTTGCGTCCGGCGCGCTGATCAAGCCTTTCGACATCGACGTCGCGTCCGGTGCCTATTGGCTGGTGGCCAGAAGCCTGAACGACCTTTCCGAGCCGGCCAGGGCTTTTGCCGACTGGATCCGGGCGGAATTCGCCGAAAACCGGCGTTTTCTTGCAGAGGTTTAGGCCGCCTGTTCGGCGCGCTTCTTCTCGATCTGGCCGATCGCGTCGACCACGGCATCGAAGGTCAGCATGGTCGAGGCATGGCGCGCCTTGTAGTCGCGCACCGGTTCGAGATATCTGAGATCGGCAAAGCGGCCTTCCGGCGGCGCGCCGTTTTCCTTCAGCATTTTCAGCATCGTCTCGCGAACGCTGCGCAATTCATCCGCGCTGGCGCCAACGACATGCTGCGCCATGATCGAGGACGACGCCTGGCCAAGCGCGCAGGCTTTGACGTCATGGGCGAAATCGGTGACGACGCCGTCATCCATCTTCAGATCGACGGTCACGGTCGAGCCGCACAGCTTGGAATGCGCGCGCGCGGTTGCATCGGGACGGTCGAGCCGGCCGATCCGCGCGATATTCCCGGCAAATCCCAGAATTTTCGCATTGTAGACGTCGTCGATCATATTTTTCCAATCCGTCGCCGCCGAGCGAACGGCGATTGCCGCTGACGGTCTTCCTTTCGCTCGGTACGATCATATATAATGCTGGTAGTCGGGTATGGACAAGGTAACCAAACGACCTCGTCCTTGCTCAATCAGTTCACGCCGCTTACGGGCTGGAAACAGGGCACGTTTCTAACACCCGAAAGGTCGTGGTCCGTTCAACTCGTTCCTCCTGAGAGGGGAACTACGGGAGACGCCTTTATGGATGCCGTCATCAAGAAATTCATGCCCCCGTCCGCCTATCTGGAAAAACCTGTCACCGACCGGCCGACCGAAGCCGAGGCCGAGGCCGCGGTTCGCACCCTGTTGCGTTGGGCCGGCGACAATCCGGACCGGGAGGGCCTGGTCGATACGCCAAAGCGTGTGGTGAAGGCCTATCGCGAAATGTTCGGCGGCTATGACAAGTGCCCGGCCGAGGAACTCGGCCGCACCTTCGAGGAAGTCGCCGGCTATGACGACCTTGTCCTCGTCAAGGACATAACATTTCATTCGCATTGCGAGCACCACATGGTGCCGATCATCGGCAAGGCGCATGTCGGCTACTTGCCGGACGGCAAGGTTGTCGGCCTGTCCAAGATCGCACGCGTCGTCGATATCTTCGCCCAGCGCCTGCAGACCCAGGAGGCCATGACCGCCCAGATCGCAGGCGTCATCCAGGATGTGCTCGCTCCGCGCGGCGTCGCCGTCATGCTCGAGGCCGAGCATATGTGCATGGCCATGCGCGGCATCCGCAAAGAGGGCTCCACTACGCTGACCTCGACCTTCACCGGCGTCTTCAAGGACACGCCGGAGGAACAGGTCCGTTTCGTCACCATGGTGCGCGGCGGCAGGGGCTGAACGACCCTCGCCGGTCGCTAGCCATGATCCCGAGAAGTGGGAACCGGTTCTCGGATAAGATCATGGCCAAACAAGAAGACAGAGCCTCGTCCATTCCGATTCAATCGGAATGGACGAGGCTCTGAATAAGGACCGGCGATGTCGGCAGTGGAATTTCCGAAAGCTCCATCAGACAAGAAGGCATTGGAAGAAGGCGCGGTCTTTTCGCCGCGCTTCGATTCCAATGGGCTCGTCACCGCCGTCGTCACGGATGCCGAGGACGGCATGTTGCTGATGGTCGCGCATATGAACGCCGAAGCGCTGGCGCTGACGCTCGAAACCGGCATCGCCCATTACTGGTCGCGCTCGCGCAGCGCTCTGTGGAAAAAGGGCGAAACGTCCGGGAACCTCCAGAAAGTCGTCGAGATGCTCACGGATTGTGACCAGGACGCCATATGGTTGCGCGTCAAAGTGATGGGCCACGACGCAACCTGCCACACTGGCCGGCGTTCTTGCTTTTATCGGACGGTGGGACTGATCGACGGCAAGGGGACGCTTGCCAGCGACGGCAGCAAGCCGCTGTTCGATGCGAAAGAAATGTATCGAAAGTCCCGTGAACCATCCAAATGAACCATTCGCCGAGCTGCAACCGCGTATATTCATGATTTCGATACTGCCAGCCTCTATGTTGGCCGTCGGACAAGGGAGATTGTGATGCTCGAATGGGCGTCATCGCGCAACAGACCGGACGTTCGAGAGGCCAATGGCCTGTCATCGTCCGCCGGCGCATCCGAAACGAAGCCCGCCAAGAAAACAGGCATTTCGCTGGCATTGGGCGGCGGCTGCGCGCGCGGCTGGGCCCATATCGGCGTGCTGCGGGCGCTCGACGAAGCCGGCATCGAGGTGTCGATGATCGCCGGCACCTCGATCGGCGCGCTGGTCGGCGGCTGCTACCTTGCCGGCAAGCTGGACGAGCTGGAAGAATTCGCCAGAAGCCTGACCAAGCGGCGCATTTTTGGACTTCTCGATCTCAATCTGCGCGGCAGTGGGCTGTTCGGCGGCATGAAGCTCGACGCACGGCTGCGCGAGCATATGGCCGGCGTCCGTTTCGAGGATTTGCCCAAGCCTTTCGTCTGCATTGCTACGGAGATCCGCACTGGCCATGAAATCTGGCTGTCGAGCGGCTCACTGACCACGGCCATGCGCGCCTCCTACGCGCTGCCCGGGGTGTTCGAGCCGGTCACTTGCAACGGGCGCGTGCTGGTCGACGGCGCCCTGGTCAATCCGGTTCCGGTCTCGGTCTGCCGCGCATACGAGCAGCCGCTCGTGGTCGCGGTGAACCTTCATTACGATCTGTTCGGCCGCGCTGCCGTCATCAAGCACAGCGCCGGCGAACTGGTCGTCGAAGCAGGGCATCAGTACCAAACACGGCTCGGCATCACCGGCGTCATGATCGAGGCCTTCAACATCATCCAGGACCGCATTTCGCGGGCGCGGCTTGCCGGCGACCCACCTGACATGTCGCTGCAGCCGAAGCTCAGCCATATCGGCCTGACCGAATTCCACCGCGCCGACGAGGCGATCAGCATCGGTTATCAGGTAACGATGGCCCAGATCGGCGAGCTTGCCCGACTGCAGGCGGTTTTGGCCTAAACCGCGATCCCGACTGAAGCGATTGTCAGGCGCGCGCGGCATCGACGATGCGGAACTGCACCGTGCGGTTGCCGTTCCAGTGATTGCCTGACAGTGACCCGGCGACATGCACCGGCTTGCCCCTGTGCTTGAACAGGAATTCACCGAGCGCCGTATCGACAGCGCGGAACGCGATCGCCTGGATGCGGCCGCCGCTTTCCGACTGCAACTCGGCGCGGATGTGATTGGTGCCGACCGGCCTTGCATCGGCAAGGCGATGGCGCGGCAGCGCGAACACCGGCGCGACATGCCCGGCGCCGAACGGGCCGGCTTTCTCCAGCGCATCGAGCAGGCCGAGCGTTGCGCCCTCGGCGGCCAGCGCACCGTCGATCGCCAGGCTTTCCTCGCCTTGCAGCCGGAACACATCGGCCGCCGCTCGTTCCTCGAAGAAGGCCCTCAGCGCGCCAAGTTTCGCCCGCTCCACCGTGATGCCGGCCGCCATGCCATGGCCGCCGCCTTTGACGATCAGCCCGGCATCGGCAGCCTCGCGCACCAACCGGCCAAGGTCGAAGCCCGACACCGAACGGCCTGAACCCGTGCCGATGCCATTGGCGTTGAAGGCGATGGCAAAGGCTGGCCGGCGCGCATGGTCTTTGAGCCGCGAGGCCAGCAGGCCGACGATGCCCGGATGCCAATTGGAGCTGGCGGTAACGACGATGGCGGGCCCATTGCCGCCGGCAAGCTCGGCATCGGCCTCGACCCGTGCAGCGGCCAGCATTTCCAGCTCCATCTGCTGCCGCTCCTGATTGAGCCGGTCCAGCGTCTCGGCAATGGTGCGGGCCTCGACAGGATCGTCGGTGGCGAGCAGCCGGCTGCCGAGCGCTGCGTCGCCGATGCGCCCGCCGGCATTGATGCGCGGGCCGATCAGATAGGCCAGATGGAAGGTGCTGACCGGCTCGCCGATTCGCGAGACCCGCGCCAGCGCCGCCAGCCCTTCGTTCCTCTGCTGGCGTGCCATCTGCAGCCCCTTGACCACGAAGGCGCGGTTGACGCCGGTTAGCGGCACCACGTCGCAGACGGTCGCCAGCGCCACGAGATCGAGCAAGCCAAGCAGGTCCGGCGGGGTTGCATCCGGCAAGCGGCCGCGCAGGACCTTCGCCGTCTGCACCAGAGCCAGGAAGACGACGCCGGCGGCACAAAGATGGCCCTGCCCCGAAAGGTCGTCCTCGCGATTGGGATTGACGACCGCTGCCGCCGCCGGCAACGGACCGCCGAGCTGGTGATGGTCAAGCACAACGACATCGGCGCCGGCAGCCTTCGCCGCGTCGATGGAAACGGCGCTGTTGGTGCCGCAGTCGACGGTAACGATCAGCGTCGCGCCGCGCGAGACGAGTTCGCGCATGGCTTCCGGATTGGGGCCGTACCCCTCGAAGATACGGTCCGGTATGTAGATCTCCGATGACACGGAGAAATGCGTGAGAAACCGCTTGAGCAACGCCGACGAGGCCGCGCCATCGACATCGTAATCGCCGAAGATCGCCACCTTTTCCCTGGCAACGATCGCCTCGGCGATGCGGGCAGCGGCTTTGTCCATGTCGGTCAGAGACGCGGGGTTTGGCAGAAGGTCGCGGATGGTCGGATCAAGGAACCGCTCGGTCTGCTCGGCGGTCACGCCGCGCCCGGCAAGGACGCGCGCGACAATATCCGGCACGCCATAGCCTTGCGCTATGGCGAGCGCAGTCATGTCCTGCCGCTCGGTCAGCCGGTGTTCCCAGGAAACACCTGATGCCGACTGCCTGACATCGAGGAAGATACGGTGTTCGCCCGTCATATGACGCGCCGGCTGCAAAATTGTCATTTCTCACAATATGCGACGGCTCTCACAATATGCGACGGCTAAATCTGGCGAATCAGAACTTTTCCAGATCCTGATGGCGCGCCTTGATCTCGCGCACGGTGCGTGACGACGAGCGCAGCACGATCGTGTGCGTGGTGATGGAATTGCGGCCGAACTTGACGCCGGCCAGCAGGTTGCCGTCGGTGACGCCGGTTGCCGCAAACAGCACGTCGCCGCGCGCCATGTCCTGCGTGCGGTAGACCCGCTTCGGGTCGGAAATGCCCATCTTGGCCGCGCGCTCCACCTTCTGCGGCGTATCGAGGATCAGTCGACCCTGCATTTGGCCGCCCGTGCAGCGCAACGCTGCCGCCGCCAGAACGCCCTCCGGGGCGCCGCCGGCGCCGAGATAGATGTCGATACCGGTCTCATCAGGGTCGGTGGTGTGGATGACGCCGGCGACATCGCCATCGCCGATCAGCCGGATCGCAGCGCCCGTGGCGCGCACGGCCTCGATCAGCCCGCCATGGCGCGGCCGGTCGAGGATACAGGCGGTGATCTCCGACACCGGCACGCGTTTGGCATTGGCCAGGCTGGCGATATTTTCGGCCGGCGAGGCATCGATATCGATGACGCCGCCCGCATAGCCCGGGCCGACGGCGATCTTGTCCATATAGACGTCGGGCGCAAACAGCAGGCTGCCCTTCTCCGCAATCGCGATGACGGCCAGCGCATTGGGCAGGTTCTTGGCGCAGATCGTCGTGCCTTCGAGCGGATCGAGCGCGATATCGACCGCCGGGCCCTTACCGGAGCCGACCTCTTCGCCGATATACAGCATCGGCGCCTCGTCGCGCTCGCCCTCGCCGATCACCACCGTGCCGTTGATGGCGAGGCGGTTGAGCTCCTCTCGCATTGCGTCGACTGCGGCCTGGTCGGCGGCTTTTTCGTCGCCGCGTCCGCGCAACCTGGCGGCCGAAACCGCGGCGCGCTCGGTAACGCGCACCAGCTCCATGGTGAGTATCCGGTCGAGGCCGGCGACGATGTTCTGGGCAACGTTCATCGGTGGAAGATCCTCGTTGGTACATTGCCTCCCGCCAGAGGCGCGCTGGTTGTGTCAAAGCTCCATGACAACAGCAAGACCTGAGCGGCTCTTTTTTGAAAACGCAACGATATCAATCGATTGAAGGAGAAAGAGAAAATCCCTATCCCGCCCGCTCGATGCGGATCACCTGCGGCTTGTCGGTCAGATGGTCGTCCCTGGTGATGCCGTCGACGGCCTTGCGCACCGCGGCTTCTGTCGTCTCGTGGGTGACGAGGATCACCGTCTTCTGCAGTGCGGTATCCGGCCCGGCTGCATGCTGCACGATCGATTCCAGCGAAATGTCGTTGTCGGCCATGCGTTTGGCTATTGCGGCAAAGACGCCGATGCGATCGTGCACGGTCAGCCGGATGAAGTAGCCGCCGGCGTGGCTGCGCATCTGCGCCTTCTTGTAAGGCCGCAACTCCTTCGCCGGCAGGCCGAAAACCGGACCGTGCTGAAAACCGGGCCGGCTCTTGGCGATATCGGCAATATCGCCGACCACCGCCGATGCGGTGGCGTTGCCGCCGGCACCGGGACCCGAGAGCAGCAGCTCGCCAAGGATGTCGGTTTCGATGGCCACCGCATTGGTGACGCCATGCACCTGCGCGATGACCGAGGCCGTCGGCACCATGGTTGGATGCACGCGCTGTTCGATGCCGCTCTCCGTGCGCTGTGCGACGCCAAGCAGTTTTATCCGGTAGCCGAGATCGCCGGCCGCGCGGATGTCGGCCTGGCTGATGTTGGAAATGCCTTCCATGTAGATGTCGTTGGCGGCGATCCTCGTGCCGAAGGCAAGGCTGGTCAGGATCGACAGCTTGTGCGCGGTGTCGTGGCCCTCGATGTCGAAGGTCGGATCGGCCTCGGCATAGCCCAGCCGCTGCGCATCCTTCAGGCAGGCGTCGAACGAGATGCCCTCGGCTTCCATCCGGGTCAGGATGTAGTTGCAAGTGCCGTTGAGAATGCCGAAGACACGGGTAACCGAATTGCCGGCCATCGCCTCGCGCATCGTCTTGATGACCGGAATACCGCCCGCTACCGCCGCCTCGTAATTGAGCAACACGCCCTTCTTCTCGGCGGCCTCGGCCAGCGCCACGCCATGCTTGGCGAGCAGCGCCTTGTTGGCGGTGACGACGTGGCGGCCGGCTTCGAGCGCCGCTTTCACCGACGATCGTGACGGCCCCTCGTCGCCGCCGATCAGCTCGACGAAGACATCGATGTCGGCGGTCTGCGCCATTCCTACCGGATCGTCGAACCACCTGGCGGCGCCGAGATCGACACCGCGGTCGCGATTGCGGTCGCGAGCCGAAACGGCCGAAACGACGATCTCGCGGCCGCATTGCCGCGTCAGTTCCGCCGCCTTGTCGCGTAGCACGCGCGCCACCGACGCGCCGACGGTGCCGAGACCGGCAATTCCAACACGCAACGCTTCAGCCATGTCCGGCGACGCCCCTCAAGGATTTGGTCGATATGATATCAGGCAACTCAACGATGCGCGGCGAGCGGCACCACATTGTTGGGCTGCTTGGCGCTGGAAGCCAGGAAGCGCTTGATGTTGCGCGCCGCCTGCCGGATCCGGTGCTCGTTCTCGACCAGCGCGATGCGCACATGATCGTCGCCATGCTCGCCGAAGCCGACGCCCGGCGCCACCGCCACGTCGGCGTGCTCGATCAGAAGCTTGGAGAATTCGAGCGAACCGAGATGCTTGAACGGCTCCGGGATCGGCGCCCAGGCGAACATCGACGCCGCGGGTGCGGGAACCGTCCAGCCGGCGCGGCTGAAGGCATCGACCATCACGTCGCGGCGCTTGTGATAGATGTCGCGCACTTCGGCGATGTCGGCGCCGTCGCCGTTGAGCGCGTGCGCGGCAGCCACCTGGATCGGCGTGAAGGCACCATAATCGAGATAGGACTTGACCCTGGTCAGCGCCGAGATCAGCCGCTCATTGCCGACGGCAAAACCCATGCGCCAGCCGGGCATGGAAAAGGTTTTCGACATCGATGTGAACTCGACCGCCACGTCGATCGCGCCAGGCACCTGCAGCACCGAAGGCGGCGGGTTGCCGTCGAAATAGATTTCCGAATAGGCAAGGTCCGACAGGATGATGATGTCGTTCTTCTTGGCGAAGGCCACCACGTCCTTGTAGAAATCGAGCGAGGCGACCTGCGCCGTCGGGTTCGACGGGTAATTGAGGATCAACGCCAGCGGTTTCGGGATCGAATGGCGGATGCCGCGCTCCAGCGCCGGAATGAAGCCGTCGTCCGGCTCCACCTGCAAAGAGCGGATGACGCCGCCCGACATGATGAAACCGAAAGCGTGGATCGGATAAGTCGGATTGGGGCACAGGATCACGTCGCCGGGCGCGGTGATCGCCTGCGCCATATTGGCAAAACCTTCCTTCGAGCCCAGTGTCGCCACCACTTGCGTATCCGGGTCGAGTTTCACGCCGAAACGGCGGGCATAGTAACTGGCCTGGGCGCGGCGCAGGCCCGGAATGCCGCGCGACGACGAATAGCGATGCGTGCGCGGATCGCGCACGACCTCGCACAATTTGTCGACGATGGCCTTGGGCGTCGGCAGGTCCGGATTGCCCATGCCAAGGTCGATGATGTCGGCACCGCGCGAACGGGCACTGGCCTTCAACCGGTTGACCTGCTCGAAGACATAGGGTGGAAGCCGGCGGACCTTGTGAAATTCTTCCATGTCAATTCCAGAGGTGGGGTCAATTCCAGAGGTGGGTCAATTCCAGAGGCGGTTTTCGGTCGCGCGATATAACCTTATTTGCAGGTAGGGTCGAGGGCGGGATCGCATTTGGCTCCGATCTGCTTCAGCGCATCGGCGCCGTGCTGCTTTGCCAGCGCGTTCAGCGTCGCGGGATTCGTGATCCTGACCGCGCCGCCCTTCGAGCCCTGCGCCTGCTCGTCACCCTTCAACTGCGCGAGCTTGGTAGCCTTTTCGGCGTCGGTGAATTGCTGCGCCGCCACCTGCGGCGGAATGTTCAGGTTCGGATAGGTGCCGGTGTCCTTCGGCCCGTCGGTAGCCGCGACAGGCGTGGGGCGCTCGATGTTGGTGCTCGAACAGCCGGCGACCGCCAGCAGGACGATTGCCGCGCCCATGCGGCAAAAACGACCAGCGCCGGAAAAATCAGTGCAAGAAAAAACGTTATCGCCAATATTAATCGTCATATTGTTTCCCTAGCATCCGGCATAGAGCGCGTTGGACCCTGTCGGATGTCTGATGATAATATGTCAAGAAAACGCTTCGGGAGGAACCCCGCGCACCATGTCCAAAACACCCGATTCGGGCAAAGCGGAAGATGACCAGCCTTCGACCGTCGAGCAATATCTGGTGAAGGACCCGGAACGCTTCGCCTTGAACATGGCACGCATGATCGAGCAGGCCGGCAAGGCGGCCTCCGCCTGGGCCGAGCCGCGGGAAAAAGGCGAGGTGCGCGACCATGTCGCCGAGCCAGTCGTCGACATGGTGAAAACCTTCTCCAAGCTCAGCGAATACTGGCTTGCCGACCCGCAGCGCGCGCTGGAGGCGCAGACGCGGCTGTTCTCCGGCTACATGACCGTCTGGGCCAACTCCATCCAGCGCCTCAGCGCCGGCGGCGAAGATGCCGAAGACGCGGTCAAGCCCGAGCGCGGCGACAAGCGTTTCCAGGACCCCGAATGGGGCCGCAACGCTTTCTTCGATTTCCTCAAGCAGGCCTATCTCGTCACCTCGCGCTGGGCGGCCGAGCTGGTCGAGCACGCCGATGGCCTGGACGAGCATACCCGCCACAAGGCCAGCTTCTACGTCAAGCAGGTGTCCAACGCCATCTCGCCGTCGAATTTCATCCTGACCAATCCGGAACTGTTTCGCGAAACCATCGCCTCGAATGGCGAAAACCTGGTGCGCGGCATGAAGATGCTGGCCGAGGACATCGCCGCCGGCAAGGGCGACCTGAAACTGAGGCAGGCCGATTATTCGCCCTTCGAGATCGGCAAGAACCTGGCGACGACGCCCGGCAAGGTGGTGGGCCGCAGCGATGTCGCCGAGATCCTGCAATACGATCCGGCGACCGAGACCGTGCTCAAGCGGCCGCTGCTGATCTGCCCGCCATGGATCAACAAATTCTACATTCTCGATCTCAATCCGCAAAAATCCTTCATCCGCTGGGCTGTCGAGCAGGGCCACACCGTCTTCGTCATCTCCTGGATCAATCCGGACGAGCGGCACGGCGCCAAGAGCTGGGAGGCCTATATTCGGGAGGGCCTGCAATACGGCCTGGACACGATCGAAAAGGCGACCGGTGAAAGAGACGTCAACGCCATCGGCTATTGCGTCGGCGGCACGCTTATGGCGGCGGCGCTGGCGCTGATGGCGCAGGAAGGTGACGACCGCATCAAATCGGCCACCTTCTTCACCACGCAGGTCGATTTCACCCATGCCGGCGACCTGAAAGTGTTCGTCGACGAGGAGCAGGTCGCGGCGGTCGAAAAGGCGATGAGCGAGAAAGGCTATCTCGACGGCACCAGGATGGCGACCGCCTTCAACATGCTGCGCTCGGGCGACCTGATCTGGCCATACGTCGTCAACAACTACATGCGCGGCAAGGATCCGCTGCCCTTCGACCTGCTCTACTGGAACGCCGATTCGACCCGCATGGGCGCGGCCAATCATTCCTTCTACCTGCGCAATTGCTATCTCGATAACAGACTTTCGCAAGGCATGATGGAACTGGCGGGCCGCTTAGTTTCCCTGAAGGACATCACCATCCCGGTCTACAACCTCGCCTCGAAGGAAGATCACATCGCGCCGGCGCTTTCGGTGTTCCTCGGCTCGCAATATTTCGGCGGCGAGGTCGACTACGTCATGGCCGGTTCCGGCCACATCGCCGGCGTCGTCAATCCGCCGGCGGCGCAAAAATATCATTACTGGACTGGCGGCAAGCCGGCGGGCGACTTCGACCAGTGGCTCGCCAAGGCCACCAACCATCCCGGCTCCTGGTGGCCGCACTGGCAACGCTGGATCGAAGCCAGGGACAACACCCGTGTGCCGGCCCGCAAACCCGGCAAGCACATGAAAACCCTGGGCGATGCGCCGGGCACCTATGTCAGGGTCCGTGTGTAACCTTCTGTAATGTGTGGTGAGTTGACGCGCCGGCAAAAGAGGGCGAAATGGTGCCGTCAACCCTTAAGCTCTCCCGATTCCTCTCTAGCCGTCGAATTACTTTGGGGCTTGCGGATTTGACACAGGTCTCGTTTCCGTTCGGGGACAAGGATTTATTTCGGCGAAACGTTTCGACGCCGTCAATGACTTACCGGCCGGACATCGAGGGGGAATTTTGTTTTGAAATCAGTAGGATCGCGCCTCGCGAAGGGAGAACGCCGCGCCATTGCGGCCGCGCTTT
Organism: Mesorhizobium sp. M0938; assembly: GCF_040319125.1. NCBI lineage: Bacteria > Pseudomonadati > Pseudomonadota > Alphaproteobacteria > Hyphomicrobiales > Phyllobacteriaceae > Mesorhizobium > Mesorhizobium sp. M0938. The sequence goes on along the minus strand of NZ_JAMYNS010000035.1, from coordinate 3,750 downwards.
TCTCTGTGCTCCTGGCGTCCTGCACCTCGGCCGGCGATCCATCCCTCTCCGTCGGCATGCCGGGCTACAATGCCTCGGCTGCGGACACCGGCTCGGCCTCCGGCAGCCAACAGGTCGCTGCTGAATCGTCGTCGCAGATGACGACTTCACAAATGACGATGACCGCCGAGGGCGACGCAAGCCTTCCCGAGCAGGTCGCTTATGTGCCGATGGCCAAGCCTGGAATTCAGGCGGGAGCCCCCCAGGAAGGCGCCAAGTCCGATGCCGGCTTCCCTGTCACGGCGCCTGCGGGCGCAGAGGCGACTGCGGGCCAGTCGCCGCAGCCACAGGAACAGCCCGCGCAGACGGTTGAGCAGGCCGACGCTGCTACGCAGAAGGCCAACGCTGCTAGGCAGAAGACAGAAACGGCCGATGCCGGCACGGCCGCGCCGAAGTCCAAGGCCGAGGCCTCCGCGCCGGCGATGAACAATCCGGTCTATGTGACCGCCGCAGAGCCGCAGGCCTATGCGCCGAAGAAAAAGGGGTTTCTCGCCTCGTTGTTCAGCGCCACGCCCGCCTCGGCGGCACCTGTTCCGCAGGCCAACAACAGGTCGGGCGAGCAACCGGCGACCGCTCAGCCTAAGACGGAAGCGGCAAAACCGACCATCACTTTGGCCTCGGCCAAAGCGGTTGAAAAGCCTGTGCAACTGGCTTCGATCGGCGATACCAGCCATTTCACCGACGATGCGCTGCCTGGCGTGCGCAAGACCGCACTCTTCGAGATCAAGCGTAAATCCGGCCTCGACGACGAGAGCGACGTCGATCTGAACGAGGATGAAGGCGGCGCCTATCAGGTGGCATCCGCTGCCGGCCTTGCCCGGCTGGCTCCCAACGGTCTTTTGAAGCAGACCGAGAATGTCGACGTTGCCTGCCTCAAGCCGTCGCTGGTCCGCGTGCTGAAGACGATCGAGGGCCACTACGGCAAGAAGATGATCGTCACCTCCGGCTACCGCGATCCGGCCCGCAATCGTCGCGCCAACGGCGCCAAGAATTCGCTGCACATGTATTGCGCCGCCGCCGACATTCAGGTCCCAGGCGTCTCGAAAGCGCAACTGGCAAGCTATGTCCGCAGCATGCCTGGGCGCGGCGGCGTCGGCACCTACTGCCACACCGAATCCGTTCACATCGACGTCGGCCCCGAGCGCGACTGGAACTGGCGCTGCCGCCGCCGTCGGTAAGCTGGTTCTTCCTCTCGTTTATGCAACATCCACAGTGTGCCGTCCGAGGACGGCATGCGATGCCGCCCGGAACTGGGCTAAAGCGCCGAAAATGCGGGGTTTTGCGGCCACTGAAAAAAGTTGTCGCAGGCAGCGGCAGACGGGTTGCCGGTTTCGTGCAACGCAACTATAAGCGCTCACATCTGAGCGCGCCCATCGTCTAGCGGTCAGGACACCGCCCTTTCACGGCGGTAACAGGGGTTCGATTCCCCTTGGGCGTACCAGAGATTTCAAGGGCTGAAGCCTCCCCGTCCTGATTTCATCGAATATCCATCCGAATAAACCCCCGCGAATTTCAGCGAACAGATTCAGCGTGAGCCGGCTGGCGCGTGGTGCCTCGTACTTTGGTTGTTCGGGTAGCGGACGCGTCCGATCACGGGGCGAGGATTTCGCGGTCTTTGCTTTCCAAGGGTTTCCCGCGACTATCGGCAGGTCCACGCGACATGGGGAGCACGAATGGCGCATACCTATGCCCGACTTAGGGGTATGTTAGATGATGAGCTGGTGGCAGAGCATGATCGCCACGCTCAAACGACGACGATTGGCTTATCCTCACTCCGAGATGAACTTGCACGGCGTGAGCACGCTCGCGATACGAAGCTCATGATCAATCTCACCAAGCAGATGCGGAACATGACCGTTGCCGTTTTGGTGCTTACTGGAGTCGTTACGGTGGCCACCATCATGAACCTCTACGTGTTCTATCAGTCCTTATAGAAAAGGCCGTCACCGTGAGGCAGCGGGGGCTCCCTAGCCACTTCCCTTGCTTCCTGCGCCTTCCTGCGACTATCGACGGTCCAAGCCCAAATCGGGCAGTCGAACGGGAGGGAAAAAATGTCTTTGCAAGCAGCCGTACACGCCGCACGCATTGCGCAGACTGCAAATGATCAGAAGGATCAGCTCCGCCAGATTGCAATTGCTTTGGAGCATATCGCCAATGGCCTGCGCAATATTGAAGGCGATGTGCGCGCCATAAAAAGATAGGGCCCGCCATCGTGAGGTAATAGGCGATGCGATCTATCGCGTAACAGTGTTCGTTCGAATGATGTTATTCCGTTGCCTTGAGCGCAAGTTTTTGATCAGCCAGCACGCCTCCTCTTAAGCTCGCTGGTGGTCAAGGCCCGCGATGAAACGGCCAATCAAATACGACCTTAAGCGCCACGTGCGCTACGATCCGGACCTGCTGCCCCGCACGGGGCACAGGTACAAGCCAGCCAAACCGGCCCAGGATGCCGTATGGCCCAATGTCATCTCGGCAATTGCTATTGCCGGTTTCGTGCTCGCGTTCATCTGGAGCTAAGACGATGCTACCTTTTGTGAAGGCAGATGGCTCTCAGGCAGGCCGTTGCTCAGCCATGCCGGCGTGCTGCCCAGCGAGTGCACGCCCGGAATAAACATGGACGGCTAAGGCGCGGCGCGGCGATAGATTCGCCGCTCGTGCTGATGTCCCAGTCACCATTTGAGAGGATGTTCCGAAGGCCGGACAAGGAAGCCTGTCCGTTACCTTCTAAACACGGCATTCCCGCGCCGGAGCGAGCCGGATTCAAGCGGCCCGGCCAATGTTCTTCGAACAAAGGCCGGGCCTGATCTAATTTCCTGCCGATAGCTCGTTCAGGTCACAGCGAATGATGCTGCCATGGGAAATGGCTGGCGAGCTGCGTTTGAGCTGCGTCCCCCGTCCCATCGCTGTCGAGAGAGAGCGATCCGGTCGAGCTGTCGTAGCTGACATGGTCGGAACGGCCATGCGCAGCCGTACCAGCAGACAGAGCGTCGGATGAGCCCCCTCCCGACTTGAGGCTAGCGAAGAAGTCGTGGTCGAAGTGGTGCTTGTCCTGCAGCTTGTCCTGGTGCTTGTCTTGCAGCTTGTCCTGGAGCTTTTCCTGGAGCCAGCTGAAGTCGAAGGAGTCGCTGCCTCTGCGGCCGAACACGCCCTCGGCGCTGCCGCCCTTGCTGGCATGGGCGTCGACATTTTCATTGCCGTCGACGGCGTGGGTGAACCCATTGCGGGCCGTTTTGTCGGCGTGATGCCCATTTTCCGAACCGCCCGAAAAGGCTTGGCTCATCGCAGTCAACAACCGGTCGACGCTGCTGCCCTCGTTCACGCTGTCGCGGGCATGATCGCCATGGGCATGAAAACCGCCATGGCTGGTCGTGTGGTGGGAAGCAGCCCAAGCAGAACTGCCATCGCTGGTGGTGGCGCCGGAAGCGGTCCCACTAGAACTGTCACTGACCGTCGGTTGGGAGGGAGCAGTCGCAGTGGGACTGCCATCGCCTGTAGTATCGTCGGAAGCGGCGTGCCCAGTAGAGCTGCTGTCGCTAGCGTCGGCAGGGACAGTCGCGCCAGATCCGTCATCGGACGCGCCGGCAGTGGCGGTCCCGGTGTTGCTGGTGTTGTGCTCGCGGAAGACGGCTTGCAGTTCCGAGGAGCTTTCAAGCGCGGTGTCGCCGTTCTGCGTTCCCCACTTGTAGGTATAGTCGAAGGCGGGTGACGGAA
>NZ_JAMYNS010000034.1:0-27593 GCF_040319125.1 Mesorhizobium sp. M0938 | reverse complement strand
GCCGCTCCAGGTCATCGTCGTTTGTTGCGCGACTTGCTGGGCTCTGTAGATCCCAGTCAGGTCAACGCCGGGCGGCTGGCTATCCACTGGGAGTGTCTCTGGGTCCCGCTTAGTAGCCGCCTTGCCAAGGTCGGGCGGCGGCTGGTCAACCTCCACTATCTCAGGGTCCGGCTTAGTAACCGGCGTGACCGCGACGTGAGGCGGCTGGCTGCCCTCTAGGGATATTTCGGGATCCGGCTTAGTAGCCGGCTTGGGCACCTCGGTCTGAAAACTCGTCTTGCCATTGCGGGCCTTCCAACCACCAATCTCAGCATCGAACCGTGCCTGTGCTTTGCGCGCGCCCTGAAAGCTCAGGCCCGCACCGGCTATTGCGAAGGCGGAGGTTAGGACCGTGCCGACCAGCTGGCATAACCCGGAAGCGCGAAGTGCCTTGGCAGCGGCGTTCTGCGCCGCGATATCGCAATCACGTGCAACCTGCCGGTCCAATCTCGCAGAATCACGGAACTGCAGATTTAGCCTGTGCAGCAACGCGCCAACTGCGTATATGTCAACTGAGGCGAGCCGTGCTCCCAAAGTTTCGGCAGCCGCGGTTTGAACGTCGATGTCTGCGAGCATTGGCGAACCTGCCCACGCCAACTTGCAGGAATCGGCAAGCGTTGACGCAACTTCGCCGTTCCTAGTACCCAGGCCACTAGAGGTCGCGGACATTACCAACAAGGGTCGATGTTCCTGCGAAGCGCCGTCAGGCGATAGATGACCGCCAATTCGGTTTGTCTGTATGACGGTGTGTAGCATGTATATCCTCCTGGCGTTGGGCAGGGATTTGACAGCTATGGCTCGTCAGCCGATGTGCCGTATGGCAGTTGAGGCGGATCGACTCTGCTCCTCGATCGCATCGACAACTCTTTGCGTCATGGTCGTCATGCTGAGGACCAATTCTTGGATGCGTGCGATCTCGTCTTCTTGAAGATTCGCCAATCTGGCGAGGAATTTCCTGATATCCAACGTCTCTGCCTGGGCGTCCGTCGCCTGCTTCTGCAGGAATCCGCTCGCGCCGCCTGCGAACGCCTCGGCTAACGTTGCAATGACTTCGCCCGTTCGGGCCGCTGTCGCAACGTGCTGACCGGCCATGGCAATCTTCGCTACCTTGTCGGCCTGGCTTGTGATCTTCGCGGCAATGCTCGCGGCCCCATTTACCCCACTGCGGAAACCGGCAGCCGAGGTGGCCACCGAACAAGCAACGACGATGAAAACCGTGATGATAGTGGCCCAAAGCTCGGCCTGGTGCGGTGACATCCCTTGATCTTTGATGAGGCTTTTCGCAATGGCCTGCATCATCTTGTCCATGACGCCCGTCTCGGTCAGGATCCCCACGGCGAGTGCAACTGCCGCGGTCGAAACGGCGAGAAGCCCGCCGGTGACTACGGCTGCTACCCCGGTGAACGCGATCGCAATCCACCCAAATATCCTCATGACCTTCGAACTCTTTTTCGCTTTTCTCACCTTCTCCGCCGCCTCGGAAATCTTTCGGGCAATTTTCTCGTTCTCCTGCTTCTGCAGTTCACCCCAGTGCCGTACATCCTCCGTACCCGCGGCAGCTTGGGCGTTGCCCATCTTTATCTTGAGGGCCAGAAATTTCTCCACGAGTTGGATCGTATCGAAGGCCCGTGGCGGGGGTAGCGTTGGCACCCTGTCCGGCGCCACAGCGCCGTCAGAGACTGGTGGTAGCGAAGGTTCAGCGCCAGATTTGCCAAAACCAGCGACAAGATTGCTGGTGAGTGCGTCGACCTCAGTTAGCACCCCGGATTTTAGTCTCAGTCCACCGATCGCTTCTGTAGTGTTGACGTTACGCATCGCAGTCTCCTTTACCATCAGCTTCAGGGTTGAGCCGACGCAGCATCAGCGACGCCCGCTGAGCCAAATCCTTATGCTCAGGTTTGCCGCAGCTAAGCGCCAATACACTATCAAGCGCGCTCACGGCTGCCGCCGGCTGATCTAGCTTGATAAGACATTTGGCAGCGCGAAACGGAATCTGCGGATCCTCGTCATTCAGCAGCGCAGCCATTCCATAGGCACGCACGGCATTTGCTGAATCGCCCAACATCTGACTAGCAGCACCGAATCCGAACCAAAATCTCGGGTCGATGTACCGATGCATGCATAGAAACCGAAAGAAGTTCAGCGCGTCGCAGTATTTACCGGCAGAATAGAAACGATGGCCGAGCGCGTAGACTGCCTCGAGCTCGTCATCCGTCATCCCAATAACAGCCGCCAAATCCGTTCGTCCTGCGATCAGCTCTTCCGTAATCCGCGCCAGCCCTGCAGCCTCAACAGTGCCCACTTCTCCATCCCCCGTTACCCGCTGCTCCTCTACCTTCTGCATCGCCGCCTCAGACCATCTGCCGTATCAGCTTGACGCCCGACCCACGTACCGGTCGCTGATCGGACGTGAGCGCCGCCTGCCGTTCACATGTGTAAGCTTGCCGAAAGTCCTCATCTCGAGTTCCAACGAATGCGGAGTCGATATCGCCGCTGATGGCATAATCGCCTAAGAGCTCAGCTTGCCTGGCGAGCTGTTCGCGACTTTCTTTCAAGGAGCTCTCCACCTGGGCGATCGTTTGCCGGGCGGTTTCCATCGTCTCATCGAGATCTTTGCTACTCATTCGTTCCCCCGTGGAATGGCAGGCGTTGCGCCTCGCGGGCAAAGTTTTGACCTCTGGAGAGCAGCGACTGCCTGATGGTCGATGCCCACGGCACATTCCATCCCTCAAGGACTGTGCTAGCGCCGTCGTCGGTGAGCTCAACGCGCTTCACACCTACGACGAGGCGGACGAATGATCTGAATCCTTCAGCCACTGCAAGACACGGTCTGCCGATGTTTGCGTCACGCCGGCATTCCGTTTGCCTCAAGGCGAGAGCTTTACCCGCAACGGCTTGATGCTCGCGCTTCATGCTGGAACTCCAAATAAATCGCCAGTCATACTGTCGATATCTGCTTTTAAACCAGACCGGTAATATTGTTTCGATATGTGCTCATCATCAGGCGTAATGGCATCGAACATCAGCCCGATCAGGAATGACAAACATGCTCTCGGTTACGGCCTCATATGCGGCGAGTATGGATGCATATCGTCTTTGTATTTGTGCCTGGCGCGATATTAAACAACACTGGCGGCGAGCTCTTCCGCCTTGATGCGTACTTGTTAGCAAAATCCTTTGTCAAAGTGGCTGCCGCGTATGGATCATGTCGTCCCGGATGCAAGTTAACAAACCATTTGCCTGCCGGCGCGGCGCGATTTGAACAAGCTGGAGCGTGTTAGAATTCGGTCCGCAGCTCGATGGCATGGTTGCCGGAAAATGACGCGCAAATCCCCAGGCGCGCAAATCCCCAAGAGAAAGGAACTCGATAACGATGTCTCCTTCATGTACGTCCGGCTCATCCGGGAGTCGCACTGAGATCGGGCTTGGCTTTCGGCGGCATCTTGCCGAGGCGGCCTTCCTGGCTTGCGTTTGGAATGACGTGGTGCGGGCCAGACGTATTGCGAAAGGACTTAACGCCATTGCGCCGGGCGGTAGGGAGTCCGTCATCGCTTACGCCGTGGCTGATTTGACGGTTGGAGATATCGAGGCAGCGCTGGAAAAGCTGCGTCCGCTTTCGGATATCAATGACGCGTATGGGATGGCATTCAAGGCTCTGGCTCTCCATCTGGCAGGACGACTCAGCCAGCGTGATGCCGTGCTCAAGCAGGTTCCGGGTGGAGATCCCGACGTCGATGGACTCGTCATAGCGCTTGGCAAGAGCTCGGTCGCACATCCGGCAGAGAGGGACATCTGGTGAGCGTGAACAGCATTAGTCCAGGGGCTCTGAGGTCTGTTTTGCCAACGGAGAGTGCATTCGTTTCGAAAATTTCGGCTGAATCCATTGACCCCGTTCGTCCCGCATCCGTTCGGCCCGAGTTGTCGCTACAGCACGACAGGTCAGCGACCGAGGTGGCGCGCGGATCTGGGGTCGCCCGGACACCGGGAGACGCCATCCTCAGCAGCATGGAAAAGCTGAGCACCAGCTTTACCCAAGCCATAGAAGCCACTTCGGCGAACATGAAACCGGGAGAAATCCACTCGGCTGATTGGCTGAGCGCACAGGTCACGATATCAGCTTTGTCCCTACAGTGCGACATGCTGGCCAAGGTGGTCGGCAAGGCCACACAAAGCCTTGAGACTTTCCTGAAAAACCAATGATCTACGCTGGTGCGCGGGTGTGACCTTTGTATTGAAGCAGCTGGCGATAATCCTATTGATGTTCACGATGGTGAGCTGCGGATCAAAGCTCGAGCTCTACCGCAATCTTCCGGCGCACGAAGCTAACGAAATGCTCGCACTGCTTATGGATCAAGGCATCTATGCCGAAAAAACGACGGACAGCGGCGGCACTGCCTCGTTGGCAGTAGATACTAAGGATGTCCCCCCTGCCATGGAAGTGTTGAACGGCGCCGGACTGCCTCACGACGTCTATGCCGACATGGGCAGTCTTTTCAAGAAAGAAGGTATGATCTCATCGCCGACAGAGGAGCGTGTGCGCTATATTTATGGCATCACACAGGAGTTGTCGCGGACCCTGACCAGCATCGATGGCGTGCTCAATGCCCGGGTCCATGTGGTGTTGCCGCAAGAAATGAGCGACGATCGAAACCCGCCCTTCCCCTCGAGCGCTGCTGTGCTTGTCCGTTACGCACCCAGCACCACCGTCGATCAGATAGTACCGAAAATCAAGGAGCTCGTCGCAAACAGCTTGGAGGGCCTGTCCTATGAAAGGGTTTCCGTCATCCTGCTGGCGGCGAGCCAGGATAATGCTTTACTGCGTTCGGTCGATAGATCGGCCGTCCTCACGACACAGGACAGGGGCGCACGCTATCTACTGGTCGGGCTCGTGTGCGGCACAGCGGCATCGCTTATCGGCAATGGTGTCCTCGCGTTCCTGCTATGGCGTCGCCTCCGCCAGACATCCGCCATAGCGTCTCAATGAGATCAAGCGGATCGAACAATTCAACAGCGATCGCCGGGACATCCGCCGCGATGTCGGATGAATGGCTTGATGCACCGTGGGCGAAGGCGGTGATGTGCTGCATTGCCGATCCTGCCGCTGATCTCGATTTCACAATTGCGCATGGTTGGCCAGAATGGATGCCGCTGGATATCGCTCTGGCGGAACCATTCACTCGTATTAAGCTTGGGCGCTGGCTGCTTCGTGGCCAAAGTGACCAACCGTCAGCCATCATTTCCGCTTGCGCCGCGCGACGAAGCCGGCTCGCGTTCCTCCCTGGACAGGACGCGGTGCGCCTTATGCGGCTAGCTGGCGCCTGGGTGGGTGCATCCGGCCTGACAGGACTTATTCGCACGAGCGATATCGCGGCGGTTCGCGCGGCGCTTGGCGAAGAAGCCGTCGTATTCGCTCCGCAGGCCGCACTCCTGCCGCGGCCGACTGCCGCACTGATGTCGGCGATCGGTGCTTGTGACATTCCGACCGCGCCCAGTGCATTGCTCCACTGCGGCGCGGCGATCTTCGGTCTTGCGATTGGCGGCATTCCGCAAATGCTGCGGACTCGGTTACGCTTGCGCCGTCCCGCGCCACTCTGGGCGGCGGCGGTGGACGCCTGTCGTGACGACAGTGCTGGCGAGGACGCATTTAATGCGATGCGGCGCCTGGTCCGTAAGAGAATACCCAAATGGTCGCATTGGTTCAGCTGACACCTGCATCGGCCGGCATACTCGGCCCTGGGCGAATCTTGCCGGCGGGCAGCGCACAGGCGCTGGTGGACGCCGAGCAACTGCTTATGCAGGCACGGCGCGAAGCCGATGCGCTCATCGGGGCGGCGCGTGTATCGGCCCGGGTGATCGAGGCGAACGCCAAAGAAGCCGGCTTGGCTGCGGCACAAGCGGCAATCGAGGCCCGCCTGACCGCGATCGCTACGGATTCTCTGCGGGTTATGGCGCAAAATGAAGAGCAGATCGTCAACATGGGCCTGCAGATCGCACGGCGGATCATCGAAACTGTTGAGCCAGTGGAGGCGGCGGTGCAGATTGCTTTGCGCGGTCTGAAATTCGCGGGGCACAAATCCCTCGTCCGGCTACGCGTGGCACCGTCGCTCCTCGAGGCGGTCCGCAGCCGATTAGACGAGATCCTCCCGAGGCTGACATCGCGCGCCGTCGACCTAATTGCGGACGCGCGCGTGAATGATGCCGGATGCATCATCGAGACCGATGCCGGACTGGTCGAAGCCACCATCGAGAGCCAGCTTGCGGCGATCGAAAGCTGCCTACGCAGCAGCCTAGAAACCTCTGCAAACTCAAAGCATGATAATGTCCCAAATGCCTAAATCGATCTCCGAGCCAGCCGAGCCGGCGAACGCAGTCATTCCCCCTGAGCAGGAGGACATCGATCGTTTTTTCCAGCTCGCAAGATCAGCAATTGCGCAGGCGTCGACAATGCACGTCCGCGGCCGGGTCCTTCAGATCCTTGGAACGGTCATCCGTGCCACGGCGCCGGGCGCCCGCATTGGCGACCTTTGCACTCTTCGTAATCCGGAGAACGACTTGCAACTGTCGGCGGAGGTCGTTGGCGTTCAGTGCGACGTCGCCATTCTGACACCGCTTGGGGAAATGCAGGGCCTCTCCACGCTCACTGAAGTGGTCCCAACGGGAAAGCCCCTCATGGTACCCACCGGCTGGAATCTGCTGGGCCGCGTCCTCGACGGTTTCGGCCGACCTCTCGACGAATCCACCAATGGGCCGCTGCTTCCGGAAGCCCGCGTGCCTGTCTACAGGGACGCACCGGCCCCCTTATCCCGGCCTATCATCGACAAAGTCCTTCCTGTCGGCATACGGGCGATCGATGGTCTTCTAACCTGCGGCGAGGGGCAGCGCACCGGCATCTTTGCCGCTGCGGGCGGAGGCAAGAGTACACTGATGTCGATGCTGGTGCGTGGCGCAGCGGTCGACGTGGCTGTGATAGCGCTGATCGGCGAGCGAGGCCGGGAGGTGCAGGAGTTGATCGAACACAATCTCGGCGCAGAAGCGCTATCGAGAGTGGTTATTGTCGTTGCTACTTCCGACCGCTCCGCAGCGGAACGGGCCAAAGCGGCCTATGTCGCGACGGCCATCGCCGAATGGTACCGCGACCAAGGACAGCGTGTGTTGCTTCTCATGGATTCGGTAACCCGTTTCGCGCGTGCGCTGAGGGAGATTGGTCTCGCGGCCGGTGAGCCGCCGACACGGCGTGGTTTTCCGCCATCGGTTTTCGCTGCACTGCCGAGGCTTTTCGAACGCGCGGGGAACAATCACCGCGGATCCATAACGGCCTTCTACACTGTGCTTGTGGAGGGCGATGATATGGCCGAACCGGTGGCTGATGAAACCCGATCCATCCTCGATGGTCACATTGTGCTCTCACGCGCCTTGGCAATGTCGAACCACTATCCCGCTATCGACATTCTGGCGAGTATCAGCCGTGTCATGAGCGCAATCGTGTCGTCCGATCATGAATGGTTGGCGGGCAGCCTGCGGCAGCTGATGGCAAAATACGACGAGGTGGAACTGTTGGTGCGTGTCGGCGAGTATAAGGAGGGAGCAGATCCACTCGCTGATGCAGCGATCGCCAAAATAGACCAGATACGAAGCTTCTTGCGACAGTCGACAAAAGAGCAGATCGGCTTCGACGCAATGGTCGATGCGCTCGCCGCCTGCTTGGCATGATTCCTAAAGCCGTACATCGCATTCTCGAACTCAAGCAACTGCGGCGCCGCCGCGCTGAAGATGCGTTGCGCCTGCGGCAGGCGGCTCTCGACAATGCTGTCGCGGCAATCGAAACCGCTTCGACAGATCTTCGCAGATGGCAGGAAGACCGACCCCGTCGCGAAGCCGCGCTATACGATCCCTTAATCGGGAAAGCCGCGGCTCTCATTGATCTTGACGAGGTGAATGCGCAGGTCGTCTCGTTGCGCCAACACGAACAGCTGCTCCAAAAGCGCCTCGATGCGACCAGAGCTGAGGCCGACCGCAGTCGGCAGGCGCGTGAGGAGGCGCACAGCGTGGCACGTGAGGCGTGGCGCGAGGTTAGCAAATTCGAGGATTTCGTTCGCCGCTTGCGCACCAACGCCACCCTGGAGGAAGAACGCTCAGCGGATCTGGAATTGGAAGATTCGCTCAACGGCGGAACAGTTTGGGTAGTAAGCAAGACATAATCTGTCGGTGAAACTACATCGAATGTGGAGCGTCCGTCCGTTGTCAGCGATGCGGGGACCACGGCGATTAGTGGTCTTGAGAGGCTGAGGGCTGTGGCGAAGCGCTCAGATCAATGTTGACCTTTTGAAGGGGCACGTGTTTTGCGGGAAACCACAGGAGCGCCCCGATGGGCCATGATGCTGAACATTACGGAATTTCCAAAGGCAGATTGTTTCTGGCGCTTTGAAATTCGCCACCATTGGTTCCGGCCGATATTGGGCAATCATTGGCGGGCCGCCTGGAACTGGCGGTCTCATCCGGTCTTCTTCGACAGGGCAGCTCATGGTCGACGATGGAAAGGATCTTGTCCGATCGAGTAATCGCGGACTCAACCTGGTCAAGCCAGCGACGTTCTAGGAACTGCCGATCCTTGATGCTTCCGCTGCGCGACAATCACGATGATCTCAAGATGTATCCATAGGAGGTGAATATGAGGGGCATTGAGGAGCGTGGCAAGGCGCCCATCTCGGCATTCAACGCCATCGAGCGTGATATCACGGACGATTCTCTCATCGGACCGGCGGCTAGCGTTGAAGGACCGGGTGAATCATCCTGTTCTGTGGTGGAGCAGACGCGCTCTGAGCCTCAAGATCAAGCGTTTTCTCCTGTAAGCAGCCAGCATACCAGCAGTATCCATGATCTGCCGCTGGATATTCTCGGTGAGGTTGCTCAGCGGCTCAGCCTGATCGATCTGCTGGGCATGTCACAAACAGATCAACAGCTGCGTGTCGCCGCGATGGCAATCGCGACGCCTGAAGAAAGGATCCGGGTTCAGGCCATCTGGAACAGGCTGACGCAACTCCAACCCGGCCCGCAGCCGCTGATGTATCCCGGCGTGATGCAATCACTCGCGCGCAACTTCGATTGCCTCACCAGAGTGCAGCAGGAGCACATCGTCGCGCTAGTCGAGGGGCTTGAGGACTACGACGACCGCAACTGGATCCTCGACGATATCGGACCGGGCTTGGTAGAACTCGCGCCCGACCTCCAGCAGCGCCTCGTGGCGCTTGCCGAGGGACTTCACCAGTCCTGGGAACGTAGCGCGGCCCTGCGAGGCCTCGGGACAGGCGTGGGAAGGCTTGCGCCCGAGCTGCAGCAGCGTCTGGTCGCCCTCGCCGAGGGACTTGACCACCCCTTACATCACTCCTCGGCTCTGTACGGCCTCGGAGTGGGTGTCGCGGGGCTTGCCCCCGAGCTCCAGCAGCGTCTCGTCGTCCTCGTAGAGGCACTTGACGACCCGGAAGATCGCGCGGAGGGCCTATTGGGCTTCGGCCCGGGCTTGGCAGCGCTTGTACCCGCGCTCCAGCAGCGTCTCATCGTCCTGGCCGAGGGACTTGGCGACCCTGAGCTCCGCGCCGTGACCCTGGAGGGCCTCGGAGCAGGTGCGGCAGGGCTGGCCCCGGCGCTCCAGCAGCGTCTCGTCGTCCTCGCCGAGGGGCTCAATCAGCCCGACGATCGCGCCTTGGCCCTGCAGGGACTAGCAGCGAAGATGGCGTCGCTTGCTCCTGCCCTCCAGCAGCGTCTTGTCGCCCTCGCCGAAGGCCTTGACGTCTCCGAGAATCGCGGCCCGGCCCTGGGGGTCCTCGGTGCAAGCGTGGCAAAGCTTGCACCCGAGCTCCAGCGGCGTCTGGTCGTCCTCGCCGAGGGGCTCGACCCCGCCGATTGCGCCTCTGCCGTGGAGGGCCTCGGAGCGGGTATGGCAGGGCTTGCCCCCGAGCTCCAGCAGCGTGTCCTCGTCCTCGCCGAGGGGCTCGCTCATCCCGAGAATCGCGGCACGGCCCTGAGAGGCCTCGGAGCGGGCATGGCAGGGCTCGCCCCAGAGCTCCAGCAGCGTATCGTCGTCCTCGCCGAGGGGCTCGACCAGTCCGCAGCCCGCATCTCAGCGCTGTGGGGCTTCGGTGCGGGCATGGCAGGGCTTGCCCCAGAGCTCCAGCAGCGTATCGTCGTCCTTGCCGAGGGGCTCGACCAGCCCACAGATCGCGTCTCGGCTCTCCAAGCTCTCGGAGCAGGTGTGGCGGGGCTTGCGCCCGAGCTACAACAGCGCATCACTGCCATTGTGGACGGACTTGACCAGCCGGAGGATATAGCTGCCGCCTGGGCAGCACTATTGCCGGGTCGGTGATCAATCCTGCTGTAGCCCGAGAACATGGAGTTTAGCATGTCCACTAGTTAGACAGCGAGAATTTCGAACTGCTGAACAACCCACGGCCTGGATAGTGGGTGTACCCCGCCTGTCGTTTGCGCATCAAGTGGATCATCTTGATGAGCCAGCACATCGGCATTAATTGAGGAGCGGTGAGGTGTGCAGTCCGGCAAATAACCACCGGGGCGGCTTTTCGACGTTAACAGGCGGTCCGTTGACGGGCTACCTTGGCGCCAGTGCAGTGAAGGTGTCCGAACACGGCAGCATACGGCCGGCACTTTCAGCGCCGATCCTGGCGCAGATTGCCGGGTGGGTTCAATCGTTCGTCGCAACACCTTTAATCTGGGATGATGAGGAGGTGTGTGATGATGACGTCACGGATCTGGTTTACTTCAGCGCAGAAGGCCGAACTATGGGAGCGCTGGAAGCAAGGTCAGAGCATTTCGTCGATCTCTCGGGCACTGGACTCGCGTAGGCCTCGGGTCAAGGCCGCGGGCGCGGCCGGAGTGTCGTATCCGCCTGCATTTGCTGCCCGCGATTGACGCGTTGTGAAAGCGCATGCACGAGCCGTCACCCGCAATCGCTCCCGACCCTCGCTGAGGCAATCCTGCGCTCCATGCATAGGGGTGCACAGCGCTGCCAAAACAGCATGCCGGCTCGCATCAGAAATGAACTGCTGGTATCTAGCAAAAATCTTCAGCTGATTTTCTGGGACACCCCCTTCAGGGCGTCATAAATCAACTTTATCATGCCGGACTCCAAATTTAGACTGAGGCTCCATTGCTGACTGATAGATTGAAGTTTAATAAGATCGGACGCGTTGCTGGGGTCCATGGAATTCAAGAAGCTGTTAAGATTTCTTTCTGCTGCAGCAGTGGCGCTTCCAAGGCTTCTGCTTAGATTAGGGCTGTGGCCGTGGTTGATTTCCATCTCTATCTCCAAGTTAGCGACATTTGTGTATCGGGATAGCTTCCTATGGTCGCGTTGATCACCTCTTTCGCCGCATCTATCGCGTCCACAATGGCTGCCAAGACTTCGAATTCCTGCCTTAAAACGCCACCATCCATTTCACGCTTCAACGATTGCCGGCATGTATCGAATTCCCTCTCCAGGGCAGATCTCCTTGCACCGTCGAAATCACTTAGCAGCTGCCTTTGCAGCTCAAACTGGGCCATGATTTCGCTCATCCTTTCTCCTCCGCTATCCAACTGGGCGTGCTCTGATAAGGAACATGCACCTCATCCGCGCCGAGGCGCACAAAAACTCCGTCTCCATCGATGGCAACGATCTGGCCCAAGGTCTCGAGACGGTCGCCCACCTTCAGGCGCATTCCATTCTCAAGGACGATGAACGGGATTCGGCCGAGGTGTATACCTCTCAGCGCCGGCAATATGACCGGCGTGAACTGCGTCTCAAGCTGGATGTAGGGCGCGAACTTCTGCTGAAAGCGGGAAGCGACGTTCTCCCAGGCTTCAAAAGCAATCGCAGTCAGAGCGCCCGAAACGAGCAGGCCATCGGACTTCGTCAAGATGTGAGTGGAGCGACGGAGTTGGGCCGTCATGGCCGTCTCTAGAAAAGCGCGAGCGCATTCGGGTGTCACGATGGCGTTTTCAACTTTTCTTAGGCCTGGAATATCCTGCCGTAGGCGATGAAGCGCCGCCTCGACCTTCGCATCGCTGGGTCCATATCCTGTGATCGTGATGTGCCCGGTGCCGATCACCCGAACGCCACCTTCGATCCCGAAGCCGCGTATGACCGTCGTTACGAGATCGATGAGCTGCGAATCCGACACAGTGGCCGGTCGTTTCGATAACACTTCCGCTTCAACGCCGGCGTTGCTCAGGGCGGCCCTCAGCTTAGCATCGTCTCCAGGTCGTAGGTCTCCTGCGGTGTTGTCGTTGCGCGCGACGTCTAATTCGGGACTGATATCCGGCGCTGTCCTCATCGGGTCAGCGTCCGCCGCCGCTTTCAGGGCGGAGGGGGGACCTCGTCCTATTGCCGTCCAAACCCCGACGACCGGCGGAATCAGGAGAGCGCAAGCCACCGCGCCGAGCCGTAGTCGCCGCGTCCCCGAGCCCCTCATGAGATGTATCTGCCGGCCGTGCAGAGCCGCCGACGCCAGTTCGGGGCGGGCGGAACGATGCGTCGATCCAACCGGCTCCCTGCTTCGCACCAAGGGGTCGATCTCGGGAAAGCTGCTCCGGGCCGGGCCGATCGCAAAGATCGTCCGACCAACCTGCACTGGCGTCAGCGGTCCGAGCACTGTCCAGTCGTCTGTTGGGAGATCTTTGGCGCCGATGCGTACGCCCGGTGCGAGGGCAATAATATCGATGCGTCCCGCCTCGATGCCAATGCGAAGATGTGTGGCGGCCAGCTCTGGGTCGGCGAAGGTGAGGTCATCGGTATCACTTGCACCGATCGACCAGACTCCCTCCTCCAGTGACGTCTCTGCATCCCGGTTGGGACCGGACAGCACGCGCAAGATCAGCTGGGCATCATCGCCAGTGCCAGTAACGCTTTCCACATTCGGCTCACTCACGGCAGCGATATCCTTGCCAGCGGCTGTACCGAGATGTCGGGAGTAAGCTCCTGATAGGAGAGCACGGGTAGCGCACGAAGATCGACTTCGATGATCTTGCGCAAGTATCGCCGGATATCGATTGTAGTCAGCAGAACGGGCTGGTGTGACTGCTGGCCAACATTGCCCACCGCCTCCCGCACCTTATCAATGATTTGCCGTGTTGTGCCAGGGTCGAGGGCGAGATAACTGCCAGCGGACGTCTGCCGAATGGCATTACGCACCGTGTCTTCCACCTCCGGCGAAAGAATGTAAGCTGGCAACAGGTTCCTGCCGACCGAATGCCGGAAACAGATTTGCCTTTTCAGTGCACAGCGCACATGCTCAGTGAGCAGAACGGTGTCTTTTTCCTTCTGCCCCCATTCGACCAGTGCGGTGGCGATAGTGCGCATGTTGCGCAGCGAGACCTCCTCGGACACCAGTCGCTTCAAGATCTCAGAAATCGTCTGCAGGGGAACTGTCCGCAGCACCTCTTTTGCGAGTTCCGGGAAAGATGCCTCCACGTTGTTCAGCAGAATTTTCGTTTCCTGGATTCCGATAAACTCGTCCGCTTGCCGGCGCAGGACATAACCAATGTGGTAGCTGATTATCTGAACCGGTTCCAAAAATGGGATACCGGCGGCTTGCAACGACTGGCGATGTGCGACGTCGACCCAGGTGGCCTCGATTTGAGGCAGGGAGGGCTTACCGGGAAGATACGGAATACCCACCATGTCGAGGTTCTCGGGGAGATCACGAGCCAGCAGGTGCTGCGCTGGTAAGGATCCTTCACCACATGGAATCTCGTTGACCATGATAGTGTACGTGCCATCTTTGTTGTTGTCGTTGACACGCAGATTAATGGCGGGAAAGGGAACACCGAGATCGAGAAGCAGCGCATGTCGCACAGCGGCCAATTCCTTGTTAAGCGAGTCCGGCCGGATGATGCCCTGAACGTCACGACCAATGTCGACCATCACCGGGATCGTGAGCGTGATGGCATCCCCGCCTCCGCCGCCAGGTTCAGCCGGCCCGTCCGACGCCGTCTCAAGCGCTCTCATGCCGCCGATCGAGTAGGAACTCACCGACGGCGCAGAAGGCGCACGACTGCGCTGCAACAACCAGCCGCCGCCTCCAGACAATACTGCCAAGATGACGAAAATCATCGAAGGAAAACCAGGTACCAGCGAGAACAGGAGTAGGCTAAAGGATCCTACGATCAGCGCACGTGGCTGGGCAGTTACCTCATCTCCAATTTCGGTGCCGAGATCTGAGCCCTTGTCCTTGTCGCCCACCCTCGTGACGATGAAGCCTGCCGAGATTGAGGTGAAGAGAGCCGGGATCTGACTGACAAGGCCATCCCCGATGGTCAGGATCGTGTAAATCTCAAGGGCTTTGTGTAAGCCCATGCCCTTTTGCAGTGTACCGATTGCGAGGCCGCCCAAGATGTTGACGACGATGCTGATCAAGCCTGCGATTGCGTCGCCTTTGACGAACTTCATGGCACCGTCCATGGCCGCGTACAACTGGCATTCGCGCTCGACGGCGGTGCGGCGTCGACGTGCTTCTTGGATATCGATACCGCCCGCTCGCAGATCGCCGTCAATGCTCATTTGCTTGCCCGGCATCGCATCGAGCGAAAAGCGTGCAGCGACTTCAGCCACGCGCTCGGACCCTTTCGTGATGACCACAAACTGCACGATTGTGATGATCAAGAAGGTAACCGCACCCACCACGAGATTCCCAGCCACTACGAAATCGCCGAAAGTCTTGATGATCCGGCCGGCCTCCGTGTGCAGTAAGATCATGCGTGTCGCAGCGATGCCGAGCGACAACCGAAAGAGCGTTGTCAGCAAAAGCACCGACGGAAATGAGAGGAACGCGAGGGGTGACTTGATATAGACTGCGACCATCAGCAGGAGCGCGGAGATTCCAAGGTTGACAGCCTGCAGCACATCCATCAGAACCGGCGGCAGGGGAATAATCATCATGAAGATGATCCCAATTAACAGCCCCGCCAGAATGATATCGTTCCGGCCAGTCGCAACAGCCAGGACTCCGTTGAGAAATTTCACACTACCTCCCCCACGACGCACCCGGCGCGGCCGCCTCTGTCAGCAGTATTGCGACCATTTGCTGACAGGCTCTCGCCTCGGACCTGAGGCCGAGTTTCCAACAGGCCTTGGCCCGCACCTGCATCACCCGGAATCGGTCCTTGCCATCCAGTGCATGGACAAGAAGCCGGCCCGCCTCAACAGCGGCTTCTTCGCAGTGCCCCGCTCGCAGCAACGCCAGACAGCGTGCCTGTCGTGCCCAACCCGGTCCAGAGTCAAGATGGTCGAGGGCGAGCAGAAGCTTGGCTGCATTGTGAAAGTAGCCAAACTTGAGGTAGAGATACGCAAGGGCCGATACAGCATCGCGCTTGTCGGAACTGAGGAGAGGCTTCATCAGCATTATCCTCGCATCAGAGCGCGGCAGGCGCTCTCGAAAAGAACACGGTCGGCTAGCTCCTGATCAAGTACCGAGAGCGCGTCGCGGTACACCGCGCAATCTGAGTCCTGCGCCTGTGCTGCGAGATCGCCCAGCGATGCATGTGCGGCCTTGAGGGTCGTGGCGTATGTCGGCGAGTCGAGGACTCCGGGATTTGCGATCGGGGGGGCGAAGGCTGCCATCATCAGGTCGTCGACCGTGGGGGCGTCGTATAGCAGATCGAATTGTGAAGCCGGCCGAGTGTCGACCACGGGTTTGCGAACAGCTTCCAGCAGCGCCACAAGTTCGGTTTGGATCAGGCCGCCAAAGTCGAGGCGCGTTGGGCGCAGTTCCGCCGACCTACGCGCAGTCGAAGTTGAATAATTCAGGTTATCAAAGTTGATTTTATTCATGGTTCACTGCGCTGTGGCATCAACAGCCTTGATGGGAACATCCTTGTTAAGACCAATCCGAGCAAAAAAGCGTGAATAGCGCCTTCGCTCATGCACTCTCTTCCTGTTCAATGCGGAGGTCCATTGCCGCCTCTACTGCCCGCAATGTCTTTTTTCGGGCTTCCATGTCGCGGTAGACCCCGACCGGAATCATCGCGAGAAGATTTCGGGATTCGCGCAGCACGGCGATGTGCAGATCCAATTGAACGGAAGAGATTCCAAACCTTTCCGGAATGGGAATGATCTTGGATGGACTAGGAACGGCATCTTCGACGAGCGGCAACAACTGCTGCATCACGCCGGTAGCGGTGATGTCGATCATACTTCGACGCTGTATCCGATCGACCATCTTTTCGCAGAACTCGTGCACGGTATCGAGCACCCGCAACGCCGACAATCCGCCGAGGATCTCACGCAGCCGGGCAGGCTCGACCGACGGACCAGCCGAAGCGATGTCCTGGCCGAGCGTACGTGTAAGAAAGGCGATATGCCGTGCAAAGCCCTCGACGCCAAACTTATTGAGGATCTCCCTATAAAGCCGAAGCGGTCCTGGGCCGCTGGAGAGCGTGGCCCGATAGAAATCATGCAGCTCTGCACCGACGCTCTGATCACCCGCCACTTGCGCTCTTCCTTTGCCTGCACAGCTTCAGTGCGCCATGAGTCCACGGGCACCGGGACAGGCTCGAATCGCCACCCGATCAGAATGGCTCGAAGCGGCGATTTCGGATCATGAATCGCCCTGGCTCGGTGCGCTCTGGCGACGGATCGCTTTAGCGGCTGGCCAATCCCTGTCCTTCTGGATCCCAGCGGCAATTCACTGTCCCACCCTTTGGGAGCAGACTTGCCATCCTTTCTGAGTGGTGCAAGGCTGCGTGGATCCACATGTTCCCATCAACTCGTTTCGGTGCTTGCTCCCATGGCAGTTACATCTGGGGAACACACCATCGAGCCGAACGGCCCGATTGGCTGGTGCGCAAGACAAACCGCCACAACAGTAGTATGATGTCATTCCACGGGCGACAAATATAAGCTCGTTATGTCTGCATATTCACAAAATATGAGCCGCCCGACGGAGCCACCAGCAGCAGCCGAAAGCTTTTGTTTTTCACCTTGAACAGAGATTTACGCGACCGATGGCCGGCTTTGGTTGCGCTTACCAAGCGCTCGGAGAAGCCCCGCGAATTTGCGTAAAACTGATGGAATAGACTCGTCTGGTCGTTGTCCGTCCTTTAGCAGCTGGCGCGCCATCGGAATGTTTCGCACGACCGGCACAGAGGTAGCCACAGCGCAGGCTTATGCCGCGGCGCGAGATCGGTACATTGCACCGATCAGAGGCAAGGGTGCGTGCCGCCGGTCGTAATAAAAACCACGGCAACATGCGTCGGATTGGTGATCAAGACGGCCGCCCTGCGCGCTTGGCCGAAATACCTTTTGCAAGCAACTCCACATGTAGTTGTTTGCGTTTTGCCATGGCCAAGGGATTGCCGACAGTCTCTTTGTATTCCCGCTTCACTTCATCCTTCGACATCATGTTTTTCTTGGTGAATTGCCAGCGCTCGAATGCGAAGTGTGCAATTGCCACCGTGAGAAAACTCAATGCGGTATAGATTGCGATACCGAGAAGCAGGTTACCTGTCACCGCCCTCAGGCAGGAGATTCCGCAACTCGGCGTCCAGACGAGTGCATGCATACCTTCTCGCAAAACAAGCAGCAGAACAGAGCCGAGTATCAGAATCTTTCCAATCGACTTGACCACTTCGATGAAGCTCGCCAGCGAAACGATCCTCCTGATGTTCTCACTGGGACTGAGCCTCTTCAGCGTCGGCGCGGCCGCCTTGGGCGCGAACATCGGGCCATTCTGTAGGGCGTTGGCGCCTACGCCGATCACCAGAACGATGCCGATGAAGGGCGCGAGCAAAAATTGTAGTTCGGCAACATAGGACCGCAGAAGCTTGTGAGTGACGCTCAGGAGGTCACCCTCGAGAAGCGGTATAGGCAATAGGATCATTGCCTCGAGCCGGTCTATCATGCCAGACAAGGAGGCAAAGAACAGGGTGAAGAATGCGATGGTCAGCGCCGCGGATACGACTTCATTGCTCCGAGGCACCTGTCCCTTCCTGCGCAGGGCGCGAAGCCTTTTGGGAGTAGGCTTTTCCGTCTTTTGGCCGTTCATGGCAACCATTTCGCGACGAGGTTGAATACCGCGAACTGTGATGGCACGTATTGATCCGCCTCGGCCAGAACGATTGTGAGCGAAAGGATCAAGAGCAGGAGGGCCACCGCACTCTTAACCGACATGGCGATAAAGAAGACCTGCAGTTGTGGTGCGAAGCGGCCGATCAGTGCCAGACCGATTTCGCTGAGGAACATGGCAACGATGGCTGGACCGGCGAGAAGTAAAGTCAGTAGCATGACAACATCTGCGAGATGCAGAACCCCCGTAGCAAATGCCGGACCGAATGCAGGCAGCAAGCTCCACAAAGGCCAGACGTCGTGGGAGCGATAGAGCGTATTGATCAATTCGGAGAAGCCCCCGGTGACAAACAGCGAGGTGACGAAGAGCTGCGCCAGCAGCGTTCCAAGCGGCGAGACCTGATTGCCGCTGGCCGGATTCAAGAGGCTGACCATCGCGGCGCCCCTCTGGTTGTCAACGAAGGTGCCCGCCGCCTCAACACCCCAGACAGTCGCGGCAATCGGCATACCGAGCACGATCCCGAGTAAGAGTTCCTTCAGCCCCAAGCCAAGGAACATCTGCAGATGCCAAATCTCGAGGTTCGCGGGCCTGGTTGCCCAAGCATGCGCCATCACCGGGAGGCTCAATGCCATGATTACGCCGTTCCGCGCCAGTCCGGTTACAATGCCACGCCCCAAAAAGGGTATAATCAGCATCATGCCCGCAGTACGCGTGGATGCGAGTGCAAAGACGACAACGGCAGTATGCAAGAGAGATGGATCAATTGCGACATGGGGCGGATCAGATAAGTTGATCGAGAGCGACTCGTTGGAATGGCCCTCATAGTCACCGCGCGAGATAACAGACCGATTGAGCATCTCCCACCTTTGCACTTACATCGCTGCTATCTTGTCGAAGATGTTCAGCGTATACTGATACAACTCCCCACTGATCCAGCTCCCAGTTGCCAGCAGAACCAGGCTTACGCATATCAGTTTCACCGCGAACGGAAGCGTCTGCTCATGAATTTGGGTTAGCGCCTGCACCACGCTGACAACCAGCCCGACCGCTGTAGCGACGACGATCATGGGCATCGATAGAATCAGAGTCAGTTTCAGCGCGTCGATGGTAATGTTGGCGAGAGTGGCGGTACTCATCACGATGGTCCCGCATAGGACAGTACCAGGCCGTGGATCAGGCGCTGCCATCCGTTCACAGCGACGAACAAGAACAGCTTGAACGGCAGAGAGATTGTCATTGGTGAAACCATCATCATTCCCATTGTCAGAAGAATATTCGATATGACCAGGTCTATGACGATGAAAGGCAGGAATAGTAGGAAACCTATCTTAAACGCATCCGCCAACTCGGATGTGATGAATGCCGGGATCAAAATCATAAAATCGCTATCAGTAACCGCGGCGGCGTCCGCTTCGCGCCATAGTTCACGGGTGGCCTGGGCGAAGAATTGTCGTTCCTGTCGCGACGTGTTCTTCAGGAGAAAGTCGCGAAATGGCTCTATAACTAGCGGTATCGTTTCGCCGAGCCCCCGGAGATCTTCGAACGTGATCTCTTTGTTGCGCACTGCTTCGTATGCGTTTTGGGCCGCTGGCTGCATGATATAAACGGAGAGCAGGATGGCGACCGCATTCAGTGCCATATTCGGCGGGATGTTCTGAATGCCGAGAGCATTGCGGATCAGGCCGAACACGACCACCAGTTTGACATACGACGTGACGGTAATCGCAAGGAATGGGACGACTGCGAGCGCCCCGGTCAAGACGATCAAGACAACGGGATCAGGCAACCCGGTGTTCATGGCTCGCCGCGTTGTAGGCGCATGTCTAAGACACGCACACCGGTTCGATCGGCGATGCGCACCAACTCGCCCGCAGCGACCACCCTGCCATTAACTCGCAAAGTGATATTGCTCGTTGCGTCGAAACCAAGATCCAGTACTTGGCCCACAGCGAGTTCACGAAGCTGCTTGAATGACATGGTCAGGCGTCCAACATCCACATCGACCGGTAGGTCGATGCTGTCGAAGGTTTCCGGAGGGAGAGGCTCTGGTTTTTCCATCATGTGGTCCACTGCTGAAAGGACTGCGAGGCGGCCGTCCATGATCGAGGCCCGAAATCGTGAATTGCCCGATAGGCACAGCAGTACGGTCATCGCGCCGTTACGAGCGACCGGTGAGGTGTCGAGCAGGATGATGTCACTCGGCGCGAGTGCTTGTAGTTCCGCCAAGGCAAGGGTCACGCGAGCGACCCTCAGATCGAGAGAGAAGGCCAGATCGTCGAGCACTGTGCACACGACCGGCAGCGCATCGCAGCAGCAGTCGGCGATCCAATCGAGCCCGCCGGCACCGAATTCTACGAGCCCGAGGAGTTTGTTTGGCCCCTCCAAGCGAACAAGCCTAATTGCGTAGGGAAGCACTCCGCTGATCTCGGACGACGACCAGATGGGCCGCTCACCGCACCATCGTTCCACCTGAACCGCTATATCGCGCAGGACGGTGTCAAACAGAATTTCCCGCAAGCTGTCATCCAGTGGCAGCGACGTGATGTCTGGCCAATGTCTCACCGCTTTGGACGGAAGGAGCGTCGGGTCGATCGAGATGCGGAAATCATGGCCATTCAGGCGCAACATAAACCGACGGCAATCCATCGGAACACGCGGTGGTGTCGAATCCGGCATGACGGCTGCCACGTCGATGCCGATGAGGCTGAAAGCAGCCGGCAAGCGAGCTGCGAGAAGCGAAATGGCGGCGGCCTCTCGCGAACTATAGCAAGGCAGATCGATCACGTGCCTTCTCGGCTATTCATTCACGAGGCGGGTAAGCTGCCCAATGACGCGATCGGTTTGGGCAGGCTGTTGATGCAAATCATCGGGTTCCAATGAATCCTTCTCGTCACGGCAACGGATGTCCCGAATGATTGCACTTGCGGGAAGGCCATCCGCTCAATCGTTGAGCTGTCGTTTACATCCAATCGACCCAACGCGGGCCAGACGCAAATACCGTGTCGATATTGGATCATCCGCCATTCTTATGAATGAGCTCTGACGTACATTCACCCTCATGGTCTTGATAGGCAGTGGCGACTCAGAATCAAAGGCGTAACGTGCAGCAAGGTCAAGGTTGGCGGGGCACGCGCTGATCAGGATCCCAGACGCAACAAACGCGGGCCATCGCAGCCTGAAGCCCGCCTGCAGCCGCTTGTTGATGCTTTTCGGCCAGCCGAGAAAGCATGACCTCACAGTTCATTGGTGATCGACTAGCCTTGCGGGTCGACACATGATCAACGTACATTTCGCAAGCGTCGCAAAAACCCGCTCCGAACGCTGGCGCTGAATAGCTCGGTGGAAAGGGCCGGCCAGGTCCTACGAACCCGGAGCTCAAGCTTGCCGATACGGCTGAGAGGGGGGCCGTAATAGCCCGTCCGATCGCCAAAGTGTCTCCGGTGTAGGCTCCCCCTTAGAACACCCAGCACCTCGTCCATCTGGGCTTGAGAACCTCCTCCATCACCGCACCGATCACGCAGACCGGGGTTCGAACGCAGGTTCGAAAGCAGGATGTCTTGGAGGGCAGCGCTGCCGGTCTTACTTTCAGCATTTGGTCGGGTGGCGATGTCTGGGGCAATCAGGTGAAATGAACATCATCAACCGCCATGTGCGCCATGCGCAGAAAATTGCAACCGGAAGCGCTCGCAGGGCATCAGCTGAAACCAGCTCAGTGGGTCTGTAGCGAAATCGCTCGGTCGCCAAAGAGATGTCGTCCAAAGACAGGCCCCTACTCGCCTCTGGACAATGATTGAATTGGAACGCGCTCCCATTCGAAGGGCCGCGCTTCGCTAAGATGCTTTTCTATCTGCGTGACGAGCAGGGCACTTGCCGCCTCAGCGGCGGAGGTGAGCGGCATGTTGGCGGATGAGATGAGGCATGCCGTCAGATGTATCGGCGGATCGATGACCGCGGGCCTCAGAGCTTCGTGGCCTGGAATATCCGAGAAATCCCCCTTGGGAACGATCGCGCTTGCTACGCCGGCTTTGACTAAGGAGAGCACGCTGTAGAGTGTATCAACCTCAGCCACGCAGTTGGGTAGCACGCCGGCCACTCCAAATGCCCGGTCCAGTGCGTCACGCATCATATGCGGCCGTGCCGGCAGCACGAGAGGAAGTGCCGCCAGCTCCTCGAGGGACACGCAAGGCGCGACGTCTTCTGTGTTGGCAGGCTGGACAAGATAGAGGCGCTGGCGGAACAGCGGTTTGCGGGAAACGCCGAGGGTAGGTGTATCCTCGAAGACCATGCAAACGTCGAGCGAGTGCGATTCAACGAGCGACCTAATGCGGAGAAAATCCCCAGTGACCAAGCGCAGGGTCACTTTGGGGAGTGCCGTCCTGCAGGCGCCCACCAAGGTGGCAGCGAGGGAGACGGCGAGCGTCGAAGACATGCCGACCCCGACCGAACCTTCTGGCTCTCCCTCCGCGGAGCGAATGATGCCGCGCAGTTGCTCTATCCGCTCCAAGATGGAGACGGCCTCCCGGTAGAAGGCCTTGCCCGCACGGGTCGGGCAAACGCCCCGTGCGCTGCGATGCAACAGGGTGGCGCCGAGCCTGGCTTCAAGCCCAGCGATCTGTTGGCTGAGGGCCGGCTGCGCCACATGGATAGTGGCCGCTGCCCGGCAGAAGCTCCCAGCATCAACGATGCTCACGAAATAGCGGAGGTGGCGTAGCTGCATGGGATAGTCTTGGCAGGGGTGAAGAGAATTAGAATACGGCTGTATCCGCTCATGGCTGCGGCAGCAGCGCCCCTGCTTTTAGCCGAGAGTGACCCCATTCCGCACTGGCTGGCGACCACCACATTTTGCACACACTGCGGCGTTCCAGCGATACATCAGTTCCCGCACTATAGTCCACGGTTGTCCCTCGCTTAATGCTTGGGGCCGGTACAACCCGTCCCTGTTTCAACATATCATTTTCCCGGCAACCGCCACCTTGCTGACGACCAGAGGAGCACTTAATCGCGCCTGTCTTCCGAAATTCACCAGGGAGCCAAGCGGATAGTCGCAAGGAGCATTCACTCACGATCCCATATTGTGAACTCGCCCTCCGGCACCCAATCTTTTCATGCTGCGACAAAGCACAGCAAGATCGACAAAGCACAGCAAGATTCAGACCAGTTTGCGCAACCGAATATACAGGTCGCTTTGGTGGGCATTGGTTCCGTTTGCAACAGATTGGGGGGTTGTTGACATTCGGCATGCCACTTTCGAACGAAGCGGAAAGATCGATATATCGAAGCGGGCAAGCAATCGCGGAGCCCGCAACTTACCTTGCCGGATCGTTGCAGCGAGCATTACCGACACAGCGTTCGACTTCGATTAAGGCGTCATCCCACCAGGGCAGGCGAACTCGCCGAGGTCGCCGGGCAGAAGGAGCGGAACCTTGGCCCGCGCGAAAGACGCTCTGACGCCAGTTCTTTCGTGACGACCGCAGACCGATCTGCGCTGCGATCTAGAGGGTCTGGCCGCTGATCGAAGAGCTTTATGTGCCGGTTTGCAAGCTCGTCGCGCACATGCCGGATCGGGCGCAGAGCGATGAGATGGGTCTCCTGCACAGGAAATCGTCAACCGACTGGAAACTCAACGATGGATACCACATACAATCGATCCAGAATCCCAGCAATTTCAACCAGGCTCCAAACGGCGCGGGGCAACGCCGCAGGCAGAAGCTCCGCCGTGGCCAGTGCCGACATCCACGCCGCTGACTAAGCAGGTAAAGTCTCCATCCCCTCGACATAAGCGCTCGGATCAATGTCGATCGTTTGAAGCGGTACGTCTTTTGCATGAAACCATTTTGACGATGAAGACGGTCCGAGACATCGAACTGATGCCTCCCACAAACCACAGGAGCGCCCCGACGAGCCATGATGCTGAACATCTCCCAGGTCCGTACTGCTGGTGACTCGGAATTTCCAAATGCTGGTTGTTTCTAGCGGTTTGACATTCGCCACCATTGGTGCCGCCGATGTTGGTCAAGTCGTTGGAGGGCCGCCTGGAACTGGCGGCTTTCATCCGGATCTCCTTTGACAGGGCAGCTCACCGCATGGTCGATAACCGAAAGCAACTTGTCGGATCGAGCAATTCGCGGGCTCAACCTCGTCAAGCCAGCGACGCTCTAGGAACTGCCCGATCCTTGAGGATTCCGCTGCGCGATAATCACGATGATCTCATTCAGTTGGTAGCAATAGGAGGTGAATCATGAGGGGCATTGAGGAGCGTGGCAAGGCGCCCATCTCGGCATTCAACCCCGTCGAGCGTGATATCAGGGACAATTCTCTCATCGGACCGCCGGCTGGCGTTGAAGGACCCGGTCAATCATCCTGTTCTGTGGTGGAGCAGACGCGCTCTGAGCCTCAAGATCAAGCGTTTCGTCCTCTGAGCAGCCAGCACACCAGCAGTATCCTTGATCTGCCGCCGGAGATTCTCGGTGAGATTGCTCAGCGGCTCAGCCCGATCGGTCTGCTGAGCATGTCACAAACAAATCAACAGCTGCGTGTGGCAGCCATGATAGTCGCGGCGCCTCAAGAAACGCGTCAACGGGCTATCCAGGTTCAGGCGATCTGGAGCAGGCTGACGCAACCCCAACCCGGCGCCCCGCTGCTGATGCAGCCCGGCGTGATGGAATCACTCGCGCGCAACTTCAATTGCCTCACCAGAGTGCAGCTGGAGCACCTCGTCGCGCTAGTCGAAACGGTTGACCAGTCGAAACGCGGCTCGGTCCTCCGAGCCCTCGGCAAGGGCACAGGAGGGCTTGCGCCCGAGCTCCAGCAGCGCGTGGTGGCGCTTGCCGAGGGACTGCTTCACCCCTGCATTCGTGCCTCGGTCCTATCGGGCTTCGGAGCGTGTGTGGCAAGGCTTGCGCCCGAGCTCCAGCAGCGTCTCGTCGCCCTGGCCGAGGGAGTTGGGCCCTTGTATAGCTACTTGGCGCTGCAGGGCCTCGGAACAAGCGTGGCAGAGCTTGCGCCGGAGCTCCAGCAACGTCTCGTCGCCCTCGCCGAGGGGGTCCCGCCCAAGGACCGTGCTTCGGCCTTGAGGGGCCTCGGAGCGGGTCTGGCAGGCCTTGCCCCCAAGCTCCAGCAGCGTCTCGTGGTCCTGGCAGAAGGACTTGGCGACCATGATAGTCGCGGCTCGGCGTTGAGGGGCATCGGATCGGGTGTAGCAGGACTTGTCCCCGAGCTCCAGGAGCGTCTCGTCCTCCTCGCCGAAGGGCTTGCGCCCTGGCCTCGGTCCAAGGCCCTGGAGGGCCTCGGAGCAGGTGTGGCTGGGCTTGCCCCCGAGCTTCAGCGCCGTCTCGTCGTTCTCGCCGAGGGGCTTGACCAGCCCGGGGACCGCGCTTCGGCCTTGAGGGGCCTCGGAGCGGGCGTGGCAGGCCTTGCCCCCGAGCTCCAGCAGCGTCTCGTCCTTCTCGCCGAAGGGCTTGAGCCTTGGTCTCGGTCCAAATCCCTGGAGGGCTTCGCAAAGGCGGTGGCAGGGCTTGCCCCCGAGCTCCAGCAGCGTCTCGTCGTCCTCGTCGAAGCACCTGACGACCCTGGACGTCGCGCCGCGGGCCTATTGGGCTTCGGACCGGGCTTGACAGCGCTTGCACCTGAGCTTCAGCAGCGTCTCCTCGTCCTGGCCGAAGGGCTCGGTCCGTCCCAGCATCGCGCTTCGGCCTTGACTGGCCTCGGAGCGGGTGTGGCAGGGCTTGCACCCGAGCTCCAACAGCGTCTTGTCGTCCTCGCGGAGGGGCTCGCCCGGCCTACAGATCGCATCACGGCGCTATGGGCCCTCGGAGCGGGCATCGCAGGGCTTGCCCCCGAGCTCCAGCAGCGTCTTGTCGCCCTCGCCGAGGTTTTCAACCTGCCCATAGAACGCGTCTCGGCTCTCCGAGCCCTTGGAGCAGGCATGGCGGGGCTTGCGCCCGAGCTACATTGGCGCATCGCTGCCATGGCCGACGGCCTTCACCAGGGGGTGCATCGGGCTCGCGCCTTCGCAGCGATATTGCCTTAAGAGGTGAGATAATCCGAAAGTAGGTCCTACGGACGTCTTCAACGGAGGGTGAAATGAGCCGGAGCCGATAGCAGGGGATGACCTGTCGGCGACAATCTGGGTTCTCATGATATTTTGTGCGTGTTGACGTTGCCACTGCGATCAAGTCCGGATTGAAGTTCATGGCCCACTCAGAGGACGGCATTACGTGATTCGCAGCTGCTATTGGAGCATGAGGCTGGGTTCTCGGTCGCGGATCTGTGAGGCAAGCACGGGTAAGCGACGGCTCGACCCACCATTGGGAAGGCCGGCTTCGGCGGCACGGAGGTGTCTCTGGCAACGCATCTGAAGAGCCTGAAGGACGAGAACGGCGGCTGAAGCGGCTCCCGGGCGGACGCCATGCTCGACAAGGCGCCCGTTGCAGGCTTAATACCCCGTCGTGCGCATCAGTCATAGCAGCGCCAGGACAGCGTCGCCCTCGCGATGTCCAGTCAAGATTCGCACACCGCCGCAAATCTTGCGGCCCACGCCGAAAGCGTACCGCGCCATCACTTGCCATCGCATTCCAATCCCATGCCCGAATGAGCGGTTCAGTCATGTGGCCTCCTCCGTATCCACCGTAGCAAAAGCAATGCTTCCGCTGCCACACGGCTTATGTCGCCCAGCACCAGTCTTAGTCTTGCTCCCGCAGACACTTAACATAATTATCAGGAGCTACCGTCCCAGCACCGCAGCGAGTTAGGGAGGCTCCCACTAAGCTGCCATTCTGAAAAATCGCCTTCTTGCCAACGTTGTTGGAGCTCTTCGCGAAGGCGCGGCATTTCGCTGATGGTCAGGCTGTGCTCTCTCGCAAAACGAATGGCGCAACGATATCCGTCAAAGTATTCTAACGTGGGACGGACTGCATCGTCATTCCAGTGAGCCACAAGTTCCTGTAGCGATGAAGGTCGTCCTTGTCTTGGGACAAACATGTCTGTGACCCGATGCTTTGCTCTCTCTACAAAGGCGTCGGAGTTGCCGAGCCGCAACCGCCTTACATGCCACTGAAAGCGCCAGCCCGATGCTGACTCGCGCATGTGAATTGAGAAGGGAGACGAGCTGGCTTCGAGTGAGCCCTGGCTGAGATCTAAGCTCATCCACGTGCATGATCAGCTTACGCAGTCACGGCGTGGATGTGCCCGCGGTTAGGGGGCGTATCCAAGTAAACCCGCTGGGTAGATTGCAATTCGGGATCCCAGGCACCCCCGCTGCCCATAGCGTTTGAGAACAGCATTGTACACGATCCAACGCAATGACCGGCCGTCCGGTCTCTCGTGCAATTTAAATTGAAACGTCTGTCTTGCCGCTGCAGGTCGGCCCGTAAATCAAATGGATTAGCATGTGTTTACCGCTAGAAGCCCTAGTTTTGCGAACTAACTGCCGACAACACACTGGATAGGCTGTTCTCGTCGTTCGGTCCAGTTCACCAACGCCTATGTCGACATTTTACGGCG
>NZ_JAMYNS010000033.1:0-28973 GCF_040319125.1 Mesorhizobium sp. M0938 | reverse complement strand
GCCGTCCCGTCTCCCGGACCCCGTGCCGGCGCAGATCGTCAATCACCAAACTCAGCAGCGAGCGATGCTCATCGAGCCACTGCGACATCGCTTTCAGCTCGCGGCCGATCTCGTGCCCGGCGAAAAGATCGAATATGTTGGCTTGGATGATGCGTTCTTGGCGCATTGTCGGGCTCCGGCGGTGGCGGGTTTTTCTTTGGAATCAGTGGCTTGATCCCAAAGTCTACCTGAAACCGCCGGGCTTGAGCGGCAAATCGCGATTCGTGAATGAATTTCAATGGCTTAGAGTTTGTGGACAGACACTAGATTAGCTGACCGAACCAACGCGTCGTCAAACAACCCTGGCCCGCGCCTTCAAGGACCGCTCGGCCGATCGCTTCCCAGCCCTTGCTGTTCGTGCCGAAAATGCGTGTGGGCTCGACTGGGCTGACCAATCTCTTCGGCATCGGGATTTCCGTCCTCCAGCCGGTCAAGGCTGTAATGCGGTTCGACCCGCTTGGTCAACTTGGCGCGCCCTGGAACGTGCGCCGATCACCAATGTGGATGCGATGCCGCGTGATGGTACCTTCGATTCTGTCCGAGCGTGTACCGGCGCGGCAGTCAGCCGAAGAACAGCTGAGCTACTGATATCGGAATGTAGCAGGTCCAAATTCGGATATTGCTCAATCAGCGTTGACGATGGCTTGGTGCACAAGCTTCCAACCAGACCCGCGCAACGACAGCCCGTCGCCTGAGGATAGTCGGCGAGGGCCGCCAAATCGCAAGCGTATCCTCCGTCGCATGCGCGCCGTCTTCGCCGAAAATGCAGACGCTTGTCTCGTCGAGAGATACATCCAGCTATTTTAGGGGGCTCCTCAGGATTGCGTGTTTGCTCGGGTGCGGACCGCCCCTCAGTTCCCAATCGAGGAGCGATACAACAATTCACATGTTTGGAGATCGCTCGCTAGGTGTTTAGTCCCGGCATTTGCTGGAGCGGATTTACGATGAACTGTTGGGGCTGGTCAGCCCATGCTTTGCAGATGAACTCGTAGGGCGTGAGCCCCTTGAGGGTCTTGAGCCTACGGGCGAAGTTGTAGGCGGCGACGAAGTCGGTGAGGTGCTGCCGGAGCTGATCGTGGCTCTCGTAGTAGAAGCGTTTGACGGTCGCGTCCTTGATGGTCCGGTTCATGCGCTCGACTTGGCGGTTATCCGGTATGTGATCTTTGGTGCCTATTCGTCCTGCTGTTCTTCTTTGGGAATGGCCTTATGGTGAGCCCATCCGGGACGTGGGGCACCGGGAGCACGAAAGTGCGGGCAGGCCGTGTTTAGACCGTGGGCTGAGAGCCCGAGCTCGTTACATGGCCGCCCCTCGCGACTTTCCCGGATGCGCTGCGAGCGCGGATCAGTAAGTGTCGTGTTGCCCGCCAGCTCCCGTCTTTCACCGAGCCAGGAAGGAGGGAATAGGCATGCGCATCATCGGACTGGATATCCATCGCGCCTTCGCCGAGGCGGTGGCATGGGAGGATGGCAGGCTCAGGCGGCTGGGTCGTGTCGACATGCGGCGCGATCTGCTGGATGCCTTCGCCGCAAAGCTGTCGTTGGATGATGTCGTCGTGATCGAGGCGACGGGCAACGCGTCCTCGGCCGCCGGGGTTGTCGCGCCGCATGTGAAGAAAGTGGTGATCGCAAACCCCAAACAGGTGCGCATCATCGCCTATGCCAAGATCAAGACGGACACGATCGATGCCGGCTTTCTGGCGCAGCTCTATGCCAGCGGCTTCCTGCCGGAAGTCTGGATTCCGGACGAACCGACGCAGGCACTGCGCCGGCAGGTGACGCGGCGCAATCAGATCGTCCGGCAAAGATCACGCTTGAAGAATGTCATCCAGTCGATCCTTCATAGCCACCTCATCCCGTCCTGCCCGCATGCCGACCTGTGTGGCGCCAAGGGCCGGTCGTGGTTGCGCGAGCAGATCGTGCCGGAAGACGAGCGCCTCGCGATCGACCGGCATCTGCGCGAGTTCGGCCGATTGGGCGAAGACCTCCAGGTCATCGAGCGCGATCTTGCCCGCTCGGCCCTCCAGGATGAAGGTGTAAAGCGGTTAATGACCATTCCCGGCGTCGATATGACCGTCGCGCTGGCGATGAAGGCGGCAATCGGCGACGTGTCGCGCTTCGATGAGCCGCAGAAGCTTGTGAGCTATCTTGGCCTGAACCCAAGCGTCAGGCAATCCGGGCCAGGTCCGGCATACCATGGACGGATCACCAAGCAGGGTCGCGGCCATGCCCGCGGCATGCTCGTTGAAGCGGCTTGGGCGGCGGCGCGTGCGCCGGGGCCGCTGCGGGCCTTCTTCCTGCGGGTTCGTGCCCGGCGCGGCCAGCATGTCGCGGCCGTCGCAACCGCACGCAAACTCTCTGTCGTAATCTGGCATCTGTTGACGAAGGGCGAGAGTTACGCCTGGGCTCGGCCTTCCCTGCATGCCAAGAAGCTGCGCGATGTGGAACTCAAGGCCGGGAGCAAGGCTGTGCGCGGCCAAAAGGGAGCCGCGCACGCCTACAACATCAAGAGCCGCCGGGAAGAGGAGAGGCGTTGGGTGGAACAGGCCGAGGGCGCTTACGCGCGCTTTGTCTCCGGCTGGAGCCGACGGGGTCCGAAGAAGGCGTGCACGGATGCCTCAAATGAGGTACGACGATAGAGGCTTCGCGGCAGGACTCTCACCTAGGATCCTGCTCTTCGCCACGCGGTCATCCATGCGCGACAAGAGAATAGCGCAGATTTATCAAAAAGGCTCTTGTCGATCACATCAGTGGTCCATGGATGCCTTACCTTGGTGGTGCGGTGCTCGATGTTGTTCCTGGCGCAGGTGAGCTCGAAGGCATGGGCCCAGACAGCCTCGCCATTGTCGAGAGCCTCCTTGATGAGGGGTACGGCTGACCCGCCTGCACCGGGCGTGGTGAACTGGATGCCGTTGTCGGTGAGCACGGTGTGGATCCTATAAGGAACGGCCGCGATCAGGCGCAGCAGGAACCCCTTGGATACGGCGGTGGTAGATTTCTCGTGCAACTCCACGAAGGCGAACTTCGAGGTGCGGTCGATGGCGACGAACATATAGAGCTTGCCCTGCTCGGTCCGCACCTCGGCAACGTCGATGTGGAAGTAGCCGATCGGGTAGCTCTTGAACTTCTTCTTCGCTGGCTTGTCGCCCTCGACATCGGGAAGCCGGCCGATGCCATGGCGCTGCAGGCAGCGGTGCAATGAAGATCGCGTCAGATGCGGGATCGTGGGCTGAAGCGCATAGAGGCAATCGTCCAGCGGCAGCAACGTGTAGCGCCGGAAGGCGACGATGACCGCCTCTTCCTCAACGGAGAGCACGGTCGAGCGCGGCTCCCTCGGGCCGGTCGGCAGATCAACGACCGAGGTCCGGCCCTTCCACTTCGCAACGGTCTTCTGGTTGATCCCATAGCGCTTGGCCAGCACTCTCAGGCTCTCTTGACTATGCTGTATCGCTCGACGGACCGCCTCTGTCGTCGTGGCGCTCCCATGGAGAATCTGGCCCATAGCGCATCCTTTGATTCGGACGACAAGAATGCCCCATCAAAGTCTGGGATCAAACAGCTAGGTACCCCGTCGGTGAACCCTGCAAGCCGATGCTTCAGATGCCGCCCATGCAGAGGTATTTCATTTCGAGGTAGTCCTCGAGGCCATGGCGGGATCCCTCACGACCGATGCCGGACTGTTTTATCCCACCGAACGGCGCCGCTTCCGAAGACATCCGGCCGGTATTTACCCCGACCATTCCATATTCCAAGGCCTCGGCGACACGCCAGACACGCTTCAGGTTCGACGCATAAAAATAGGCCGCGAGGCCGTAGATCGTTTCATTGGCATCACGGACGACTTGATCCGCATCTTTGAAGCGAATAATCGGTGCGAGCGGCCCGAATGTCTCTTCTCGCGCGACGGTCATCTCGCTGGTGACACCGGTCAGGACCGTTGGTTGGAAAAACGTGCCATTCGTGCCCAGGCGTTTGCCCCCGCATCGAATTGCGCCGCCTTTAGTTACGGCATCGGCAATATGGGATTTAATCTTGGCCAAAGCCTGCTTGTCGATGAGGGGTCCGATGTCCACTCCGGGCGCGAAACCGTCACCAACTTGAAGTTGGCGAGCCCGTTCCACGAATTTCTCGACGAACTCGTCGTGAACGCCCGACTGGACGTAAAGGCGGTTCGCTGAAACGCAGGTCTGGCCAGCATTGCGGTACTTCGCCTGGATCGCACCGTCAACTGCGGCATCGATATCCGCATCATCGAACACGATGAAAGGTGCATTGCCGCCGAGCTCTAGGCTGACTTTTTTGATCTGGTCCGAGCACTGGCGCATGAGTGGGCGCCCGATCTCAGTAGACCCGGTGAAGCTGATCTTGCGGACCTTGGGATTTGTGCAAAGTTCGCGGCCGACCGCGTCACCTTCGGATGCATAGATCAGGTTGACGACGCCTTCGGGAAAGCCTGCCTGATTGGCGAGGGCGAACATTGCTCCAGCCACGAGCGGCGTCTGTTCAGCGGGCTTGAGAACGATCGTGCAGCCCGCTGCCAAGGCTGGCGAAATTTTGCGCGTCACCATCGAGGCCGGGAAATTCCATGGCGTTATCGTGCCGACGACCCCGATGGGCTGCTTGATCACCAACATTCGGCGGTCCGTCGATGGTGCGGAGATCATCTCGCCATAGACGCGATTTGCCTCCTCGGCGTACCATTGCAGATACGCCGCACCGCCTGGTGCGCTCGGCTGCAAATGCATGCCTGGCGGAGTGGTCGCTTAGGTCAAGAGCATCGCGTGAGTAACAGCCTGACCTTGCTCAATCTGATGCGCGCTAACCGCCTCGCCGGATTGTGGAACTGCTCGCGGGTGGCTTCTACCACAAACAGCAAGGTCATGAAATCAAGCAGGAAGTCGTCAATCGCTTGGGCGATTGTTTCTGACTTGCCCTTGAATTGGTCCAGCAAAACGCGCGCGCTATCGATCGCTTCCACGCTGGTGGCATCAATCAACCGCTCGACCCTCTTGAAACAATCCAATTCGAAACTCCTTATGCGCTTGCCAAGCCGTTATGCACGAAGCTAGCTCTGTGAACTACCCGGCCTTTGACCTGCGGCACGAGCAGCAGTCGCCCTTACGTCCCGTGCCTCCAGACACGAGCCATAGACGTGGCGCTGAGGAGCGTTGGAAGAATCGGGCGCTTCCGGCCACCTCGAGCGGTAGTGTAGGACAGTGCTTGCTGGCGGCTACGGCCACAATGGAGTGCGCCAGCTGATCGGGGCTTAACAATTATTCGCTTTTTGCGGCCCCTAACTCTCGGCTATAACTCGGGCGGGCCTAATAGCCTGCCCACCTTGCAATTGTTAAAGAGGAACAAGTATATGCCGACTGGAACGGTGAAGTGGTTCAACAGCACCAAGGGGTTTGGATTTATCCAGCCCGACAATGGCGGTCCGGATGTTTTCGTCCACATTTCCGCTGTCGAACGCGCGGGCCTCTCGACCCTCGCTGACGGCCAGAAGATCAACTATGAGATCGAGCAGGACCGCCGCACTGGCAAGTCCTCAGCTGGCAGCCTCAGCAAAGCTGGTTGAAATTTTCTCCTGCGTCCTGGCAAGAGTAGGCACGTAGGTCCGGAGATCCTCACGGCCGCTCGATAGGAGCGAGCAAAAACTGAGGGCAGCAGATTGCTGCATGCGTCGCGAATTCCTCATGAAACAAAGTTGTTGGAAAGGAAGGCGGGGTTGGCCCCGCCTTTTTTATGTGACGCGCAGATTAAGCCGATGGCTGCAACGCTCCAGAACGAATCTCGATTGCCGAAATCAAGCCGCGACCTTCTTGCGGGTTCGCTTCGTCGGCGCAGGCTCCGGCGCTTCCGGCGCCTTCGGTTTGCGGCCGAGCCCCATCGTCTTGGCCAATGACGAGCGCGCCGCGGCGTAGTTCGGCGCGACCATGGGATAATCCGCCGGCAGGCCCCATTTGGCCCGATATCCATCCGGCGTCAGCCCGTAGCGGGTCGACAGATGGCGCTTTAAAGATTTGAATCTCTTCCCGTCCTCAAGGGAGATGATGTAGTCCGGTGTCACCGACTTCCTGATCGGGACTGCAGGCGTAAGGGCAACCGGCTCTTGTGCAGAGACACCTCCGGCCGTCGCTCTCAGAGCCGCATGCACTTGGCCGATGAGGGCAGGGAGATCCCCCACCGGGATCGGATTGTTGGAGACATAGGCCGACACGACATCGGCGGCAAGCTCAATGAGGGTGTCGACGTTTTTTCCGGCTTCTTCTGTCATGAAACTCTCCAGGCGGTGAAACATAGTCAGCGAAGCGTCGCTTCATAGGGGCCGTTGCCGCGGAAAGCAACAATGTCTCGACAGCGTTATTGCCAATGCTCGTCCAGAAGCGACATCGGTGCGCCATATTTCCCGTCGTGACCGCTGAGCCACTCGTTGTTGGCGACCCTGCCGAGGTGCGTGGCGCGTCCCGGCTGTAACTTTGCGTCGAAGTTGCTAGTAGTCTCGAGCCTAAGCGCGGTATTTTGTCTCGGTGTGACTTCTTTGGACTGTGAAATCGAGCGATAGTAATCGCTTGCTGGTGGGCGTCAGGGACGATGGAACAAACGTTCATTGGCAATGGCCAAAGCGATGTAAGTTCATCGCCCGGTGAGCCGCTCTTGCAAGGGGGCTGGGAACCGCCGCTGATAAACCAAGGACATCAATGTATTTCGAGGCGTTTCTTAGCCGGTCCTGGAGAGACGGCAATCGCTGCGGACGACACCTGTTCCACGATATCAAACAGCGCGGCGACACGGGCAGCTTCTCGAATCTGGAGCGGCTTCTCGCAAGCTGGCGCCGCGCCAAGAGGCCGGGCAAGGACAGTGCGTCGCCTGCTTCAATCATACGCATCAACCAGCCAGCGACGCTGTCCCATACGGAATCCCACGACCGGCCGTGTGATCTCGCCGGTAGTCGCCCCGGCCCTCTGCACGAAGCCTCGGGATGTGCTGACGATCAACAGGCCAAGAAGGTCGACGTCCTGAAGCAGGGATCACATGAGTTTGCCACGATGC
This sequence comes from Mesorhizobium sp. M0938, assembly GCF_040319125.1. Lineage (NCBI taxonomy): Bacteria > Pseudomonadati > Pseudomonadota > Alphaproteobacteria > Hyphomicrobiales > Phyllobacteriaceae > Mesorhizobium > Mesorhizobium sp. M0938. The sequence continues at coordinate 21,884 of NZ_JAMYNS010000033.1, read as the reverse complement.
GCAGGCTTGCCATGCGCTTCCGCGGCATTTTGCGGTGCCTGTGAATTCGGCAAGCTCGACACTTCGATCGACGTGGCGTCAACTCCGGGCTCGTCGCCATCACGCGTTTCGGTCTAGTCCTACGCCGTGACGTTGACGCCGTTCGCGCCATTGAACTACCGTGGAGCAACGGCCAGGCGGAAGGGCTGATCAACCGCCTGAAGACGATCAAACGTACCATGTAGGCTGAGCGGGCTGCGAACTCCTTAGGGCACGCATGCTGCCACTCAGCCGGCCTGATCACCACACAAAACGAGGAAGAACCTAGTCAAGTGCAAAGGGACAATTGCCTCGACAGCGGGTCCCGGAAGGTTTATGCTGCCCAATGTTACCGCAATCCGGAATGGCGATTGAGTACCTTCGCGAGTGAAGGGAGTGGAACTGCTTTGTCGGCCAAATTGTTGACGGAACGCCCGGCGCCCATTGTTGCTACATGTCTAGATTCTTGGGGCGTTTTGGATGATGCAATCCACCATCTCACTCCAAAGGGCAGTGGAATCTGGAACAATGTCGCTTTTGTACGCACGACATCCTTCGTGCCCGATTGGCATATTGTCTTTAACTCTGCTTCTCTTTTTGGGCTCCCTGTTGATATCGAGGCGAGCCCAAACAGGACAATTTTTGCAATCGGTGAACCGCCGACGAAAGCTCATCGCGCATTTCATGAAGGGCAGGGGAAAAATACTATCGTCCTGACGTCTGACGCAGAACTGGCTGCTCGGAAGAATGCAGAGCGTCGATTCGTTTTGTCTCCACCTATCACTCGGTCCTGGTCTGTAAACAAGACATATGACCAACTTCTGGTCAGCGAAGTCGTGGACAAGCCGCTTCGGCTCTCATGGATTACCAGTAACATCGCCCTGCTTAAAGGACATCGATATCGGCTGGCGTTTCTGGAACGGCTGAGAAAGGAGCTCGATTTTGACCTGTTCGGCCGAGGTTTTCGGCTGATTGGAGATAAATGGAACGCACTCGCACCTTACCGTTACAGTATAGCTTTCGAGAATACTCGTGCTGATTACTATTTTACAGAGAAGCTTATGGACTGCTTCGTTGCTGAAACAATGCCGATCTATTACGGCAGCCCGGCAATCACGAGGTTCTTCCCTTCGGACTCTATGGTTCTGATTGACCCAGAGGACAAGAACGTAATCCCAAAAATTCAAGAAATCATCGACTCGGACCTCTGGAAGGAACGTCGCGGCGCAATAAGAGAGGCGAAGCGGTTGGTCCTCGAGAAATACAATACGTTTGCTTATCTCGCGGGCTTCATCGAAAGCGTTCAGGATAAACCTTTACCGCCGGAAATTATACACATCGATTCGCCTGAGGTCGATTTTGGAATAGACGAATGAAGTACTCCAACGCTCGCTTCGCGTGCCCGGCGGTCGGTGGTCTGGCGAGATCGGTACGGAACGCTCGGCGGAGAATGCCTGCTGCGCAGACGGGCCGGCACGGGCGCACGAGGTCATGCGCCCCCGGCTGCCGCTGATCAGACGAACTGGGGAAGGCCAGGAACGGAATTGAGGACCTCGTCCACGAGTTCGTCGCCGGCATGTTCCTTGGCGCAGGCGATCGTCTCGTTGGCGAGGCCGGCGATATTTGCCATGCTGAGACCCTCACTCATTAATTGCTGGCCGAGCCCCATAAGGCCGCCACCCTCTGGGTCGTCGCCATGATATTTCGCTACTAATTCCGAAGCTCCCGGAATGGCCTCGATCATGCGCGCAACGGGACCGTCGGCCGCGTGGCTTTGCAGGAAACCCAGCATTAACCCAACGCCCTTCTCTGCGAGAGCCGGGCCGATGCCGGCACCAGTGGCGATGCGCGGTAAGAATTCTTCCATGCAGGGTCTCTCTCTCTCTTTAATGAGGTTTACACGGGGCCGGTCCGGCGCCCAGCGCCCTTGGCCGAACCACAATTGAACTCCACAAAAATAGGCCGGCGGAAGTGCTATTGCGCGTAAAACCGCCTCTGTCAACGCAAGCTGCGTCGGATGTGCGTGTTTCGCAAACCGAAGATCATTCCAATTCACTTCATTACGCATTGGCAACCGCACAGTTTGCGGTGGCTCGCTTATGGGCCACTGCCCCGCGTCCGTCGAATGACGACGACAACGTGGTCATCGCCTAGGATCTGTGGATCGAGGTGTGAGGCAGTTACAGCCGGTGGACCTGCTCAAGCGCCGCGCCGGCACAAGGGCTAGATTGGCGATACTGCGCGTATTGGCCATGTCTTTCCTCGCGTGATGGGATGTTCGTAGAAGCGGAACTATATGCCGGTGTGACGATCGACAAGGCGGACCGGCTATTCCGATAGGACATCCATACTGTCGCATAGACCGTCGCTGCTTAGGTATTGAAACCGCCATCGCTGGTGACATCACAATGTGCAGTCGGCGGGTGTCGATAAGGTCGATTCACGCAATCAGCCGGTCAGGAGGAACGAATGAACCCTGAGGTTTCAGAAGCTCACTTTTCGCAAGGCGTGCAGCGCACGTGAAGTCCAATCGAGAAGAGCGATCACTTCCAAGAGGGTCCCAGCTCAGCCGCGAAAACAGGTGCCAGACCCCGATCCTCTCCCTCAACTGATCTAGCTCAGGGCGTTCATGAGCCGCAGATCGCATAGTGGCTGCGTGCACGACGCAGGAAGACCATTTATGAAAATCCTATTCAGAACGATGGCTGTCACCTTGCTGGCACCCACCGCCTTTGCTGCGGATTCGATCCCCACCGACCTCAGAGATACGGCATTGGCCACCTTCAGGGCTTTGCCATCCACCACGACGACAGTCGCCAACAACCCGAACACCCCGGAAAAGATCGCTCTCGGCAAGGCACTGTTCTTCGATCCACGCGTCTCGGCGTCAGGCGTTTTGTCGTGCAACTCGTGCCACAACCTGGCCACGGGCGGCGACGACAATCACGAAACCTCGATCGGCCATGGTTGGCAGAAGGGACAGCGCAACGCGCCGACTGTACTGAACGCTGTCTTCAACATCGCTCAGTTCTGGGATGGTCGTGCCGCAGACCTGAAGGCTCAGGCGAAGGGACCGGTCCAAGCTGGCATCGAAATGGCCAATACACCGGACCAAGTCATCGCCACGCTCAAGTCCATGCCGCAATATGTCGAGTGGTTCGATGCAGCTTTTCCGGCTGAAGCCGATCGGGTCACCTTCGACAACTTCGCCAAGGCGATCGAAGCCTTCGAGGCGACATTGGTCACACCGGCCCCGTTCGACAGCTTCCTGAATGGTGATGAGCTTGCCATGACTTCCGAACAGAAACAGGGCCTGGCGCTTTTCATGGACAAAGGCTGCTCGTCCTGCCATGCCGGCATCAACGTTGGTGGGCAAGCCTATTTCCCCTTTGGCCTCGTGGAACAGCCCAGCGCCGAGGTCCTGCCGGACAAAGACAAGGGCCGATTCGCGGTCACCAATGCAGCCGATGACTACTATGTTTTCCGCGTGGCGCCGCTGCGCAACGTTGCACTCACCGCGCCATACTTTCATTCGGGCAAGGTTTGGGATCTGAAACAGGCCGTCGCTATTATGGGGACCACCCAGCTTGGCGTAGTACTGGCGGACGAAGAAGTTGATCTGCTTGTTGCCTTCCTCAACTCGCTGACCGGAGAGGCACCCGAGGTCACCTATCCCATCTTACCCTCCGAAACGGCGACAACGCCCCGGCCTGTAACGCAGATCTTAGGAAAATAAGGGCCAACTGGCTGCGGACGTCGCAATCGAAAATGATTGCGGCTTTTACTTGGGCCACACGAATTGCCACGTCCATCTCCGAATTGGCGGGACACGCTAGCAATACCCGAAACCTGCAACCTCGCCCGTAGTCTGCGCAAATCAACTGGGGAAGCGGACAGACGCGCAGCATCATATATTGTCGCCGCCTGAGCGAACATGCCAAGCAGTCTACTTTGAGAAACGACGTGTGTACGATTTGTTCGAGGCGCGGGGCCTGTATGTTCCCAAGGACCAATACTATAGCGTGGTGTCACATTTATATTTCTGCGGGATGAGGACACGTGCCGAAGGAAAATTGCACATTTTCGCCGTGTGGATTATTTTCAAGAGTGTGATCGGTTTGGCATATTCCCGGCCGACATCCGCCACCGGCAACTCCCCACACGGTGAGGAAGAGAAGCCTTACGCCTGCACTTTCTGCCGGAGCGCGCGTGCTGCAGCGACCATGTTCATGAGGGCAGGGCGGACCTCCTCCCATTTGCGTGTTTTGAGGCCACAGTCCGGGTTTATCCACAGTTGGCCGTCGGACAGTCGCTCGCGGGCAAGCATGACTAAGTCCGAAATCTCGCCGACTTCCGGGACGCGTGGTGAGTGAATATCATAGACGCCGGGACCGATTTCGTTCGGATATTTGGAGCTCGTGAAGGCGTCCAACAGTTCCATCTTCGAGCGCGACGTCTCAATCGAAATGACATCCGCATCCATTCCAGCGATCGCGTGAATGATCTCGTTGAACTCCGAATAGCACATGTGGGTATGAATTTGAGTCGCGTCCTTTACACCCGTTGAAGCGATCCGGAAACATTCGACAGCCCAGTCGAGATAGACTTTCCAGTCAGATTGGCGCAGTGGCAATCCTTCGCGAAACGCGGCCTCATCGATCTGGATCATCCTTGCGCCGGATCTTTCGAGATCCGTCACTTCGTCGCGGATGGCGAGCGCGATCTGGCGGCAGGCTTCGGAGCGGGGTACGTCGTCGCGAACAAAAGACCAGTTGAGAATGGTGACTGGGCCTGTGAGCATTCCCTTCACGGGCTTTTCCGTAAGCGACTGGGCGAATTGCCACCAGCGCACTGTCATCGGATTGCGCCTCGATACGTCGCCGAAAATGATGGGGGGACGCACGTAGCGCGACCCATAGCTTTGTACCCAGGCATGCTGGGTGAGCGCGAAGCCGGACAACTGCTCGCCGAAATGCTGTACCATGTCGTTTCGCTCGAACTCACCGTGCACCAGCACGTCCAGCCCGATCTCTTCCTGCCAGCGAATTGCAGCCTCGATCTCCTTCTTCAGGAACGTCTCATAGTCGACATAGCTCAGCTGGCCCTTCGCATGAGCGGCCCGCGCCTTGCGTACCTGCGGCGTCTGCGGGAAGGACCCGATGGTCGTCGTCGGGAACGGCGGCAGCCCGAGTGAGCCGGCTTGGACTCTGGAGCGCTCGCCAAAAGCGCTCTCTCGTCGCTTCGCGCTGTCCTCAATGCTAGCGATCCGCCCCTGAACAAGCGGGTCATGGATCCTCGTGGATGTCACGCGCGTGGCGGCAGCCTCGGCAGACGCTTTCAACGCGCCTGCCACCGCATCCCTGCCTTGGGACAGGGCCCGGGCCAGCAAGACCAACTCGTCGGTCTTCTGGGCCGCGAAGGCGAGCCACGACCTGATGTCGGCGTCGAGTTCCGTCTCCATGCGCAGATCAATCGGCACATGCAGCATCGAGCAAGAAGGCGCGATCTCGACGCGGTCCAAGGGCCAGCCGGCGACGATCGGTTTGATGCGGTCGAGAATGGCGGGCAGGTTCGCACGCCAGACGTTGCGGCCATCGATCAAGCCAAGCGAGAGCACCAGATCCTTCGGAGCGAGCCGACCCACCGTTTCCAGCTGCTCGGGAGCGCGCACGAGATCAATATGCAGCCCGGCCAGGGGCAGAGAAACCGCGGTTTCGAGATTGTCTCCCAGCGACCCGAAATACGTAGCCAGCATGATCTTCAGCTCGGGCGCGGCTTTCGACAGCTGGCCATAGGCGAATTCGAACGCAGCTCGTTCGTTCGGGTTCAGATCGAGGACAAGCGCTGGCTCATCGATCTGCACCCAGTCGGCTCCCGACAGCTTCAGCTTCTGCAGGACTTGCTCGTAAACGGGCAGCAGCCGCGGTAGGAGCGCGATGGGACCGAACCCCTCGGCAGGCGATTTCGCCAGCTTGAGGAAGGTGATGGGTCCAAGGATGACTGGGCGTGTGTGAATGCCGAGAGCTTTAGCCTCGAGGAAGTGATCGACCGGCTTCGATGACGAGAGGGCGAACGTCTGATCATCATCGAGTTCCGGCACAATGTAGTGGTAGTTGGTGTCAAACCACTTGGTCATTTCCATCGCGGTTACACCAGGTCCATGAGCCTCCTCCTGGTGACCAGCGTGTCCACAATCCTCCGTCTGACCCTGGTTGCCGCGCGCCATTGCGAAGCAGATGTCAAGTGGGACCTCGCCGCTATTCCAGCCGTAACGGGATGGAACGGCCCCGACCATGGCTGCGGTGTCGAGCACATGGTCGTAAAGCGAGAAGTCGTTCGACGGGATTTTCGACACGCCGCGATCGCGCTGCTCTTCCCAGCTAGCGGCACGGAGCGCCTTCGACGTCGTGAGAAGGTCGCCAGCGGACGATGTTCCGGACCAGTAGCTTTCAAGCGCGAATTTCAGTTCTCGCCGACGACCGAAGCGCGGCACGCCGAGCGTTGCTACAGGAATTTCCTGAGAGTCAGTCATGTCATACCCCGATGGTTGGGGCGCCGATGACAAGGAAGGCGCTAGCAGGCCGGCACGAACGCCGGCTTGCAGCGGCCACCGAGACACCCCGCCCGTGGACGTAATTCGCCGTGGCAGGTCTCCTGGCTCGCGGGGTCATAGCCTCTACCCGTCTTCCTGAGGGTATTTGCCTCAGTGACATGAGTGGGGTTGGCTCGCCGCTAACAGTTGCGGGGGCAGCGCCGGCATTGCACCGGCTTCCCTCTTAGCTCCGCTGCGGCAGCGCCGCACGCGAGAACCACGACACGCAGATAATCACAGCAGTCCGCTCTTTTGTCAATGACGCATAACGAAATGTTTATGTCGTTATGTGATTTCGCTTTTACGCTTGTCTAACATTGTGAAATATTCAGTCGCCCATTGGCGGCGCTGCTCCGCTGCCACCATTGTCCAACTAATGGATCCCTGTCGGGCTGCGACATCCCTCGCAGGTCGCCGATGAAGGATTTCGGACAAGACTTCAAGCGCGTGACAACGTCATTAGAATGCAGAAGATCGCATTGGTGGCGATGTTTAACGATGCGGCCGCAAGCCGTGCGTGCGTGGTAGAAGCGGTTTTCTCGGAGTGAGCGCCAAACCGCGGGAATTGGCACGCCAGTCGTCATCACGGGTGACTAGGCAATCGTGATGACTCCGCTCGGCGGCAAGAGACCACACTGACCGAGCCTGGCTCAAGGGTCTGATGCAAAGCCCGACTGTGGTCCCGATAAGCCGCTTAAGCCGCATTCAGGCGGTCAGTATAAGTATCTCTCTCTCCAAGCGCTCGGCATTGAGGGATGCGCAAACGCAGGCAAAGCTCGCGTGCTTCATATTCTGCATCATACGATCGGCAGGACCCAGTTTTTATCCAGTGCACGCGTCAGCGCGGTGTGCAATTCTGGCTCGGTCCGATACGAAGGCATTTGGGCCTCGCTGATCCAGCCCAAGCCAACATAGTGGAAGTGATCCGCAGGGACCGTAACCCGGCTGCTGTCCAGTTGCCGAACGAAGTCCGCTGACCAATGGTGGATCGTATACGCTTCAAGTTTGTCCATCATCCTCCGCCAGCGTTGGATGCGTTCTTCGCGCGGCATGCTGGCCGCTCTTGAGATCGCGGTAGCTATCTCGTCGGAGAGCCTCGGATTTACCAGCAGGGCGTCCTCGGCGAAGTCTTCGGCCGCGCCGGCAAACTTCGATAACACCAGAACGCCAGGGTCGCTCGGATCTTGTGCAGCAATGTATTCTTTCGCCACAAGATTCATGCCATCGCGCAACGGCGTCACAACGCAAACACGCGCGGCTCTGTAAAGACCCGCTATCTCAGCTTGGGTGAACGACCTGTTCTCATAGATAATCGGCATCCACTCGTCCGTGCCATGCCGGTTGTTGACTTGATTGACGAGTCTTTCGACGTCGCGCCGATATTCGCTGTACGCTTGGATGTCGCCACGTGAGGGAGTTGCGATTTGCAAGAGCGAGACACGTTGCGGCTCGACTGCCAGCAGATCGAAAGCTTTAATCCGATTGTCGATGCCCTTGGTGTAGTCGAGCCGATCGACGCCGATAACTAGCTTTGCTCCGCCAAGTTTCAACTGCGAAATGTAGGCTTTCTGCGCCTCAAGCGAATCTGCGGCACACTGTTCGAATTGCTTCGGATCGATACCTATAGGAAAATTTTGGCATTGCGTCTGGCCATGGTCCGAGAAAACGACCCCGTTCTTGCTCTCCAGCCCCAAATGAGATTGGACACAGGCGAGGAAATTGCTCACATCACGGTCGGTCTGGAAACCGAGCAGATCATACTCGAGCATACATGTCATTAGCTCGCCAGAATTGGGCACGCGCTCCATCATGTCAGACTCGGGCCATGGCGTATGCAGGAAATGGCCGATCGGCCGGTCAATGCCGAGTCTGTGCAAATCAGCGCCGAGCGGCAGGAAATGGTAGTCATGAACCCAGTAGACTGCGTTATCTCCCAATTCGGACACCGCGCGCGCCATGAAGGCATTGACGTCGCGATAACTTTTATAATCCTCTTCCGAGCCTGAGATCCGGTCCGGCAGCGAGTGGAGCGCCGGCCACAATATTGAATTTGCAAAACCTTGATAGTACCGAGAATAGTCCGCTGCCGGCCCATCGAGCCACCCGATTTGACCTTTGCCACGCTGCACGAGGGGCACCTGTTGCTTATCCCCGTCGCCCAGATGCTCGGAAAAACCTACCCAGACCGCGCCGGAACGCTCCACGACGCACTCCAGGGCCGCCGAAAGCCCGCCTGTCTTGGGCTGATCAGAATTGACAGTCGCACCGCGGTTGGAAATTGCGATAAGACTCCTATGTGGCTGCTGGGCCGCCGTGTTGAAGCGCTGGTCTGCGGCTGAGACAACAGGACGGGACGGGCCAACTTCGGCTTGTTGTTCTCGCTCCTGTAGCAAGTCTCTCAGGGGTTGTTCAAAAGCGATTAGTTCGTGAACAGCCCCAGTTTGCCATGTGAGGTTCCGGCGCGGCGAGTTGGCGTTGTTCAATGCGTCCATTTCATGCCTCCGTTGAATATTCCCCATGATGGAGCAACTGGCATTCCCAGATTGGCACACCCCCTGCTGACGAGGATCTGACGAGCGTCAGAGCAAATGGCGACCGATTGTCGCGTTTCGGCTTCGGCGCCCTCAAGAACCGGCTTATCGCGAAAATAGCTGGCGACCCGATCGAGCGGACCGTGCTTGCGGTAATTGTTGGATTGTTCGGATAAGAGATACACCCAGTAGATGCCAGCACCTGTTGAAATGAACTGAAATTATGTCGCTGCCGCCAAGGCTGCCGGGCCCCGTGATGCGATCCTGCGTCTGTCGAAGAGTTTTGACACGGAGATCGGAGAGGGCGGGATAGTCCCTTTCCGCCCGTCAGGGCCCGTTTTTGAATCCCTTCCTCGTTGCCCTCGACGATCCCAAAATCGTGGACGCCAGACCGCGATGTGAATACCAGCCAGGCGAGCACTTCCTGACATCCGCGAATGCCGGGCTCCACATCCGGCGCCTCGTCGAGATTGACGAAGATGAAGCCCTGCTGCCAATTCCGCTGGTCCCATACCAATGGCGAACCAGTCTGCCCGCATTCGGCATCGTGGGACGTGATCGCAAGTCAAGTGCTCCGACGGACGCCGCGAGTTCTCCGTTACCTCAGGAACCTTACTGGCCTTCCCCAAGCTGAGCTTCTGGAAAATGCCGGTGGCGATCTCGATGACGGTGAATGCCATCAAGGCAAGCCCGCCTTGCACCGCTCTTCCAGCGAGCTTCACGGCAGCAGAATCGGTCAGTTCTCCGAAGCGAATGGCTGTCGCTATCAGCGAGCTTTGACACAGTTCCGCCACTGCGATGATCGCGTCAGTAGGGCGGCTGGTTAGTTGCCCGCGCATCTACAGCAACCCAGCCCGTTCCGCCTCGCGGCGCAAATTCTGCCTTGGCCTTGGGCCGATCTGCTGGATCACCAGGCCGGCCGCCAGCGAGCCAAGGTCGCCGCAGGTCTTGAGGTCGCGACCTTGCGTGTAGCCATGCAGGAAGCCGGCGGCATAGAGATCGCCGGCGCCCGTCGTGTCGACCAGTTCCTTGATGGCGGTCGCCTTGATCACCACGGTCTCGTCGCCGCGCACGATCACCGAGCCTTTTTCCGAGCGGGTCACGGCGGCGATCCGGCAATCCTTGCGGATCTGGGCCAGCGCCTCGTCGAACGACGATGTCTGGTAGAGCGACTTGATCTCGTGGCTGTTGGCAAAGACGATATCGACCGTGCCCGAACGCATCAGGTCGAGGAATTCGTCGCGGTAGCGGTCGACGCAAAACGAATCCGACAGTGTCATGGAGACTTCGCGGCCTGCCGCGTGCGCCAGCTTCGCCGTCTGCCGGATTGCTTCCTTGGCGCGCGGCGGGTCCCACAGATAGCCTTCGAAATAGGTGACCTTGGCGCCAGACGCCTTGTCGGCCTCGACATCCTCCGGCCCAAGCTCGACGCAGGCGCCGAGATAGGTGTTCATCGAGCGTTCGCCGTCGGGGGTGACGAAGATCATCGAACGCGCCGTCGGCGGCTCACCCTTGAGCGGCGTGGTGTCGAAGGCGACGCCCTGCGCATGGATGTCGTGCGCGTAGATTTCGCCCAGCGCATCGTTGGAGACCTTGCCGAAGAAGGCGGCGCGGCCGCCAAAGCTGGCGACGCCGGCCGCCGTGTTGCCGGCGCTGCCGCCGGACGCCTCGATCGCCGGACCCATGCGGCTGTAGAGCAGTTCGGCGCGTTGTGTGTCGATGAGGTTCATCGCGCCCTTGATGATGCCGTTGGTCTCGAGGAATTCCTCGTCGCACTGGGCGATGATGTCGACAATGGCATTGCCGATGCAAAGCACGTCATAATCCGGCATCAAAATCTCCGCTTGGGCTTTCCGCTTGCCAATTCGCTCGCCGGCGGCTTCACGGGGCGGCTAGTCCTGCCTCGCGACGCAATTCGTCCGCCCTGTCTGTCTTCTCCCAGGTGAAATCAGGCTCTTCACGGCCGAAATGGCCATAGGTGGCTGTATTGCGGTATATAGGGCGCAAGAGATCAAGCATCTTGATAATGCCTTTCGGTCTGAGATCGAACAACTCAAGAATGAGGCGCTCGATCCTGCTTTCCTCAACCCTGGCTGTCCCGAACGTGTTGACCATGACGGAAACCGGACTGGCCACGCCGATTGCGTAAGCAAGCTGCACCTCGCACACGTCCGCAAGTCCGCTGGCGACGATGTTCTTTGCGACATAGCGGGCCGCATAGGCAGCCGAGCGGTCAACCTTGGACGGGTCCTTGCCCGAGAAGGCGCCGCCGCCATGACGACCCATCCCGCCATAGGAATCGACGATGATCTTGCGTCCAGTGAGACCGCAGTCGCCGCGCGGCCCGCCGACTACGAACCGCCCCGTCGGGTTGACCAGAATTCTGATGCCTTCCGTCTCCAGGTGGGTCGGCAGGACAGGCTTTATGACTTCCTCAATGACGCCCTCGCGGACAGTCTCTTGCGAGACCTGCTCGTCATGTTGCGTCGACACGACGATGGTATCCAGGGCGACCGGGCGCAACCCCTCATAGCGCACTGAGACTTGGGATTTCATGTCAGGACGCAACCAGCCAAGCTGTGCCTTCCGGACATACGCCTGCCGTTTCGTCAAGCGATGAGCGAGCTGGATCGGCAAAGGCATCAGGGTATCGGTTTCGCGGCATGCGTAGCCGAACATGAGGCCCTGATCTCCCGCTCCCTGCTGGAGGTCTTGCCCTCTTCCCTCGTCAACGCCTTGGCTGATGTCGGGCGACTGCTCGGTGAGGGCATGGACGACGGAGCAACGCCGGCCGTCGAAGCCGACGGCCTCGTCGTCGTACCCAATGTCGAGAATCGTATCGCGCGCAACTTGGCTGTAATCCACCTGGGCATCGCTGGTAATCTCGCCAGCCAGAACGACTATCCCTGATTTTACCAACGCTTCACAGGCGACGCGCGCCTTGGGATCTGTGCGGAGGATGGCGTCGAGGATGGCATCCGAGATGTTGTCGGCCAACTTATCCGGGTGCCCCGCGCCAACCGATTCGGAAGAGAACACGAACTGCCTAGCCATGAATACCTCGCTTCGGGTGTTGGATGTGGTATGGGCATTTTGCTTGGCCCACCTTACTTGTCGGAGATGCCCGGGACCTCGAACGCAGCGCACAAGTCGGCAACGTCTCTTCGCACGCAGGCATGGAGATCTTCGTCGTCTGGCCGCTGGAGGACGGAGTCAATGAAGCCAGCAATTTGCTCCATTTCCACATCGCGCATGCCCATTGACGTCACTGCTGGTGCCCCCAGGCGAATTCCGCTTGTGACCGCCGGATCCCGCGGGTCGCCAGGCACCATATTAAAGTTTGTGATGATTCCTGCCTTTGCTAGTCGCTCGGCATAGGCCTTGCCCGATAGTGGCCGATTGCGAAGATCAAGGATCAGCATGTGATTGTCCGTCCCCCCGGTCACCAGGTCATGACCTCGCTCAAGCAGTGCATGTGCCAGAGCCTTGGCGTTCTTGACCGTCTGTTGGCCGTAGCTTCGGAAGGACGGGTTCGCGGCTTCGTGCAAGGCAACCGCTAGCGCAGCGATGGCATTCATGTGAGGCCCGCCTTGCAGGTGAGGGAAGACCGCCCGGTCTATTCGTCTGGCGAGATTGTATTTGCTCTTTGTATGATACAGGGCCTGATAGCGATCTTCGTTCCTTGACAAAATGAAGCCACCGCGGGGACCGCGGATCGACTTGTGGGACGTGCTGCTGACCACGTCGCAATGGCCCACCGGATTCGGGTGCGCTCCCGCGGCAATCAGGCAGCTGATGTGCGCAATGTCGGCTACGAGATAGGAGTTCGCTTCCAGGGCGATTTCTGCCATTGCCGCGTAGTCAAAGACACGCGGGTAAGCAGTTCCGCCGACCCAAATGAGCCGCGGCCGTTCCCGCTTGGCTGTCTCGCGCAAGCGGTCATAGTCAATCTGCTGTGTCGTTTCATCCAACCCATAGGGCACGCGTTGATAGTCAGTACCGGAAAAGTTGATGGCCCAACCATGAGTCAGATGGCCCCCTTCCGGAAGGGGCAAGCCCATGACTTTGTCACCGGGACTCAAAAGCGCACGATAGACAGCCTGGTTGGCCGGCGAGCCGGAATAAGGCTGGACGTTGGCATGCTCGCTGCCAAATAGTGTTTTCAGGCGCTCAATGGCCAGATTCTCAAGCTCATCAACGATCTCGTTTCCAGCGTAGTAGCGCGCACCGGGGTACCCCTCGGCGTACTTGTTCGTGAAAATCGAGCCGTTCGCTTCCAGCACGGCCGAGGACGCAAAGTTCTCTGAGGCGATGAGCTTGAGGGTCGTCCGCTCCTGCCGCTCCTGTCTCAGAAGCAGCTCGTGAACGCGGCAATCAACCGCGGCCAAGGAAGACCGCCCGTGGGTGTCGGGCTGTGCGATCGCGCCGTCTGCGGAGTTGTCCATGGTAGCTTCGCGCTCCAATTGAATTGACCTATTTCACAATCAAGCACGCGGTCCCCTTCGGCCGCGTGTCTCGCACCGCTTCGAGCCGCTGCAGGTCCTGTTTATGATAGCCGTCGCGATGGGGCAGGAGATCGACCAATAATTGAACCAGCCCGCCGTCGTTGGATCCTGCGTTGAGATGGTACGAGCGCCACGGAGGCTGTTCGTTGCAGCAGAGAAAGTCGGCTCTGGCGAGCAGCCGGACGTGTCGCGCAACCCGCTCTCGACACACGCCCAGAATCTCCGCTAGCTCGCAGACAGTTAGGTCCGCATGCGCACAAAGGCCCAGGATTCGAAGGCGGTCAGGATGCGCTGCCATGCGTAGGCGACTAACCAGTGTCATCATGGCTCAGGACCAAGTCCTGCCGAATTTCTCATTTCGCGTTCTCCACAGAAGTTGCAGATTTCGAAGGATGTCCAACGAGCGGGCAAATCTCGGTGGCCGTGACGACCGTCGATATCCTGTGTCGAACAAACAAATGTGCGCTCTTCTTGCCTTTCGCCGAAATTGCAGGCAGGTCGGCGAGTCGAAGACAAGCGGGGCCACGGTTTGGAACCACTGACCTCAGACGTTGCAATAAGCCTACCATTCACAGCGAGCCGGAGTTGCTAAGAGTCTATGAATTTCCTTGAAGGATCTGTTGCAACGTTTGCCCAGCCGGGCCTGCTCCCGGTTTGAGCGGTCATGGTCAGGCGATCCATCGCCTCTGCGAGCACGATCAGGAATTTGCCCTGCATCGCATCGCTGATCAGCTCCTGAAGGCCGGGACGCAACAGCGACGCGCCGCAGATCGCGCGGTGGGTATTGCTGTGGACGACTGTCCAGCCTTGCTTTTTCAGCACGCAAGCAGCAGAGCCGCAACTGATCCTCGATCGAGGCGTCTCGGTGATTGTCAGTTGAGTAGCGAGCGCCAAGCGCGACCTTCATGAGGCGGCCCCTTACTCCGGGACGCGGTCTCGCGTTTGGCTATCCGTTTCGGCTTGAACGAAATCCCGTGCGGCCTGTGGCGCCAGCAGCCGGACCAGATTGACGAAGCGTCGATCGGGCTTCGGCGACGCAGGCACAGCCCTTCGCGGCCGCGCCTGCGACCACACGAAGCTATTCGGCTGTTGCACGTTTCGGTCGCGCTATGATCGCGTTCCTGTCCTGACGCGAAATACTCCGTTTCGCGACAATGATGCCAATCACAGTGCTTCGACAAGATGGAAATTCTTTGTGATCAATAACGTGCGTCGCGCAGGAGCCAGTGCTGGCCGATGACGGGGCACCTTGTGCTCCGAAGAAGCCATGGCTATATATCCGGATAGAGAACGGAGGCACGCGATGGGCAACACTGCACAGAAGAGAGCCATCGAGAATTATCGCTCTCGCCTGGCTGAGCGCGGCATCGCGCGGTTCGAGATCCTGGCGTTCGACGCAGACCGCGATCTACTGCGAACTCTCGCCCGAAAATTAACGGAGAGCGGGCCGGATGCCCGACAGCTTCGTCGGATCATACAGCAAGCCGTGGCGGGTGAGCCACCGAAAGCGGGCAGCATTCTCGCCTCGTTGCGTCGCTCGCCTCTGGTTGGCTCCAATCTCGACCTCAGCCGGCCGCGCGAAGAGGGGCGCAAGATCGACCTGTGACGCGCTACCTTCTTGATACCAATATCATCAGCAACGTCATAAAGCCGGAGCCTTCGGGCTCGTTGCTGGCCTGGATGGGCGCGCAGAAGGACGAAGACCTCTTCATTGCTTCGCTTACTGTCGCCGAAATTCGCCGAGTCATCCTAGAGAAGCCGAAGGGGAAAACGCGCAGCAGCCTTGAAACTTGGTTCGAGGGCTCCGAAGGCCCGCAAGCGCTGTTCGCTGGCCGCGTGCTATCGTTCGACGAGAAAGCCGGCCTCGTGTGGGCGCGGCTGATGGCCAACGGCAAAGCCAGAGGCCGTTCGCGGAGCGCCCTAGACACAATCATTGCCGCTGTAGCCGAAGCCAACGAGTGTGTCGTAGTGACCGACAATGGAAAGGACTTCGAGGACGTTCAGATAATCAACCCGCTCCGTAGCTCTGGAAGCCAAGCGGGTGATGATAGCTCCAACGGTCCGGCCGATTCAATTTGAGGACTTCAGCGGCACGGAGTCCGAACGTCTCGTGTTCGCCTACCTTTAGCGATGGCTGGATTGATCTTGCTTAGTTCGGCCAGGGACGTCTCTTCCAGTTCCGCTTTAATGCCATCCCGGTTCATCTAGTCAGCTCGATAAACCAACAGCTCGCACGCACGAGCGCCGCGGACAAGGCGCGATCGCAGGGACTGCGCGATACGCGTGTCGAGCTCGTCCATCTTACACTCGCTCTCGTCTTCGAAGGCCTCTCGCCAAACGCCACTGTAGTCGATCCCGCGTGCGGCTCGGGGGCCTTCTCATCGAGGCTTTCTCGCGACTGGTCTGGCGCGCTACCAATGGCAAGTTCGCCCGCCGGGAACTCGTCGGTCTGTTCTCCCAGCTCTGGGCGTCCACATCAACTGCGGAGCTCTTGGCATCGCCGTGTTCTGCCTCTAGCTGGCAGCTCTCGAGCTCGACGAGCAGCCGATCAGCGACACCCGCGACCTCAAGTTCGACCCGGTTGACTCGATAACACCCTATTGGCAGATTCAGTCGGGGAGGATCTGCCCACTCCGATCACAAGCCGATCTTTCGACCCCGTGGTCGGGAATTCTGCATGGACCTTCGTGAAGAAGGAATGCAGCGCCGAAAGCCGAAGCGCTTCCGATACATCGATGCGAGCCCCGATTAGGCATTCCTGCCACTCTATCTAGCCGACCCCCGTGGCCGCGTTGCCGATCGGTGCGCACTGGTCGCCTACATCGCCCCGGCACGTGAAGATCGTCTCTGCTGACGCTCGTTGAGCAATTCAGGCCGCCTCCGGCTGGCGTTTGATCAGCGTCAGCGTCAACCAGCGCGCGGTCAGCGCCGGCTTTTTCGAGCCCTCGATCTCAATCGTCACGCCCAGCGCCGTCTGCACCCAGCCCGACGGCCTGACCTTGACGTCGGCCAGTACGAAACGGGTGCGGATGCGCGATCCGGTTTTCACCGGCGCCAGGAAGCGCAGCGATTCGAAGCCATAGTTGACACCCATCTTGCAGTTTTCGAGCGGCCGCATGGTCTGGAAAGTCATCGCCGACAAAAGCGAAAGCGACAGGAAGCCATGTGCGATGGTGCCGCCGAACGGCGTCTCGCGCTTGGCGCGCTCCGGATCGCAGTGGATGAACTGGTGGTCATCGGTGGCCTCGGCGAACTGGTCGATCATCCGCTGCGAGACCACCCGCCACGGCGACACGCCGACTTCCTTGCCGACGCTGGCCAGAAGTTCGTCGAGACTGATCGGTTCCACGCTAATGTCCTCCATTTCAACCGTCCGAAGCGCGACGGCTTCATTCCGTGAACAGTGTCAGCCAATGCTGCACCGACTGCCGGCCATCCATCGGCAGGATGGCCCCGGTGAGATGACTGCCGTCACAGCTGCACGAATAGAGCGTTCCGCCGGCAATCTCATTCGGCGCACCGATGCGGCCGATCCGAACATGGCTGCAGACGAGCCGGCTTGTAATCGGTCGCGGTGCGCGTCCTGCAAGCCGCCGAAAGCAGCTCGTCTTGCTACGGATGATCATTCCGCCGGCGCCGCTATGCGGTATTGTCGCAGATTGATAAAATCAATTGTCTGGATAGGAACCATCCGTGTCTCGAATGGTGGAGGAGTAGTCCAGCAGACGGGGTGGCTTGTGGTCCTTCTTGAAGCGCGCCGACCTCATTGGCCGCTAGCTCTGAGCCGGCAAGAAGCGCCAGTTCAATGACATTGGGTGTCGACACGGCAAAGCGGCATCAGATGCTACTTCATGATGCGGGATGGCGCTTGCTTCAAGAAGCGCTCGGCCTGACGTGGAAGCCAGCGATGCGCCCGATATTCGCGCAGCACAGCGGCAACCGCAGCGACGATGATCTCAGCCGTTGCGAGCATGCCAACCTTGGTGCCGGCCACTCTGTTAGCTTGAAGCGCAGCGCGCATTTGATCCGTCACCAGACCGGGTTGCGTAACTTGGATTCCAAGGCGTCTTCCTGGGTTTGCACCGTCAGCGCGCTGACAGCAAAGGCAGGTGCGCACGTCAAGGCAAGCGATCGTCTCGATCTCGCGGGCAATTCCAGCCCCACCGCGGGAATCTGACCCGACAACAACGAGCAGATGCGGTTCTCGCCCCAGCGCCATTGTTCTGTCTTTCGATCCATTCTCGCGTGCGCGCTTCTGGGGCGTCGTTCAGCGCAAAGTCGGTGACCACGGCTGCGCTTTCCGCGCCAGCCTCGAAAAACGCCTTCGAGCCGGTCAGGTTGAGGCCGCCGATGGAGACCAATGGGATCGGCGCGACCTGGTGCTTCCACTCGCTGATCCGCTTGAGCCCTTGCGGCGCCCATTTCATCTGCTTCAGGCTAGTTGGATAGATGGGCCGAGCGCCACATACTCCGGCTCGGCCACTGGCGCCGTTTCCAGTTCGGTGTGATCGTGGATCGAAAGGCCGAGCTTCAATCCGGCGTATTTAATCGTCAGCATCGGCGGCAGCCAAATCCTTTTGACCAAGATGGACGAAGTCGCAGCCTTCCTCGATTGCCGTGCGCCAATTGTCGTTGACGCTCACTTGGCAACCATGGACCGCGCAGGCGTCGTTCGCGCGGCGGATTTCCGTCTGCAGTCCTTTCTCGTCCATATCCTTTATCCGGAGCTGCAGCAGACTCACGCCGAGCGGCGCCAGCCCGTCAACCCAGCCGGCACGTCGAAATTCAGATAGAAGGGATCGAGCTTCATGAGAAGACAGCCCTGCCGACCGTCGGTGAGTAGCGCGGTTCGAGCATTCCAGTGCTAGCTTCACGAATGGCATCGACCGCCCTTGCCGAACGCACGCGCCATGCCGACCGGATCGGCCGCCCTCGGGACCGCCGTGTTCAGGAGCACGGCGTCGAACCCGAGCTCCATGACGTCGCCGCGTACGACGGCCGTCCGAGCCACGCATCCACAATCAAACGGAATGTAGGGGAAATGTCCGCGCATCAACTGGACCTCGGAGCTCAACGCTTCATCGCATTAGAATGAGCGTTCGAAGCGCAGGATACCGCCGACACTGCTCTTCTTGTTGGCATTGGCCCAGTTCACTTCGGAAGCTTTCACCTTTCCGACGGCGGAGCCTCCGTAGCGGTCATAGTCGAGTTCAGCCGTAACTGTGAAATCTGGAAGAAGCGCATAGGCGACGTTCGCAGCGGCACCATAGTTCTTGAGCTGATCACCCGAGAGCTGAAGGTTGAACGAAGTTGTCTCGTTGAGCTCGTAAGCGGCGCCAGCCCAGAAAGCCCAGTTCCCGCCCCAGATCTTATAGAAGCCGCGACCATGAGCGTCGATCGCGTTCATGGAGTCGTCGTTGAGCTTGCCATTGGAACCGTAGCCGAACATTCCGAACAGCAACAGTTCGTCGGTGACATTGATGTCGACACGGACCTTGACGGCTACCGATTCGTAGTTGCTATCATAACCAGCAACGCCGGTGATCCCTCCCCAGCCATGTGTGTATTTCAAGCCGCCGACTATGTGCGGAGCGTAGTTGTCGATTGTGCCGACCACGCCTGAGCCTTCTTCGAGCGAAACCACGGCCGAAAAGCCGTTCGCGGCGTCGAAGTAGTACTGGACCACATTGGTATCCAAAGCGCCGTACGGAACCGGCGTCTGGTTGAGTACGTCACCCGCGCCGCCAATAAACATGTCGAAGGCCGACCAGTCCTTACCAACTCGGAGGCCACCAAGCTGAATCCAGGCGAAAGTCAAGATGCTGTCTCCGTTGAAGGCATAGGACCGAGAACTGTCCGAAACCGAAGTGTGGCGGTTACCGAAATTCACGCGGATTTCGGTGTAGGTCTTCAACGTGCCGAGTTCGGTCTCCTGGCCGGTCCAAGCTTTCAGTGTGAAGCGCGTGTTGTTTTGCCATGTACCCTGATCCTCACCAGTCCTCACATCTGAGGTTCTTGCGTGGTAAAACAATCCGACATCGCCCAAGCCCACGTAGTAGCTAAGATAGCCGCCGATGCGCAGGCAGGTCTCGGTGCCTGAAATATAGACGTAGCCGGAGCCGTAGACGTCGCAGATCTTGAGGTACTCAGTGGGATTAGGCTCGGGGACGATGATCACGGCGCGAGCGTCGGAAGCGGCGATCAGTGCCGCAGTTGAGCCGAGGAGGAGGCTCCCAATGGTCATTGTTGATCTCCGTCTAAATAGTAAAAGGAATCGAGACCGATGAATGATTTTTGCTAAGCGAACGATTGACAGCGAGCCAAGCTTAATTCTAGGAGTGTTGCTGCACCTGCCGTGCTAATGCTTAGGAGAATTTAGAATGTGGTTGAGACTTGCTGTCACATTTATTAAGTAGTTATCACTCCAGACGATCATACAACATTTTTGTACAATTACCCTTTTCACCTCCGCGGCGGGCCTCACAAAGGGTACTACTGCAAATGACGTGCCACCCTGACGACCCAGATGCGGCTTGAAGCTCAAATGTGCGGGCGGACCTTGGTTCGCGCTTCCGTTCTTTTTGCCTTGCGGATCCACCCAAGCACGAACGGCAAACGTTTCGGCTACGGTTCGTCTGTTCGCTTCGCGACAGTTTGGCTTAATGGCGACGGCATTGTTTCCTGTGAGCGAGCCCCGCCGTTGAGGCATCATGCGGCGGCCACCGCTCGGTACGACGCCGTCACTTTGGCGAGCTGATGGTCGATAACCACGCGCCGCAGCCTTGCACCACTGAGTCGGTAGGCGCCAGCCTTGGCATTGCGGCGGACCTGACGGTCGCGTCGAGCAGGTTCTCGTCCTGAAAGCGGCGCGCCACAGCTAATGCTTCTTGCCAGCAATTCACACAACGAGCTCATCGAGACGGCAGAGATCATTATGGGCGGCGTAGCTGGCGTGCAAAGTCTGGACCCAACACCGTATTGTCTCATCGGATGCGGCATCTGCGCTCAGAAGAGTCTCCCACGCGCAGATGAAGGGAAGGGACGCTGGAACAAAACGGTGCGCGTGAGGGTTTCGGCGGGAACACCATCGTCAGTCGCTGACCGAGTGCGCTCAGACCATCGCTGTCCAGCCAAGACTGAACGGCGCCCATTGCTAAAAAATTTCGAGCCCAAAGCGGAACGGACTGACATAGCGCAAAGACGCAGGCGAGCGCAGCGGTAAGGTTGGATGTTATCAGCATGGGACGGTGACCGTTGCAGACCACGAAATTTCGAGAGGCCCGGCTGCCTTGGTACACTATCTATCCGGCTGTGTCGGAGTTCTCCGGGGCGGTCGGCGCCGAGGCTTATGAGGAATGGCTCAGGAACCTGCCGGATGATGATCCGGTGTCACTCTACCTGCACGTTCCGTTCTGCCGATCAGCCTGCTGGTATTGCGGCTTCCCAACCACCATCACCCGCCATGATGCGCCCATCCTCAACTATCTGGCGGCGTTGCGTGACGAGATCCGTCTGGTTTCGGAGCGAGTGCCGAAGACGCTGCCCGTGAGCGACATACATTTCGGCGGCGGAACGCCGTCTCTCATCGGACCAGCCGAGTTCCTCGCTCTGATGGAGTTCCTGCGATGCCGCTTCGCCATCTCGAAAACAGCTACGGTCGCCATCGAGATCGATCCACGCACGCTCACGCCCGAGATGGCGGAACGCTTGGGAGCGGCCGGCGTGAACCGCGCGAGCCTGGGCGTACAGAGCTTCGATCCCATTGTTCAAAAAGCGATCAACCGAATCCAGAGCGAGGCCCAGACGTCGGCTGCCGTGGAAGTGCTGCGCCGGCATGGAGTAAGCCGCATCAACTTCGACCTCATCTACGGCCTGCCGCATCAAACGGTGGAGTCGTGCGTCGAGACAGTGAGGGCGGCGGTCGCCATGCGCCCCGACCGGCTTGCCTTGTTCGGCTACTCGCACATCCCATCCCAAGTAAAGAATCAGCGCCTCATCGAGGCGGAATTTCTTCCCGACAGCGCTGCCCGCGCTGAACAGTATGCGGCTGTCGCCGTGACGCTGGTTGCCGCCGGCTACCGGGAGATCGGGCTCGACCATTTCGCCTTGCCGGACGACGAGCTCGCGCTGGCACAGGAAACCGGTCGCCTGCGACGTAACTCGTTGGGCTACTCTGCCGATACCTGCAGAACCCTGATCGGTTTCGGCGCGTCGGCTATCGGCCGCATCGGCCAGGGG
>NZ_JAMYNS010000032.1:0-33765 GCF_040319125.1 Mesorhizobium sp. M0938 | reverse complement strand
CATGATAGTCTATCCTTCGGGTTGATCGTACGACGATGGTGCCACCTCGCCGCTCCCCCGCATAGCTTCTCATGCATCAGAGCACCCAACAGCAAAAGGTGCGGGGAAATTCGCGCTTACCTTGTAGGCATACCTCGCCTGTCGCTTGCGCATCATGTGGATCATCTCGATGCCGGAGAGGATAACCACGTCGCTCGCATGCGACTTGAAGACGAGCATGGATCGAATGCGGCGCTTGATACGCCGGTGATCCTGTTCGATCCGATTGTTGAGATGCCGGCTATTGCGGATGCGGATCGGCTTCAGCGGTCGCCGCGATCGCTGCCGCAGCCGGCTTTCAGCATCGCAGGAAAGGATTACTTCGTAATTGGTCTGGCTGCCGTCGATGATGATGCGCTCCGGCCGGCCATGGCGCGTCAGCGCCTTGCGGAGGAAGCGTTGGGCCGCCACCAGGTCACGGTTTTCGCTGAAGAAGAACTCGACCGTGTCACCGAGGCTGTCGATGGCGCGGTAGAGATACATCCATGGCCGCGGACCTTGATGTACGTCTCGTCCATATGCCACTTGCTGCCGCCGCACGCTTGCGCCGGTTGAAGCGCTCCAGCAGCTGCGGCGAGAAGTGGGCGACCCAGCGATGCACAGTGGAGTGGTCGACCTTCAAGCCGCGCTCGGCCATCATCTCTTCCAGATCGCGCAGGCTCAGAGTGTAGTACCAGCGCACGCACAGCAGGATCACCGACTGGTCGAAATGCGACCCTTGAACATCACGTGCTCCTCCACAGCTGAGGCGTTTTTCTTGCCATGCTCGCTTACCAAAAAGTTTGCGACAGAGCCGTTCGAACCGCATGCCGACACCATCGTCAAGGGCGGCCGCGATGTCGATTATGGCCACAAGCTCAACCTGACGACGGGCAGGCCAGTCTGTTCTTTCAATTTAGACCAACTATGCGGATGCCGCCTCAGTCAGTTCAAGAAGGTAACCAATGCCGCGCACGGTCGTGATCCGTGGCGTTGCACCTGACCTACTCAGGTGTCCACGTAAGCGATAGATTCCGACTTCAAGCGCGTTGGCAGATACCTCGTCGTTGAACGAATAGAGGTGATCTTCCAACTGCGCACGAGGCACGATGCGGCCTGCACGGATAAGCAGATGCTCTAAGATACATAGTTCGCGGCGTGCGATCTTCAGAGGATGACCCGAGACGGAAACCTGTCGGCCGATCGGATCGAAATTGAGATTGCCAAATACAACGATGGGGTCGGTCACCTGTGTCGACCGGCGCAGAATGGCTCTCATTCTGGCGATGAGCTCATCGACAGAGACGGGCTTGAGCAGAAAGTCGTCCGCGCCACCGTTGAAAATCGCAATTCGCTTCTCGAGATCGTTGATGCTACTCATAATGAGGGTCGGAACTGAATGCCCGTCGCTCCTTAGTTGTCTCAGCCAGCCCAAGCCATCGCCATCTGGCAGAGCCAACTCCAGCAGGAGAATTTCATAGGTTGCGCAACAGAATGCCCTCGACGCCTGTTCCAGGTTGCCAACTACATCAACGGCAAAACCGCTATCCCCGAGCGCAGCTCGCACGGCGCGCGTAAGATCCACGTGATGATCAATGAGCAGCGTTCGCATTTCACGTCCTATCAAGGTAGGACAGGTCACCGTCCGCTGTAAGACCGGGGCGACAGCAGAAGTCGCGCAACTCTTCGTAGTGTTCGTAACGCTCTTTCCGATGGGTGATCGCGGGAGAATGCAAGCCGCACGCCTGCAATAGTCGGGGATGGAACACGTGAAGACCTGTTGACGGGCTGAAACCGTCGGTCGGCCAGCCCACAATGCCACCGACTCTGCCTGCGATTTCTCTGCGCTCGATCCTCCTATATGGGTTGCGTCGCAAACTCCAGCTGAGGTCGCAAGGGCAGGTTGCGGCTTTGTTCATTGAGAGGACCCCCTGGAGGCAATACCCGGAGGATTCCCTGTATAGCACTTCCCGATTTACCAACCGGTCATTCCGAACCACGTTCGGCGGCTTTGAAGACGCTCATTGAGCGCGGCTAGGTAAATCAAGGGTACGACCTGCCGGGTGTCGATGCCGCTTTTGAAGCAGGCATCGGCACCAGCTCGCTGAGCGTCGCCCGCGCAATTCAGCGGACGCGCTCGATACACCCAGTCGAATCGTGCCGCAGCTTGCCGCGCCGACAGGGCGGCCGAAGAGTTCAGGCTTGTGACCGAAGGGCTACGCCCAGTCGTCCTCCCATTATCAACCTCGGTCAAATCAAAGTGACGTTGAATCTGAACAAGTTGCGCCATCATATCACAAAAGACTTACCGATCCCCGACGTGCTCTAGCCTTAGTGCTTATTAAGAAGATCGGCTACTGTCTCTCCGCGTCGCCGGGCATCGGCGGCGAGCCACACCTCCCCCACCTCATACACGTCGCCGTGGGTACGAAACGGCACAATGACGTCAATGGCAGCCGACAGCAGGTCAAGAAGCGTGTGGTCTTCCACAGCAGCTCCTTGCGGGCTGCTCTTGACGAGTGAAAAGAGCTTTTTAAAGCCTTGGACCGGATCCGCCCCATGAATCGTCGATATTGATCCCGCATGGCCGGAGACGACTTCGCTAAGGTAGGCCCAAGCAGCATCATCGCGCATCTCGCCAAGCAATATTCGATCAGGGCGCATGCGCAAGCTGGCTTGCAACAGTTGCTCGGCTGTCACCGCACCTACGCCTGCTCGGTCCTTCGGATAGAGTAACCGGACATGATTCTCGTGCGGGATTGCAAGTTCGAGCGTGTCCTCGATACTTATCAGCCTCTCTTGCGGGGGTATAGCGTTGATCAAAGTCTTGCTCATTGTCGTTTTGCCGCTACCAGTAGGTCCGCAAAGCAGCATCGTAAGCCGCCCGCATACGCACGCTCGCAAAAATTGCTCCAAGTCACCATGGTCGTAGTGCTGAAGAATCGTTTCGTCCTGCCGCTCTTGGCGCTCCTTTCGTGACCGCCATTGATTCCAACGCGAGTATTCGTAGCGAGAAGAAACTTCCTTGAGTTCGGTCACACGACTTGAGGGACGCCGTATCGTCAGGCTTATTGTTCCTGAGGGAACAGCGGGCGGCAAACAGATCTGCAGCCGCTCTCCGTTCGGCAGCTCAGTCGCACAGAGGGGGCTTTGCGGTCCGACATCTTGCTTGCGCAGCGCTCCAGCGAGGATCGCGATGTCCTCCAGATCGTCATAAGATAGCGGTAGCGGATGTTTCGTGAAAACGCCGGCCTGTCGGACAAAGGCTTCCCCAGGCCGGTTGATAGCGACCTCTTCGGTCCTTGGCTCCTCAAGCCATTTCAGAACAGGGTTGAGAAGCAAACGCAATTGAGGGTCAGCCTCCGGTCGCATTGTTGTCTCTCCGGCGTTGGCGATGTTGGGGGGTGGCTGGCGCCACGGCGGTCGCTCTAAGATCGTATACATCTGAGAAATCGAGGTCCCGAGCCACAAAGATGGATACAGCATCTCCCTGGTTTTTCTTCAGAGTTGGCGGAACGTTGATCGTTGCTCTAAGGGTCGTCTCAACGGCTTGTCCGGCGTTGCTCTGGAAGCTGTTGATACCGCTTCCTCCACCTGAGCTGCCAGCGTATTGACCGGCGGCCTGAAACGCGCCTTGAATGACGCTCATGAGCATTGCTCCGCCAAAGCGCTGCCAGAAGTGATTATCCACCGTGCCAGGCATTCCGGAGCGGCCGAGCTCGTCAGCGCCCGGCGATGCTAGCGAAACGAGGGCATGGTCAGGCGTTTCGATGCGCGTCCACAGCACGAAGACACGCGCATCCCCCTGTTGGAGACCACGCTGGATCTCGCCAATCACGGTCGTCCCGCGATCCAAAAGCACCACATTGTTGGTGGCGCCGCGGACGTCTTTAGGTAAGACGCACTTCACATAACCCGGTAAATTTGTGTCGACTGCCGTTTGCAAAATGCAGGGGATGATCGTTCCTTGAGTAATCACGAGATCAGGGTGCGGCAAAAGTGTGGCCCGGCTTGGCTCCTGTATATCTGGCTTCAATCGCGCCGACAGATCGCCAGCGTCTGAAATCTCATCCGAGGTCACGGGCGCATCCCTATGGTTGTCTTCGCTCCGCTGACCGTCGTTGGGCATTTTACTGCTGCCACTGTAGGCGAAAATTGGTGTTTCCTCCGGCGGCGGATCAGCTGAAGTCGGCGTGGATGGCGCAGGATCTCCTGCCTGCGCCGCCTGTACGGCTGCTGGAGCTTCGGGAGCAATCTCAATCGGCACGGGGCGGAATGGTTCGGCGTCGGCGACAATTGGAGGTTTTGGCTGAGTTGGTTCGTCTTGTGTGCTGGGACGACCTCCGAGCCAGATGAGTGATAGAGATGAGATGAGAACAAGAGCAGCGACGGCCAACTTCTGCAATCCCGAAACATGCCGGCGGGCCGGCTCCGAGACCATCGATCCGGAGGCATGGACATCATGTCCCGACTGTGGGCCGGTTTCATTCATCGGCCGAGCCTTTCAAAACGCGCCACACGTCGGGTGTCACTGTACCGGTCCCTGGCGCTCGTCCCACAGGGTCATAAGCCCTGTTGAAAATGGACAAGACCGTATTGCCATCTCTCAGACGCCATTCCCGGGCGACTGCGGATACTTCAACATAGTCCCCTTTGACCGTGTAATTGGCAGCGGCTTCCTTGCCGTCGGGATTGATAATGTAGAGGGAGGGTATGCGGGAATTGCTTGCGAAGCCAAATACGGTGGTAAAGCCATTATCGAAAACTTCCAGCGGCGACAGCGATCGATCGCCCTTTGCGACGTAGTGAAAATTGCTTTCGTCCGGACTGGTAGTTGCGGCGGGCCGATTCAACAAATCCTGAACTCTCTCGTCGCGCAGCACTTTCGCCCGGGCCTGACCAAGAATCGAGCGCCTTTCTGCGTCCTTTCTCCGAGCAGCAGCCTCATCAGCAGGATAGGTGAACTGCACACTGTAGTATAGGTCAGGTTGGTGCTCATCGAGTTTTGGCATCGCTCTCGTTGAAATACTGAAGACGTATCTCCGTGTACCGGACTCACTCTCGGCCAGCACGATGACCGGCTGCGGCGGGAGCATCCGGCTAGCCTTAAAAAAGAGATAGTTGGCGCGCGGGAGCGCAGCCAGGTCTTTGCTATTGGAAACGGCCACGGCTGCGACTGTCTCGTTGGCCGCGAATGTGACAACCAGCGTTGCCCCCACTGCGGTAGACAGGCGCACCACTTCGTCAGGACGGTAAGCCAGGTAGCGCATGCGCGCATCATGCTTGCCGGCAAGTGGTGTGTCTTCCGCGGACGCTTCCATCGTTAAGAAGAGTGAACAGACCAGCGCGAGAAACGCTCTTTTTGTCATGGCTGCACATAGCCCAGGTTCGATACGCTATCTTCCGAGCTTTGATAGGAAGTGATGAGTAGACCTCCCGGATTGGTGAGCCTCGATTGCCCAGGCAGACCCGTCAAGCGCTCGTAGCGGATGGTAGCTGTCCAGGTGGTCACTATCGGCATCTGCCCATCGACAACAAGCGTACGTTTGTAACGGATCTGTTGAACGTCCGGACTGATGTCGTTTGAAGAAATATGCCCGACCTCGAGCTTGCCGCGCTTGCCGACCGTGACTTGCGGCGAGGTGGGATTCGGATAGTTGAAGAAATCTTGATATTGCTGTCGCACAGCCGGCGCGCTGAAACTGGATACGAGGTCATAGGCGTATTGGGCTGTATCTGCTGTGTACCCCTCGCGCAGGCGTACATATTCCCACAGCGAAGCATTTATGACGGCTCGGTCTTGGGTTGCCGGCAGTCGAGACACTGACACTTCGCTGTCGACGGTCCCATCCGGCCGGACCCAGAGGAACACAGGTACGAGCTTGGCCAACGGGACCATGGCAGCGATGGTAAATGCCTGGGCAACATTTCCTAGGACCGCCGCTGCGGCAAAGGCGATCAGGGCCTTTGACAGGCGCCGCGCAGACTTCGCTCGTGACGTTTGAAACGCTTCCACCTTCTTATAGTGGGCGGCTAGCGTTTCACTCTCCACCAGAAGGGCATGTTCAGGAAATTTCACTTTGGCTCTTCCGCGCATTCGACCTGAAGATCCTCAGGGGTGGTTTCCCATTGTCCCACGTTCAGTTGGAATGGGGCACCCGCGCACGTCGCAAGCCCATGGCTCGTCTTGCAGGCGGCCAAAGCGAGGATTGACAGAAGTAGGCAATATTTCATGTTTTTGGCACCGAGCTTGTCGATTGATTAACCACCCGCCGTTTTGGCAAAGTGGCGATTGAGGCTGTTAAGAGGTCGGTTCGCACCTCCCCAAGAGCCGCCGGCGATGCTGCTGGCGATCGTCGGAAGCGCGACGATCAGAGCGTCACCAGCTAGGAAAAGCATGTCGAGCTCGTAAAGCCCGATGATCTTGGCTGCTGTCGTGCCCGAGAATTTGATCATCAAAAGCATGGCTGCCAGCGAGACTGCTTCGGCAGCGATTACTATCGTTGCAACGATGTTGAGGAGGAGAAGCAGCAGCCCGTACGAGAGCAGTTGGCCGATCCATCTGGTGGCTATGTCTCGAGTGTGATCAAAAAGGTAGCCTACAAGGACCAGGGGGCCGATCGTCAAGAGCACCTTCGTCAGAATTCCAACGGCATCGTAGATCTCGAACGCTGTCCACAGCGCGCCGTAGAAAATCCATTGCGCTCCCTCGAAAGCAAGTATGTCCTGGCCGTTCATAGGCCCAATTTCGGAAGCAATCAGCTGAAAGACATACTGGCTTGAAGCAAACATGAGATCGAGCTTCTGGGGGATTCCAATGAAGGGCAAGTCGCTGCCACTGATGTCGTGAGCCAACCTCGGAATCGTGTCGTCGAAGACCGCTTCAATGTACTGCTGATAGTTGGCCTGCCCTAAGATAAGGGCGACGACAATCGACACCATGATTACGCGCGAGATACCCCCGCGCGCATCGACTTGACCACGCATGACCAGACAGCCTTGGATTATTATCCAGAGCGTGACACACGCAACCAGAGGCGCACTGACCGCCGCTTGGACGTTTTCAAGCACTTTGTGCAGCCCGGACGTGAAGGCCCCATGAAAGATCGTGTGTATAGTCGTGAATGGCGCGGGAATTTTGAAATTCATGGCGTGAGCCTGATGTGTCCCTGATCAGCGCAGCTTAGCCTGATGAATTCTGTGTGGTTTACGGGAGGATGCTAAACATATTAGCGGTGTCCTGATGTTCGCGACGCTGCGTAGCGGCCTCCTCCACGGCGTGAAGGCTCCCTTGTGCAGTGGCCATTGTCAGCAGACTCGTGGCCTGGACATTTTGGATCATCGCATCGTGAATCTGCTTGAGGACCAGACCGTTGGTCACGGTGGCCTGCATAATATTTCCCGAGCGGGAAAGCTGACCAAGCGTGCCGGCGTTATCCTTAAGGCGCTTGTCCATCATGCCCAAAGTGTCGGCTGCAATAGCTGCGGCATTGGCGGCCCCGGCGATTTGTCCCTGTAACAGTTTCGCTTCTGAATCGGTGCCGTTGACTATCCGATTTGGGTCCTTCGCAATGTTACGGGCCATAATCGAAGCTGGCGCCCGAGCATCAAACATCTGCTCCTCCAGCTTATTGCTCGACGGGTAGTGATTTCCTTGGTTCAGTGAGCTTAGCAGTCCCGTGACAGCGAATGACGACGTTAGCATTGTCACCATTTCGATCGTGGTAGCGAGCGTCTCGATTGACCTCTCAAGGATCGCCGCATTGGAAATCGCTGTTAAGGTCGATTGTGTTTCTGTTACAGGGTCGGTGACGATCCATTGCGACCGGGCCTGTCCGTGAAGCAGAAGGGAAGCAGCAAGGGTCGTTACTGCAAGTTTGGCAACTTTCATGAATATTCCTCCGTCAGTCTTGAACTTCATGGTACCGGGCCATGAATTTGTCGAGCCATCCACTTGGGGCGTCTCCGTGCTGGTTACGAAGATGGTCGGCAAAGCGCACTGTGTTGGCCCGCCCCGAGAGTACGGCTACGTACTCGCGCATCTGCCCAAGATCGAATTCGCAAACAATACTTCCGCTATCGCGCTTGAGCAAAAACTTGCGGCTGCCGATTGCCATTCCCTGGCGGATTGCCTCGAACTCCTGGGCAGTGCACTTCAAGCCATCGACATACGCAGAGCGGTCCGCCGTCGGTGATGGGTAGAAAATTTTCGTCATACATTGCGCAACGAGACTAGCTCCGAGAGGCGATTCCAGAACGTGTTCAGGCTGCTGCGTTGCGAGTATCAACATGCCGTTGTTTTTGCGGACCGTGAGCAAGAACTTGTCGATAACGGCCGAGAATTGGGGGTTGAGTAGATAGAATCGAAATTCGTCGCAGCTCATGACGAACCGACGACCATCGACGATAGCGCCCACTCGATGCAGAAGGTATGCGGCGGCCGGTGCACAGACCTCCTCATATTCCAGGAGCTGCGTCATGTCGAAGCCCGTAATGGAGGCATCCAGCCTTACTTCGTCCACGTCGCCGTCAAAGGCCCATCCAAGCGCCCCCCCTCTACACCACCGCTGCAGCCGTGCTCCTGCGCCCTCGGAGGGGCTGTGCAATAGGAACTCGCGCAGGCCCGCAAGTGAGCGCATAGGGGGTTCGAACGAAAGCTGACGAACAATGCCGCGTTCCAGCCGACGGCTTTCCTCCGGCGAGATCGGACCACGGCCGTCACTCTCGATCAGGGCCATCAACCACTCGCGCAGAAAGTCCCGAGAGGCGGAGGTGTTGTCCAGTCCACGCAGAGGGGCCAAGCCGCTCGGAGCGCCTCTGCGCAACGCAAGATATGTCCCTCCCGTGGCTCGCACCAGCAGTTCGCCACCCCGATCCTTGTCGAAGAAGACGATCGCACCATTGCGATCGACCAGGCTTTGCTCAAGCATCGCGAGGACAAAGGTCATCAGCGTCGTCTTGCCTTTGCCAACGGGCCCGAATATTGCCGTCATGCCGACGTCATTCTCATGGGGGATGTAATCGAAAGAAGTTCCACCGTTTGTGCGAAAGCGCGCAACAGCATTGCCCCAGTGGCCGGAACTGGAACCGCTTGGGAAGTTCTCAAATGAGACGAGCCCGGCAAAATTGTGTGAGGTGATCGCCCCCGGGCGCGTGCGCCACCTGTTGTTCCCCGGAAGTTGGGACCAATATGCGGCCTCCATGCCGATGCCCTCTTGGACGATAACGGCGCCCGCGTCGGCCAGCCGTGCGCGGGCACTTGCTGCGCGATCTGCAAGGCTATTGAGGCTGTCGGCATAGACGCACAGGCTCAGATGATGCGAACCCATCACGAATTCGTTGCTTGCCAGTGCGTCCTCTGCCTCGGCAAGTTCATTGATCTGGGTGAGGGCCTTGTCGCCGGCACTCGTCATCTGGCTGGACTTAAGGCTTAGTTTGGCATGAGCTTGTGGGCGAGTGAGGAAGGAAAAGCTCTGGCTCAGGACAAGCGGGAAGTTGGCGGACAGCAAGGAATTTAGCATGCCGGGCCGCGTCGTCGCCGGATATTCACGGAACGAAAATAATGATCCGACGGAGCTATCCCCGGGCCTTCGAATCTCAAGCGCCCGCTTCCCGCAGATGACCTGGTCAGTGTAGATCGAGGCGCCAAGCGAGCCGGTAACCATCGGAACCGGAAGAAACCGGCAAGTCATCATGAGCCGAAGCGCCTCGCCGATTTCCGTGAAGAGCACGTTGCCTTTCTCACGAATGCCCAACCGGCGCAGACCGTAACCGCCGAGTGCGCCAGCAATGATGTGCCAGAGGTCTTCCAGGCTCCGCATTTGGGTGGCTAGATCGTGCTCATTCCGTCTGCGGGACTTGGCAATCCGCAAGCCGATCTTGCCGATTGCGGTGCGGGGGGACACGATCAAAGTGAGGAAGTGATCGTTGCGAAAGAGCTTTCCCGACAGCACACGACGCTCGTAGGCCTCGCTCAGACTGACAGCGAATGCACTTTGAAACTGGCGCGGCGCCGGCGCCGGCACATCGTTGTGTCTCACAAGATGAGCGTATATCGAGACATTGTCATCGGCGATGTTGCGCAAGAGAGTGTTGAACGCGCGGCAGCGCGAGTTGCGCATCTCAGCGTCTTCCAAATCAAAGGGCACACCGTTCACATGTGCCATGGCCATGATCGATCCGTCTTCCAGAAGGACAACCTGATCGCTTGCGTGACCAACATACGGAAGGTAGATCTCGCCAGACCTCTCGGTCCGGCCGCTGGCGCCGAACATTACACCATTCCTCTTCCGCGTTTCGGCACTCTGATCGGATTGGCGCTGACGCTTGCGCCTCCCCAGACCGGCCCGTCCACGCTTCTGCCGGCCGTCTGCAAATAGAGCAGCACGACGCTTGCCGCGTTATAGTCACGCTCAACAACCAGCCGTGCTCCGAACCAGAGTGGCGCGAGAACGATTTCGTAGAGCGGGTTCTGAAGGATAATGATAACAAGCCCAGCCAACATCATGAGCAATCCGGCCAGCGTCAGCGGCACCCCCAGAAACAGTGCGGGGCGCGTCGCCGCCACATAGAGGGTGCTCACTTCCAACCGGTCGCTCATCAGCCACCGCCTATGAGCGCCTTGCCCAGGAAGCTGGCCCCGAACATGATGACGATCCCTCCAACGACACCCGCAACCAGGCCAAGTGAAGCACGACCGAACATCCAAGAGATACCGATGGCTACGAGCCCGAGCACGGCCAGTGATTGTCCAAAGGGGCCAAGTATGAACGTGCAGATATTCTGGACCATCTTGGCAGGATCCGTCCCTCCGGTCACCTGAGCCGCGGCTGGCCCGCTGTAGAAGACCGTCCACGCCGCGCCTGCAGCAGCAGCCGGTACATATTCAGCCGCCATGCGCAGCATGGAAAAAGGCGAAGGAACACGCGTTTTAAGCGCACGAAGTATCTTGAGTGGCGTCATCATTGCATCTCCATGTTTCAATCGAATACGAGTTTGTTCGGGTTCGCGGGTTCCCGTGCTTTCGCAGCCTGGCTGCCTGTCGGACCGGAGGGATCGGCCCCGGAGCGGTCTGGCTGATACGACCCCCAGATGTCCCAAGAATCTTGGTTGGGCTGCTTCTTTCTATTGGCCTGTTGGCTCTGCTGGAGCAGAGGCGGCACGGCTTTCCGACCGGGTGCCTCAAGGTGCGGCACATCTCGAGCAGTCGGCTCCAGCGTTCGCTCAAGGAGACTTGAGATGTCCTTTGCGGCCGACTCGACCTTGCGTACATAACCGTTGGCGAAGCCACGCGTGACGTCGCCCGTGTTATAGGCCGAGATGGCACGGCGAAGCGCCAGTTGCTGTGCCACAGCAGTGGTGCCGCCGGCATACCGGCTTTCAAGCAAGTGGGCGGCAGCCGAAAGCGAGGCGCAGGGCTCGAAAGCCCTTTCCGGCGTAAGATTGAGCATGGCAAAGTTCTTGCTGTTTATCTGCATCAATCCAACATCGACAGAATGTTGTGCTTCGAGGCGTTGCTTGATGCCCCGCGTGGCTTCCAGGTGGTCTATCCAGCGAAGCTGTTCACCTGTGGTGTTGTCATGAGCCACCAGCGTGTCAAAGCCACTTTCAATCTTGGCAATCGCGGCCAGGGTGGACGGCGCAACCCAGGGAGCGCATTTGCGCGACAGGCTGCGGAACTCACGCGGAGAGAGTGGCGCGGGCTCGGCTGGGAGTGACATGGATGTCAACAGGACGATGGCCAGCGCCCAAGCTGCAATAAACATTCCCTATCACCTACCTTTCCAAGCCGCCGGACGGGTTCTGGCCCTGTCCGGCACGCGCTTATCGGGGAGGTTTGTTACTGTGTGATGTTCAAGTTCAGCTTTTCGGTTTCAACTGAAGCAAAGACCGTGTTCGTCTCAGCGTGGGTGAGCATCTTGCGCATGCGTGGGTGGCGCGGGCCCGATCAGCCAGCGACATCCGGAGCATCTTGGTTCAATGACTCCTGTGCAGGATTGCTCGTCCCGGCCGTCCGTTGCTCCTGGAGTGTGGGCCGCGACTTCGGCGCCATGGATGGTACTTCTGTCAGCGCCAAGCCAAGGACAAAATGGGGAGCTTGGCGGGTTTGTTCAGGCTCGGGATCACCGTGGGGAATCGACGAAGGCGATAAAGCAGCCCAACTTTGCCGGTATGCTGCCGGTCCTCAAAGAGCAGCCATGCGCGGCCCTGCACACTCAGATCATTGCTTGAGACGCGAGCTCGTCCGCGAAGCTGGCTCGAAGGCGCAAATCCGCAGGGGAGAGGGTCAACTGGGAAGACGTGGCGGCGCAGCCCATCCTGGTGCGAGCCTGGTTCAGCTGTTCGGCCGCCGCCGCCGCCAAAGGGAGGATCATGCACAGTCCCATCGGCAGAAAACCGCACGTCATTGACGGAGTCCGACGGCGCAATGGACAAGCATAGTGACACGCTCAAGATGGAGGAGTTGCAGTAACTGAGAAATGTTAGCCCGGACGTTCACCGCAACCGGCGACCTGCCGGTCGCCCGAACAGCATTTGAGGCCGCCGGCCACCTTGGACGAAGCCGGCTTGGCAGGAGCCATACTATTTGGCACAAGGCCGCTGCAGCGAATCACGGTCTTCTTCCGCCGACCGCCTCTCCGATCAAGCCAAACGCCGCGCTGCTCAACCATGTCCGAGCTGGATCCACGAGCCGGAGGATATCGAGATGATCCAGGTCCGCAAACTCCAGGATGACCAGGATGCAAGGGCATAGCAGGAAACTTGGCCTCCATGAGGTCGAACTCGAGTGATATTCGCAGGCCTGCACCAACGGGGGAGCTCGAAGCGAAAAAGCGAAGGACCACACGGCAGGGTCATGTCGGCGCTTGAACCTGTCTGGTGGCCACGGGCTGCCTTGGTGCGGTCAATTCGCTGGGGATGAAAAGACCAGGACGAGCACGGCCTCACATTGGCCGCACGCAACGGTGATCAAGGTGCAGCTGTTCTGGGTCGGCGCCCCAGGGTTGCTCGGCAACAGGTTTAGACAAGGGGATTCAAGATTGAAGGTGTGCCGTTGAAACATGTTCTTGTCATTGACGATGATGCCGCAATGCGGCGCCTCATCGCCGAGTATCTCACGATGCATGCCCTGAAGGTAACCGCAGTCCACGATAGCAAGCAGTTTGACTATGTTCTTTCACGTGAGCCAGTCGATCTCGTGGTTATTGACCTTAACCTAGGCCGGGAGGATGGACTTGCGATCGTCCGCAATCTGGCGACAAAATCGGATGTTCCTATCATAGTGATCAGCGGCGACCGGCTTGATGAGGCGGAAAAAGTGGTTGCACTGGAGCTCGGCGCAACCGATTTCATACCCAAGCCTTTCGGGATGCGCGAATTCTTGGCCCGCATTCGAGTAGCGCTACGCCAGCGCATTTCTAGTCCGCGAACCAGAGAGCAGCGCTCATTTCGCTTTGGGGCCTGGAAGCTCAGCGTGAAGCAGCGGCGACTGATCTGTGCGGAGCGTGGCGAGGTCAAGCTTACCGCATGTGAGTTCAATCTCTTGATCGCATTTCTGGAGAACCCCCGCAACGTGCTATCGAGAGAACGGCTTTTGCTCGCGAGCCGTGTGCGTGGAGAAGAGGTGTACGATCGAAGTATCGATGTCCTAATCATGCGCTTGCGCCGAAAGCTGGAGGCTGATGCGGCCAACCCTCGCCTGGTCAAAACATCCCGTGGCGCAGGGTACTTCTTCAACGCTGACGTAGATGTTAGCTACGGAGGCACGTTGGCCGCGTGACAGTGAGCTATGCTGGAGATTGGGGTGACGAGGCTGATCAAGCCTTCCAACAGTACCAGCCTGATCAATTACGGCGAGAGCTACCGGTCCGGAGATCGCATCAGCGCCTCTCTGCATAGGCACGCTGCCGTCTGAATTGCCGATTTCGCTCAGCTGCTGCTGAACGGCGACGGCTTGCGGCGTATTCAGGGCCCTCTGCGTCTCCGCTGGCCATAACAGCGCTGTGGAATGTTCATTGTTGGGACGACTCACTCGGGTGGCAGGTGGTTGCCCTGGTCAAGCGCATCCGGCGAGGGGCGGATCTGCTGTTCGCTGGCAGCCAAGACTGGGGCGGCGGCCCGAACTCCGGCGTCCGAGAGCTTGCGAAAGCCTCCGACACGCTTCTGTTGAGGTCATCCCGTCCAGCGGGCATCCCTGGGTTGCTGAAAAAAGACGAGGCGGCTTGATGATCCTGCCCTCGCTGAAGCACCTCGCGAAACCCTGTTCCAGTCGCAGAAGCTCCTCTGGATTGGTTGGCGGCTCGTCAGCTCGACCATCGAACAGCGGCCGGAGCGCCTCGGACACGTGCTGCTCAAAGCCCACTCGCCGGGCTTGGCCCGCTTGCCCCTCTTCCAAGCCGGCGTCCTGCACCTGCGACAAAGCTGTTACACGGGATGGATTTTTTCGCGGGTCCACACTAGCCTCACATCAAACTGTATCGTCAAAGTCCTGCGCCAATTCACACAGCGGGTCATCGAGTTGAGATTCTCCGGAGAGCGCCTCCTCTGCTCCCGTCAAGGGCGCCGGCTCCGGGAGGGCGCCTGTCTGGCTTTCAAAGATGCGTTTCAGAATGCGATCCGAGAAATAACGCACCTTCCTCAATTTTAATGGTGGCAGACCTTTGATAAGAACAATCTCGTAGTCGTCATCGAGCAGCCGAACCTGTTCGGGACGCAATAGCGGTGCACCTTGATGCGAATTCTGAATGTTCCAGTCGAACGTTCGCGCCTGGCTGTGGGAAATCGATTTGGCTTCAAACGTGTATTCACCGATGGCCTTGGAAATGTAGTTCGGAGTCTCGTCATCAGCCGTGGCCATGAACACTTGCAGTCCGGTATTGCTGAGAAAATTCTGCTTGCCAGCCTCTCCATAAGCCCCCGTCAGTGCCGAAAGGCTTTGGATGATGAGCATGAAACGCCCCTTGTAGCCCGCGATAGTCGTGATTGCGGTCTCGATCGCCTCCAGCTTACCCAAGTGCTTGAACTCATCGAGCAGGAAGAGAACCTCGTGCTTTTCATCCCGACGGGCCAGCGACCGCTGCAGAATTGAAACGATTTGCTGAAAAAACAAACGTATCAAAGGCGCGATCACCTCAAGGTCGTTCGGACCAACGCAAAGATAGATGCACGTTCTGCGACGGCGAAGATCATAGACCGAAAAGTCCGAGCGACTTGTGGCCGCCTTTACAGCGGGATCCGCCCACAGGTTGAGCCCGCCATCGCCGAGCACGGAAGTGTAGGAGGTTAGGATTTTCGTATCGTTCCCCGCCATGTCGTCGAAGATGCGTTGTGCCTCTTTGTTCTGGGTCTCCATGGCGAGTCGCGCGAAGAGCTTAAACTTCTCCCCCGGCTGGGCGAAGAGGTCATAGACGGCGCCGATTGTTGGCGTGCCCCGCTCGATGCAGGCAAGGATTCCCGCGACAAAGATATCTCGCGCGCCGCTGACGAAACCTTCCGCGCCCTCCCCCTTGGCCGTAATCAGGTTTGCGGCCAAGCGGCGGGCTTCGGTGAATTGCTGCTGTGGAGGCAACGCTATAAGATCCAACAGCGGATTGTAGCAGTTTGTGCGCCGCTCCGAATCCAGCGGCGCGAATTTAAACACGTCGTCACCTGCGGCTTTGCGCGCCCTCGAGGTGAGCTCAAAGAGCTCCCCCTTGACGTCCAGAGCTATCACCGAGCCTTTGAATGTAAGTAGCGTTGGAATGACTATGCCGACGCCCTTGCCAGCGCGGGTCGGTGCAACGATGAGGCTGTGAGGCTGCTCGCCATTGGTCAGGTAGTAGCCAGGCCAGAAAGGGCCACTTGTCTTCCCAAACACCGGCCCTGTCACGCCGCGGTATCGTCGCAGATATCCCGTGCGTCGCATTTCATCCACGCGAGCCCAACGAGCCGTCCCGTGGTGTTCGAGCTTGCGGCGCAATACGATCTGCTGAATCAGCAAGACGACCGCGGACGTCGAGAGCACGATAGCCGCGCCCCGATAGAAAACGGGGGTTGCGAAACCCAAATAGAAGGGCGTCTCAAACCAAAAGGCACGGACATCAAACGCCATCAGAGCCTCGCCGCTACCGCCGTGGCGGAAGGTTGCGTAAAGACTTGCCGCACAGAAGCCCACGGCGAGTGAGCACGCGATGCTAATGGCCAAGTTGGGGGGCGTCGTTTTTGTTGAAAGCATTGTTCCATTGCCGGATTAGCCGTAGCTAATGCTGCGCGTGCTTCAGAGACCGAACCGGCGTCGCGCGATGTCGCCGCTCGACAGATCGATGCCGCAGCGGGTGGTGCGATGCTTGCAGCGCATCACCCGGCAGACGTGGTTTTTGAAAGTTACACTAAGCAGGCACCTCAACGGCCAGCGAATTGGAAACGGCAAGGCCGTAAACGGAATTCGGGAGAGAAAGCGTCACTGTACCATGGCCGAGACCTCAACGGCCGGAGCGATCTCTGCTTCTGGTGGCCTCCATTAGGTCCTCTCGGGCGTGATTGTAGGTGTGGCTTATGGACTGCCCGACTTGAGCACCCCGCTGCAGCTGTTCATAGGAGGTTTGCGGGCTTACTGTATCACGGACTGCAGCCTCAATACCTGCTATGTGGCCGTCCAGATTCGCACTCCGTTCCTCTGCTGCATGCTGCGGCGGCGGCATGTGCGGCAAGATGTGTTGCATGCCGGGAACTGAGTGAGCTTGGGCCTGTTGATTTGCGTCGAACTGGTGATACGCGTTGAGAATAGCATTGGATGCTGTCAACTTGACATTGACATCCGGATCAGAAGCCAATCCAATGGCCTGATCAAGAATGCGAGATTTATTTTCGTCATTAAACTTACTGAAGTGTGGCGCAACGTAAAGAGCTCCGAGAGCTTGCGACGACGGCTCCATGTTGCCAATGCGATTAACAATAGCATCTTGCATCCCTGGCGTTAGGTAATGGCATACATTACTGACCGCTCTGACTTGCTGCAACGCTACGTCATCCGGGGTGTACCCCAATCCGGCTGTTAATTTCTCGGCCAGATCGATGGCTGATCGTCCAAGCTGATTGGCCCGCCTTTCAAATCTCGCGAGGTCAGTTTCTGGCCCGGCTTGAGTGCCCCGAACGGCTGTTCGCTCGTGCGTCCCGAGGCCTTTGAAGCCCCCAAGATTTCGCGCTGTATCGCGCGGGTTAGCGGTTACCAGCCGTTCTGCAACATCGCTCAATGGCCCCTCTGGAACGTCACGGAGGCTACTGCTCCCCACGCCTTGAGATGATCTTGCAGCTGCGCGTGCCCGTTTGCTATCGCGATCCATTGCTCGCCTCCAAAGTAGTTATTCTACCCAATGAGGGTACCACCGAAGCTTGACCTGCTAAACCGATATGATGTTACAGTTGTAGTATGGCAAAGGGTTCCCAGCTCTGTGGGTCTGCCAAGAGCCCGTCTAAGACGAAGAAAATACGATGAAGTTGGCATCAAATGCGATGTGAACCGCCC
The DNA here is from genome assembly GCF_040319125.1 of Mesorhizobium sp. M0938. Classification (NCBI taxonomy): domain Bacteria; kingdom Pseudomonadati; phylum Pseudomonadota; class Alphaproteobacteria; order Hyphomicrobiales; family Phyllobacteriaceae; genus Mesorhizobium; species Mesorhizobium sp. M0938. Next base: position 16,244 of record NZ_JAMYNS010000032.1, on the reverse strand, counting down.
CGGGCTTTTCGGAGGCCGTTTCGTTTGAGTCACGCGGCTATGGCTGGTTCATCCAACATGGCGTAGTAGCGTTCCTCGGCTTCGGCCGGCGGGATGTTGCCGATGGGCTCCAGCAGCCGGCGATTGTTGAAGCAGTCGACCCATTCGAGCGTGGCGAACTCGACGGCCTCGAATGAGCGCCAGGGTCCGCGTCGATGGATCACCTCGGCCTTGTAAAGACCGTTCATCGTTTCGGCGAGAGCATTATCGAAAGAGTCGCACCGACACTGCCCACCGAGGGTTCGACGCCGGCCTCCGCCAAGCGCTCGGTGTATCGAATGCTGACTATTGGGCGGATTCAACCGGTCGTCGCAACACCAAGGGATTGGAGGTTGCAATGACGGTTCACCAACGCGCTTCAGATCGGTGCACTCGAAAGAAGCTAGATTCGCCCGGGCGTCCGCCTGCCTGACAGCGTGAGAATCGCTTCCGGTTCTGGCAAGCTATTGCCTTGGGACGTTCGAACGAGGAGGCCGCACTGGCTGCCGGTATATCAACGCCTCTTGGTCCGCGCTGGTTTCGGAGTGCAGGAGGGATGCCGCCAATGCATTTGGCGCGTGGGCGAAGCCGCCTTCGGGGCGATATCCTTCTTTCGGGAGCGCGAGGATATTGCGCTTGAGCTTGCCGGGGAATCGGCATCCGGGCCATTGCGCTAAGCTAGGTCGGCCGCCGAGCACAATCTCGCGGGAGGTCAGGCGCAATGCCGCGACGCGCAGCGGCAATCTGGATTACCGGGCCAGTGCCGCCCGATGGCACGCCGATCGTGCGTCCCGGCGGCCTCCTGGCAAGCTGGCGGTCAATCCGGCTCTGCGTGAATGGCCAGCAAAGTCACCAACCCGCATGGCGCCTCATTCGAGGGCCCCAAGGTGGGTATGGAAAATGCGGAGGGCTGTTCACCGGCAGAGCCGGAGGTGGTCGGCAGCCCTGGAGCCCCGAGCAGATCGCTAAATCGGTCTTCAGATCGATTATCCAGAGGATCAAACCATGCGGATCAGCCACGAGACGATCTATCAGTCCTTGTACATTCAAGGACGCGGAGCATTGCGCCGAGAACTGACCGCATGTCTGCGTTCAGGCCGAGCGTTGCGCGTACCGCGCGAACGGGCCCGAGTGCGCAACAAGTCCTTCATTGGAGACGCCGTTATCATAAGCGACCGTCCGGCCGAAATTGCCGATCGGGCTGTCCCCGGACATTGGGAAGGCGACCTCATCCTTTCGGAAGCTCGGCGATCGGCACGTTCGTGGAACGAAGTTCACGCTTCACAATGCTGCTTCACCTGCCGCGCATGCATGGCTATCAGCAGCGCCTGCGCATCAAGAACGGTCCACCACTTGCCGGCCACGGCGCTGAAGCAGTCCGCAGAGCCATAGCCCGATCCATGGATAAACTTCCCGAGCAACTGCGTCAGTCGCTGACTTGGGACCAGGGAGCGGAAATGGCGCAGCACGCCGACCTGCGCATCGACACCGGGCTCGAGATTTACTTCTGCGATCCCCAAGCCCGTGGCAGCGAGGCTCCAACGAACACCAACGGCTTGCTGAGACAGTACTTTCCAAAGGGCACGGATCTCAGTCGGCACACAGCCCGGGAACTGGACGCAGTCGCCCATGCTATCAACACAAGACCGCGCAAAACGCTCGGCTGTAAAACACCTGCCGAAGTCCTCGACCAGCTCCTTGGGGGACAGTATGATGCCGGTGTTGCGACGACCGGTTGAATCCGCCTTGGCTGCCTCTATCGCTGTGATGGATGAGCCTGCCCCCCCTGCGCGGGCCGCCGATCATGGAGAGCCTGTTCCAGAGCGTCCAGAACGAAGCTGGCATGCGCCGTCCGGCTCACCCGCCAGCCGACGATCCTTCGCGCATAGGTGTCGATGACAAAGGCGACATAGACGGAGCCCGTCCAGGTCGCGACGTAGGTGAAGTCGGAGACCCACAGCATATGATCGAGAGGGCAAGGTGCGGCCTTGTCGCTCACCGTGGTGCGGATCGGCTTGCCGCGGATGATGCCCTCAATATAGCGGTTGGCCTCCATCCAGTTTTCGTTGGTTTCGACGGCCAGCGCCCTGACCAGGCGCAGGCAGCTTTCGGCGTTCGGGAAGATGCGCACGACAAAGGTGCGCCGGCGGATTTCCTCGTTGAGCCGTTCAAGCATGTTGGTGGACTTGAGGTGCGGTGCGGCCGTAGTAACCCGAGCGATACCCAAGGCGCTCAGGCGTGCGTTCGCCCTTCGAAGCACCCAGCGCCTCCTCCATCTCGGCCTCGAGAACCTCCTGCATTACCGCACGGATCACTTCGTGCAGCCCCTCCGGGTTCGAAAGCAGAATGTCTTGAGGGCAGCGCTGGTCGATTTACCTTCTGTCTTGGTCATGGTGGCGTTCCTTCCAGGGAATCGGTGACGTTGAACATCACCAGCCTGCCATGACCGCCCTCTCTCAGCGAATTTGCAGAACTCTCAGCACACTACCATCAGCCCTCAGAGCCTTTGGTAATAGACCGATCCCTCGCACCTGTTTGGGCTGGGTGTACAAGTCAGGTTTTCATCAGGTTCGACGAGCATGTCTGGCAGTAGAGCGCGACCACTTCCGTGCCCGCCCACTCGTCTGGCAGACACACACAGTAGAAAGATATGCCGTCAGCTACAAGCAGCGCCATCGTTTCCTGCCGCAGATCATCGCTGATCCGGTCTGGCCCTCCATCAGGTTCCCCTTGAGCCTGTGTCTCGTCGAGGAAATGGCCCGGGAGCGGGATCGTGGTTTCGTATGAGACAATCCGCCGGTGCGGCAACAAATGCGGTCCGCATACGGAGCCATTACGTTGCGGCACTTGATATTGCAGTGCAGCAAAGGTAGAGGGCCGCCCCTTATCGGAGTGTCGTCCATGGTCCTTACCAATACTGGTAGCGAGGCAGAACCCGTCGAACAGTCGAGCCATCCGGCAATCGAACAGCAAAGCCCCAAGGTGCTGATGCTAGGCGCGCTCGGCGTTGTCTATGGCGACATTGGCACCAGCCCGATCTACGCGTTCCGTGAGGCGCTGGTGGCGTCGTCGGGCGGCAATGTCGCCGAGCGCGGCGATATCCTCGGCGTGCTGTCGCTGATCATCTGGTCGCTGACTATTATCGTCACCATCAAGTACATCATGTTCGTGCTGCGCGCCGATAACGGCGGCGAGGGCGGCGTGCTGTCGCTAATGGCGCTAGCGCGCGGCAGTTTCCCCAAGCGGTCGGCGGTGATCCTGGGCATCGGCATCGTCGGCGCCTCGCTGTTTTTCGGCGACGCGGTCATCACGCCCGCGATTTCGGTGCTTTCGGCCGTCGAAGGCATGAACGTCGTCACGCCTGCTTTCCAGCCTTATGTGGTGCCGCTGACCCTGGTCATCCTCGCCATGGTGTTCGCGGTGCAGCGCTTTGGCACGGGTGGGGTGGGATTAGTCTTCGGTCCCGTGACGGCGGTGTGGTTCCTGGCGATCGGCCTTTCCGGTCTCAACCAGATCATCGCCGACCCGGAAATCCTGTGGGCGATCAGCCCGCATTACATTGTCGCCTTCCTGATCAATTCGCCCGACGTCGCTTTCGTCACCATCGGCGCCATCTTCCTTGCCGTCACCGGCGCAGAAGCGCTCTATGCCGATCTCGGCCATTTCGGATGCAAGCCCATCGTGGTCGCCTGGCTGTGGATCGTGTTTCCCTGCCTGCTGCTGAACTATGCCGGGCAGGGTGCCTTCGTGCTGGCCAAGAACGGCGTCGTCGGCCATCCTTTCTTTGAGATGAACGAAGGCTGGACGCTGATCCCGATGGTGGTGCTGGCAACCGCCGCGACGGTTATCGCCAGCCAGGCGGTGATCTCCGGCGCCTTCTCGCTGACCCGGCAGGCGGTGCAGCTCAATATGCTGCCGCGTCTCGAAATTCTGCACACGTCGGAACGGCAGTCGGGCCAGATCTACATGCCGCGCGTCAATGTTTTGCTGGCGTTGGCGGTGATGTTGCTGGTCGTCGGTTTCGGCGAATCGAGCAAGCTGGCCTCCGCCTATGGCATCTCGGTGACCGGCAACATGCTGGTGACGACGGTGCTGCTGTTCGTCGTCATGACGCGCATTTGGAAATGGCGCCTGTGGGTGGCGGTGGCGATGACGGCGGTGTTCGCGTTCATCGACATCGGCTTCTTTGCCTCCAACATCGTCAAGGTGTTCGAGGGTGGCTGGGCGTCGCTTGCGGTGGCCTTCACCATCGTTCTGGCGATGTGGACCTGGATACGCGGCAGCCGCTATCTGTTCGACAAGACCCGCCGCAACGAAATCCCGCTCGATTTCCTCGCCGGCAATCTGTTGAAGAAGAAGCCGCAGCTGGTGTCCGGCACCGCCGTGTTCCTGACCAGCGATCCGCAAAGCGCGCCGACAGCGCTGATGCACAGCCTGAAGCACTACAAGGTGCTGCACGAGCAGAACGTCATTCTGTCGGTGGTCACCGCACCGCAGCCGCTGGTGCCCGACAGCGAACGGGTCAAGATGGAGACAGTCAACGAGTTGTTCATGCGGGTGACGCTGACCTTCGGCTATATGGAGCAGCCCAACATTCCGGGCGCGCTGGCGACCTGCCGCAAGCAAGGCTGGAAGTTTGACATCATGACGACATCCTTCTTCCTGTCGAGGCGCTCGCTCAAAGCCTCGCCCAATTCGGGCATGCCGGTGTGGCAGGACAAGCTGTTCATCGGGCTCGCCCGCTCGGCGGCCGATGCGACGGAGTATTTCCAGATCCCGACCGGACGTGTGGTCGAGATCGGCACGCAGGTGGCGATTTAGGGCATGCCGCGGTTGAGAAGAATCGGTGCTGTCAGATTGATTGAGCGGTAAGGAAAATCAGGTAGCAGCGCGCCCGGCACTGTTAGTTTCATCGGCTTGATGCAGCGATAGCTGGCCGGGACGGCTGTGACGCTGTAGCGACACAATGCATGGCGGCGTTACGCAGGTCTCGATGTTGAGCCGATGACAGCGCATTGCAGGGAAAGTGGAGCAGGTCGGCAATCGGATCATGGATGGAAACGAACCGCTGAAGCTGGCGTGCCGACTTGAAGCGTTTCATAATCCTTTCGCGTCGTCGGGTGGGCTGGTGCGAATTTTCCGCTCGATTATTCAGGCCTGTGTGCGACCGGTGTTCGACGCCGGGCATGAGGTCGCGCATGGCGGCATCATAGGATCGGAGCTTGTCGGTGATCATGATCCGTGGTTTCTGCCCTTGAGCCTTCAACCTGTGCATCAGACGCTTTGCCGCCTTGGCATTTCGGCGGCTTTGTACCAGCACTTCGAGGACGAAGCCGTCCTGATCGACGGCACGCCAGAGCCACTGCTTCTTGCCACTGATAGCCACACATTCGTCGAGATGCCATTTGTCGCCCATGCAGCCGGCTGACCGTCGCTTGATCTCTCGGGCGAAATTCCGTCCGAATTTCTCCGCGCAGCTTCGAACGGTCTGATGCGTGACGATGATGCCGCGGGCCGCCAGCATGCCCTCAACCATGCGCAGGCTGAGCGGAAAGCGAAAGTAGAGCCATACCGCGTGCGCAATGATCTCGGGGGAAAGCCGTGGCGACCATAGAGCGGACCACGAGCAACTTCTGACATGGCCCAATGTACGCACATCTTCATAAGCTGTCGGTTGACTTTACGGTGCCGCGCCAAGCGAGCAGCATCCGGCCGGCGGGGCCGACCCCGTCTCCCGGCCGTGAGCAGAACGGCATCGCGCAGGCGCTTCATCCTCGACGCGGCCAGCCTGCTTTGCCGTTACCGCCGCCGAAAGCGCCAGGCTTGCCGCCAGGCGCCGATCCGCCGGCAGCGGTTCGTCTCCACCGATGATCCGATTGCCAACCAGTTCCACTTTCTCCCAATACCTGCGTAACGCCGCTATGCAAATCTGGAACAAAATCGCGTATGTCGCCGCAGCATGACAGCCGTCCCGGCCAGCTATCGCTGCATTAACCGCTGATATCTTTACACTGCCCGCACGCCTCTCGCGCGCCAACGGCCAGTCGGTGTCGCGAATTGAGGCGCGCTGAAGCCGTCCGGCTCAGCCGATCATGGCGCTTCGGTTGCCGGGTTCGAGGTCGTGGCCTCTGCCGCTGCGCGATTCTAGCATTTGCGCCTTGGAGAGCTCTGCTTCAGCCTCGGCGAGGCATGGCTCGGCTGCGGTTCTCTGCCGCAGAAGGTCCGATTGCGAATTCTTGACGTTGTCACGACGTAGGCGAGCGGCCTTGGCGAACGTCGGATAAGCGAAATGATTGACATCGGAGATGCCGGCCTTCGTTTCCTCGGCGTTTATCTGGAAGTCCAGTTCTCGCGCCATGCGTTCGAAATCGGCAATCATTATGTCTAGCTGGTGCAACTGTCGCCGCTTCTCATTCACCTGAAATTGCTTCAGTCGGACCAGACTACCTCGGGGCTTCATGACTCGGTACTCCGGTACACATTTCGTCCAATTCAAACCGCTCTCTCCCCTTAACGTTAGGCCTACAGCGACTCTCACGTTTTCTGCTGCGAGCGGAAACATATTTTCCAAAATCCTTGCCCGATGGCTATGAGTTCAATGGCATCGACAAGCATGCGAGCGGGGGACTTAAGGGGCGGTAAAAAAAAGGCGGAATAGGGCGATTTTCACAATGTCTGCATATGAACGCGTTGGGACCTGCGGCGGCTTGACACACAAAGCAATCGTCAAGATTTGCGACATGGACGCCGGGGGGCATGAATACGCCCGCCGTCAGCTACACGCCCCCCGATTTCCGCCGCCTATTATCGCCCACGCGGTCTGGCTTTATTTCCGGTTTCCGCTGAGCCTGCGCCTGGTTGAGGAAATGCTGCTGGAACGCGGCATCGTGGTTTCGTATGAGACAAGTCGCCGTTGGGGCATCAAGTTCGGGCCGGACTGCGCTCGCTGCTTGCGCCGCAAGCCGCCGTGCCGGAATGATGTCTGGTACCTGAACGAAGTGGTCGTCACCATCGCCCGGCAAAAAGCTTTGGTTGTGGCGCGCCGTCGACCAGGATGCGTGGCCAACCATGCCTCCTTTGGACACATGGCCTGCGCGAGGCAGAGCGCGACCGACAGCGCCGATGGCTTCTCAAGGGTGAGGCAGAAGCCGAGAATGCAGCGCGTGGCCAGGTCGCTAACGATCGTAAGATATGCGCGGCCGATGAAGGTTCCACCACCGTCGACGACCTCAACGAAGTTGATGTCGGTGGGTGTGTGATCGATCTGGCAGACATCCAGCGGGTGCGTGGCATGGATGTAACCCGGCCGCGCCTTGAGCCGTTGAAGGATGCTTCGGGTTCGCTGATCTTTTCCTCGCGATCTACTCGGGGCTGAACAGCGAGGGTATGCGACGCGCGACGGTGAGATAGGATGGAGTGGCCAGGCCGGCCTCCTCGCAGCGAGCCCGGACCTCGGCCACGACGGGAGCGAGCGGCGGAGCCTCCAGCACGAGCCACTGCGTCTTCACGATGATCTCCTCGATATCCTGGTCAAGGCGCTTTTTCCGAGTCCCCTCCCCGTCGCGCAGCAGCGACGTCACGGTCCGGTCGATGCGGTAGCGCGCCAGCAGATTGTAGATCTGGCGGGCGCAGCTCCGCGGCGGCCCGCTCGATCGGCGCCTGACGGGGCCCCGCACCATCGAGGATCTTATCCAGCTCGCGGGCTACACGACGTGCCGCGGACCATGCTTCATCGGAGAGAGATGGGGAAGGAGTTGCTTTTCGGTTGTGTAATCGGTTCGGCAAATGACCAATGAAATCGTTAGCGGAAAATCGGGGCTGTCGTAGCGCTAAAACCTAAACAACACCTCTTTTCCCTGTTTGAAATCGGGAAGTAAAAGCGACACCGGTAAACCAGCGAGCCATCTCCAATATGTGAATTGTGGATTGCTCCTCGACGGGAGCTGAGGGGCGGCTCCGCAAGCCTTACGACGCTCTTTGCGAGCCGTAGCTGCCGAGCTGGCAAAAGGCCGGGCTACGTCGCGCCAGCGCAATCGGCGCGCAGAAAATTAGGCCTACCCGCTTCGGGACCGCGGACCTCGTCAGCTTCTCGTAAGTATGCCCGAGTAGGTTGCTCAGCTGATCTGTGGACGTGAGGCTAGCGTGAACCGGCACAAATTTGACCCATCCAATGTAACAGCTTGGCGGCAGGTGCAGCCCCCGGCATCTCAAGAGCAAGCGGCACAGGCCGGGCAAGCGGGCTTTGAGCAGCGCTTGGGCGAGGCGCGCCGAGCCGCTGCCCAAATTCCGGCCCCCGGCGTTCCGGCTCTGCCAGACCCGTTCCATCCTCATCCGTCTCAGGGAGACCTGAGCCTCATCGAAGCCGCGGCCCCATGGGAAGCGCAGCCCATGATGCAAGGGAGCGGACAAGAACACGCCGCGGCGCCGTACGCCGGAGGCAGTGGGTCGATGCTAGGTGCCTCGGTGCTGCAGCCGGGTCACTCAACGGCGCGCCATCATCATGCACCGGATTCGTCAGTGGTTGATCTGAATCCCGCACCGGTCGAGTTGCGTGACCATGCTCGTTCTGTGCCGGCGGCGGTGCAGCCAGATCCTTCAATAGTGGTCTCCGGTCACGACAAGCGTCCTCTTTATTCCAACGATGCGACTGTTGTCGAAGGGCTGAGGTCAGCACTCTATGCCGGTAAGGTCGGGGAGCGCTCGGTCAAGCGCCATGTAAATTCTCTTCTCGGCTTCGGTCGTTGGCTCTTTGATAATAACAGGCCGGGATTTGCTGCTCGGCTTGACGCGCTGGATCAGGATCTCAAGGAGTACGAGAGCAGGGTCGGCCCCTCGGAGTACGAGAGCAGGCGTGGCCCCTCGGACGTGGCTAGAGCAGTGGGTCGTCTCAAGACGTGGGCGGGCGGAGCGCCAGTGCTGGGCCGCGCTGTCCTGACTCCCGACCCTGCCGACGCCGCGCTCATCAGAAAATACACAGCGGCTCTCATCAAAGAGTACAAGGCAGCGTCTGCGACCGAGCCGAATCCCGCTACCATTCAGACCTATGGATCTGCTCTTAGACGTTTTAGTCAATACCTGGTTGAAAACAACAAGCCGGGGATTGCGGCTCGGCTTCACGAGGGGTCGCTGGATGAAGATGCCAAGCGCTATATGAACTCCGGTGGGATCAGTGCACTAGCTCATCTCCGGAAGTCCGAACTCAGGCGCGAAATTGCCCTTGCTGCTCGTCCGGAAGACGCAGTCGGCATGGAGGCTCGTGCCATTGGGGACGCCGCTGCGCAGCATAGCGGGCCGCACAAGGCATTGGGTCGGCCAGAGAAGCTCCCTGGGAAAGCTAATGAAGACGGGCGGGTGCTCGGCGCATTGCAATTGCTAGGCGACCAACATATCCAGAGGGATTACCAGCTCCTGGAGCAGGAGTTGCAGGGGAACAATCCAGAACTCGCCGCCCGGACGCGGTTCGTGGATCCCCTCGTAGCCCATTCTCATCTGCGCTTCGGCTCCGAGAGCGACAGGCTAAGCGCATTCCAGCGCATCGTCCATAATCAGAACGGTAACGACACAGCCGACTTCCTGTTCGTGCCAGTGAGCGATGCCGGTACGACTCGTGAGGAGCGCGGCACCCATTGGTCGCTGCTATTCGTTGATCGCCGCGACCGGGCACGGCCGGTTGCCCATCATTATGACTCCGCCGGGGAATACAATAAAGAGCTTGCAAAAGAGTTCGCAAAAAGGCTGGGCGCCCGCCTGGACTCACCCCGCATGGCCCAGCAGAGCAACAGGTGGGATTGCGGAGTCTACGTGGTGGACGGCACGCGTGCGCTGGTTGGGCGATTGCAAAGATGGCAGCCAGATGACCTGAACCTCAACAACCTCGTCGTCAATCGACAGGCACTACAAGCCCGACTCATGGGTGACGATACATCTGGAACGGCAAATTATCTCACGAACTTTGAACTCATGGACCGACACGCCCGAGACGCGGTTAAGGAAAGCCCCGTTGGGACGGGGGACGCCGCTGCGCAGCGCAGCGGGCCGCAGGAGACATTCAGTTGGCCGGAGAATCTCCCCCTTGGGGAAGCTAATGAAGACGACGCTGTTGTGGCATCGTCTTTCGTGCCTGGGCACCATCACCAAGCCTCGGATCCCGCAGGGTCCTTTCGTCCCCTGAGCTGGCGCGACGGCGACCAGCGCGCGCTGGACGAGCGGATCGCTGCACAGGACAGGAGCAACCAGCTACCAAGCGAGGAGGTCCTCATCAACCGTGAGCATGATACAGCGGAGTTGAGACCAGCGAAGAGGCAAAGGACCCTGAACAGTCGTCTGCAGGACGTTGCCACTGAGCCGCAGCTGAGCGAGACCGGCAATTCAGGCGCTCGCGTGCTGATGCAGGCCCCCACCCATCAAGTGGGTGCATTGCCATGGGAGGCGCAGCCCATGATGCAAGGGAGCGGACAAGAACACGCCGCGGCGCCGTACGCCGGAGGCAGTGGCGAGCACCTGGCACCGCATACCGGAGGCAGTGGGTCGATGCTGGGTGCCTCGGTGCTGCAGCCGGGTCACTCAACGGCGCGCCATCATCATGCGCCGGATTCGTCAGTGGTTGATCTGAATCCCCCCGCACCGTTCGAGTTGCGTGACCATGCTCGTTCTGTGCCGGCGGCGCCTGCCGGGCCAGCGTTCGCCAGGGCTGAGGAGACGCCCTCCGCGGTTGGCGAGGCCGCGGTGGCCGAAAGGTGGGCTCGGTTGCAAAAGCAAATGGACGAACCAGTGCATGATCCCGGCCCTCAAGTGGATACATCGCCATGGGAGGCGCAACTCATGGTGCAAGGGAGCGGACAAGAACACGCCGCGGCGCCCTACGCCGGAGGCAGTGGGTCGATGCTGGGTGCCTCGGTGCTGCAGCCGGGTCACTCAACGGCGCGCCATCATGATGCGCCGGATTCGTCAGTGGTTGATCTGAATCCCCCCGCACCGTCCGAGTTGCGTGACCATGCTCGTTCTGTGCCGCCGGCGGTGCAGCCAGATCCTCCAATAGGGGTCTCCGGTCGCGACAAGGGTCCTCTCTATTCCAACGATGCGACCATTGTCGAAGGGCTGAGGTCAGCATTGGAGAGCACGGTCAAGCGCCATGTAAATTCTCTTCTCGGCTTTGGTCGTTGGCTCTTTGATAATAACAGGCCGGGATTTGCGGATCGGCTTCACGAGGGGTCGCTGGATGAAGATGCCAAGCGCTATGTGAACTCCGGTGGTAACCGGAGGATCAGTGCACTAGCTCATCTCCGGAAGTTCGCACCCGGGCGCGAAATTGCCCTTGCTGCTCGTCCGGAAGACGCAGTCGGCATGGAGGCTCGTGCCATTGGGGACGCCGCTGCGCAGCGCAGCGGGCCGCAGGAGGCATTGGGTCGGCCAGAGAAGCCCCCTGGGAAAGCTAAAGACGGGCGGGTGCTCGGCGCATTGGAATGGCTAGGCGACGAACATATCCACAGGGATTACCAGCTCCTGGAGCAGGAGTTGCAGGGGAACAATCCAGAACTCGCCGCCCGGACGCGGTTCGTGGATCCCCTCGTAGCCAATTATCATCTGCGCTTGGGCTCCGAGAGCGACAAGCTAAGCGCATTCCAGCGCATCGTCCATAATCAGAACGGTAACGACACAGCCGACTTCCTGTTCGTGCCAGTGAGCGATGGCGGTAAGACTCTTGCGGAGCGCGGCAAACATTGGTCGCTGCTGTTCGTTGATCGCAGCGACCGGGAACGGCCGGTTGCCTATCATTATGACTCCGTCAGCGGATGCAATGACACGCTTGCAAAAGAGCTCGCAGAAAATCTGGGCGCCAGCCTGGAGACCCGCGTGGGCGTACCCCGCATCGCCCAGCAGAGCAACGGGGTGGATTGCGGAATCTACGTGGTGGACGGCACGCGGGCGCTGGTTGGGCGATTGCAATCGCAGCCAGATGACCTGAACCTCAACAACCTCGTCGTCAATCGGCAGGCACTACAAACCCGCCTCAGGGGTGACGATACATTCGGAACGGCAAATAATCTCACAAACTTTGAACTCATGGACCGACAGGCCCGAGACGCGGTTAAGGAAAGCCCCGTTGGGACGTTTCACCAGCAGATCAAGCGGCTCGGCCAGTCAGCGCCAGACGTTGCTCCCGGGGACCCATTTAAATTTCAAAGTCTTGAGAGCAAGGGGGACGCCGCTGCGCAGCACAGCGGGCCGCAGGAGGAATACAGTTGGCCAGAGTATCTCCCCCCTGGGAAAGCTAATGAAGACGACGCTGTTCTGGCATCGTCTTTCGTGCCAACTGGGCCCCATCACCAAGCCTCGGATCCCGCAGGGTCCTTTCGTCCCCTGAGCTGGCGCGACGGCGACCAGCGCGCGCCGGACGAGCGGATCGCTGCACAGGACAGGAGCAACCAGCTACCAAGCGAGGAGGTCCTCATCAACCGTGAGCATGATACAGCGGAGTTGAGACCAGCGAAGAGGCAAAGGACCCCGAACAGTCGTCTGCAGGACGTTGCCACTGAGCCGCAGCTGAGCGAGATCGGCAATTCAGGCGCTCGCGTGCTGATGCAGGCCCCCACCCATCAAGTGGGTGCATTGCCATGGGAAGCGCAGCCCATGATGCAAGGGAGCGGACAAGAACACGCCGCGGCGCCGTACGCCGGAGGCAGTGGGTCGATGCTGGGTGCCTCGGTGCTGCAGCCGGGTCACTCAACGGCGCGCCATCATCATGCGCCGGATTCGTCAGTGGTTGATCTGAATCCCCCCGCACCATCCGAGTTGCGTGACCATGCTCGTTCTGTGCCGGCGGCGGTGCAGCCAGATCCTCCAATAGTGGTCTCCGGTCGCGACAAGCGTCCTCTTTATTCCAACGATGCGACCGTTGTCGAAGGGCTGCGGTCAGCACTCTATGCCGGTAAGGTCGGGGAGTACACGGTCAAGCGCCATGTAAATTCTCTTTACGGCTTTGGTCGTTGGCTCTTTAAAAATAACAAGCCGGGATTTGCTGCTCGGCTTCACGAGGAGTCGCTGGATGAAGATCTCAAGGAGTACGAGAGCAGTGGTGGCTCCTCGACTGTGGCTGTGGCACTGCGTCGTCTCAGAGAGTCGGCGGGCGGAGTGCCAATGGTGGGCCGCGCTGTCCTGAATCCCGACCCTGCCGACGCCGTGCTCATCAAAGAGTACAAAGCGGCTCTCATCAAAGAGTACAAGGGAGCGCCTGCGACCGGGCCGAATCGCCAAACCATTCAGGTCTATGGATCTACTCTTTTACGTTTCAGTGGATACCTGCATGAAAACAACAGGCCGGGGATTGCGGCTCGGCTTTACGAGGGGTCGCTGGATGAAGATGCCAGGCGCTATTTGGACTCCAGTGGTAACCGGTGGATCAGTGCACTAGCTCATCTCCGGAAGTTCCCGCCGTACGCCGCACTCGGGCGCGAAATTGCCCTTGCTGCTCGTCCGGAAGACGCAGTCGGCATGGAGGCTCGTGCCATTGGGGACGCCGCTGCGCAGCACAGCGGGCCAAGCGAAGAGGTGCCACTGATGCCACCGGAACTCGCTCCGCCCAGCTTGCGGGCGGGGAATTCCGCCTCGCCAGAGCTCTTTCCACGAGCGCTCGAGCAAGCCATGCCAGCGCCTGCGAGGGCTGAGGGGACGTCCCCCGCGGTAGATGGTACGCATCCGGTGAAGACCGCAGACGTGCGTATCTGGTGGCCATGAGGACCTGAGCACCGGAGTGCTGGGGTCAAGCTTTCGATGGGGAGACGCGTTGATATTCTTCGAGGAAGAGTTTTTCGATGCCTTCATCGGTGAAGCCAAGATCCCGTCGTCATCGTTGGCACCGTACACCCAGATGACGCCGTCCTCTGGCTCGAGACCGAGGGTAAGGTCCTGGATGAGCGCTTCGCTGACGCCGAGGTCCCTGGCGACACGTTCGCCGGTGTAGACGTGATGCACCTTATTGCGCTGCATGATCAGGCCGCCGCTGGTTGGGTCCGCAGTTTTGCGGATATCCAATTCCACGGCAGCAAATCATCGATCCGATGGGCCGGATAGCCCTGCGCTCCAAGACTTCGGTTCGCGCGTCGTAGACGGCGAGATACTCGTAAAACCGGCGGAGCACGCCATGACGAGTGACGCGGCTGTTCGCGGCGCCGCTGGACGACAGCGCGAAACCAGCGCCAATGTTCGAGTGGCGGGCCCATCGAACTGAGCGCGCTCGATGTAACACTCGGCTTCTCGCGGAGGAATCGGGCAAAGGCGGTCATGCCACGCCTCCTGGAAAGGGGAGTGCGACCTCGGCAAGTTGCGAGGTCGCGACCTTTAGACTAGGTACAGCGCCGTTGTGTTGATGCTGCGGTGTCCCAGGAGATCGGCGACCTCGTTGATCGGCCTTCGCTGCTTGACGAGCTGGGTGGGTGGGCGCGGCCACCGGCGCCAGCTATGGCGAGAAGAACCCGCTGCGGCTCGCCCAGCGCAATGGCTACCGCGACCGGGACTGGGAGACGCGGGCCGGCACGGTCGAGCTGCGCATCCCGAAGCTCAGGAAGGGAAGCTACTTCCCAGGTTTCCTCGAACCGCGCCGCATGGCCGAGAAGGCGCTAACCGCCGTCATCCAGGAAGCTTATGTGCAAGGCATCTCGACCCGGTCGGTTGACGACCTGGTCAAGGCCATGGGTATGAGTGGCATATCCAAGAGCCAGGTCTCGCGGCTGTGCGAGGAGATCGACGGGAAGGTGAAGGCCTTCCTCGAGCGGCCGATGAGGGCGATTGGCCATACCTGTGGATCGACGCCACTTACCTGAAGGTCCGCCGCGGTGGGCGGATCGTCTCGGTCGCCGTTATCATCGCCGTCGGCGCCAACGCGGACGGCCGGCGCGAGGTACTGGGCATGGAGATTGGCACCTCGGAGGCCGAGCCGATCTGGACAGAGTTCCTGCGCAAGCTGACACGTCGCGGCCTGCGCGGCGTCAAGCTCGTCGTCTCCGATGCTCACGAAGGCCTCAAGGCGGCCGTCACCAAGGTGCTGTGCGCGACATGGCAGAGGTGCCGCGTCCACTTCATGAGGAACGTGCTGGCCCATGCCGGCAAGAGCGGCCGCAGGGTCGTCTCAGCCTTCATCGCCACCGCTTTCGCCCAGGAAACGCCCGAGGCCGCGTCCGTACAATGGCGCGCCGTCGCCGACCAGATCCGGCCGAAGGTGCCGAAGCTGGCGAATCATGGACGACGCCGAGCCCGACGTGCTGGCCTACATGACCTTCCCCAAGGAACATCGCACCAAGCTCCACTCGACGAATCCGATCGAACGTCTCAACGGCGAGATCAAGCGGCGCACCGAGGTCGTCGGATCTTCCCGAACGACGATGCGATCGTGCGCCTCGTCGGCGCAATCCTGCTCGAACAGAACGATGAATGGGCAGTGCAGCGGGCCAGATATATGACTCTGGAAACGATCAACCAGATGAGCGATGATCCCCTGATCAGCCTGCCAGCCGTGGCGCGCTGATCAGCCCGGCCCATGCCGGAGAGCACGGCGACTAATGCCGCCAGCTACACCACGCCGCGGGACACGATCTTTGGCTGGCCCGAAAGGGGTCAGGGCGGCTCCGCCACGTAATCTCGCCCGACGCATAATGCAGAGCGTTTTTAGCTTGGCATCGCGCTGCAAGGCGGGTGGCGAGAGTGCGCTGGGGTGGATCGCGACGGTGAGCTAAAAACGTGTTGGACTAAGCCGCCGGCCGGGCGAGATGCTTTTCGCTCGAGCCGATCACCCAGTGACCCAGAGCGCCAAGGCTGACAGGAATGCCCGCGCACTCGAAGGCCTGCGCCAGGCGGTAGAGCGGTGTGCCATCGACGTATTTGTGAACGAGCGCGAAGGCCAGTGTCCAAGCCGTGGCGATGCTGCCCGGCAAGGGTTGCGCGGGCATCGGCGCGGTCACGACCGGCGTGTTGATGCCGGTACGGTCGCAATGACCGCAAGCATATTTGAACCGCACATTCTGCAGGACCTTCGCCTTCACCTCGATATGAAGTTGCTCGGTAACGGCCTCGCCCATGCGATGCATCTGGTGACGGCAGCAAGGACAAGCCTTCTGATCGTCGGGAAGGTCATACTCGACGCGCTCGAACAAGGTGTCCACCTATTTTGGTGGACACCTTGTATGGGGATTTCGTTGTCAAGGGGCCTTCACTGATTTCGCGGTAAAGCGGTC
>NZ_JAMYNS010000031.1:0-41989 GCF_040319125.1 Mesorhizobium sp. M0938 | reverse complement strand
AAGGCTCTTCCGGTCGCGTTCCTTGCGCTCGGTGTCGACCAAGCGCCCCAAAACAACCCGCAAGTAGGAGCAAGCTACGGTAAACACGCGGAAAATCGGCGTTTATGGACGGACACTAATTAGAAGAAGTCGATAGTCGACGATGATCTCGCAGCTGTAAGGGAACGCACGAACTTTCAACCGGCTGTTCCGATAGAGGAAACGAGCAGGCGCATTTCGATCATTGCGGACTTAAGCTAACAGGAGGTCGTATTTCAGACGCTCCATCAAGAGCCGTTCCGAGCGGATCGAATAGAAGGCGTGCAGCAGCATCGCCCTGAGCAGCTTTTCCGGTGGGATCGATGGTCGACCGATCGGCGAATACAGTGCAGCGAACTCGCGCTCCAGCGCCGACAGCGCCTCATTCACGATCGCCCGAATGCGGCACAGCGGATGATCGCGTCGCACCCGCGCTTCAAGGTCCACATAGCTGAACAACCCCTGACCGCTCGTCTCCACCGCGCACGATAAACTCCCACCTCTTGGTGGTCAGAGTGAATCACGAACCCGGGGCTGTCGCGAGCCCTTTTTCAACAGATGGGGTGATTGGGATCAGCCCCGAGCTGAAATGAGGCGGCTGCTCCTGTCGGGATGTGAGAACGTGGTCGATGTAGATCGCCACAAACATCAGGAAGGAGCAGCCATGAAGTATTTTGCCGGACTGGACGTGTCTTTGGAAGAGACCGCGATTTGCGTGGTTGACGAAGCCGGGCGGATCGTGAAGGAGGCGCGTGCGGCGAGCGAGCCGCAGGCGTTGAGCGAAGCGCTGCGGAAAGTCGATCTGCCGCTGGAGCGGATCGGGCTGGAAGCGTGTTCGCTGACGGCCTGGCTTCATGAAGGGATGTGCGCCGATGGCCTGCCCGCCATCTGCATCGAGACCCGGCAGGCCAATGCGGCGATGAAGACGATGCCGAACAAGACGGATCGGAATGACGCCCGCGCGCTGGCGCAGATCATGCGCACCGGCTGGTATCGACAGGTGCATGTGAAGAGCCGGCAGTGCCGTCTCTGGCGTTCCCTCCTCGTCGCCCGCCGCACGGTGCTGAACGAAATGCGTACCATCGAGAACGTGGTCCGGGCGATCCTGCGGGAGGCCGGCATCAAGCTGGGCACGCCGTCGCGAACCGCCTTCGCCGGTCGTGTGCGCGAGTTGGCCGGCACAGATCCGGTTGTCATGCCGCTGGTCGAGCCACTGCTGACGATCCTCGCCACAATGCTCGGAGAGTTCGCCCGCCTGACGAAGCAGGTCCTCGGTCTCGTTCGCAAGGAAGAGGTCTGTCGGCGGCTGATGAGCGTTCCCGGCGTCGGACCCATCACCGCGCTCGCCTTCCGGGCCACGATCGACCGGCCGGAGCGGTTCAGCCGTTCGAGGAATGTCGGCGCGCATCTGGGCCTGACCCCGGCGCGCTACCAGTCCGGTGAGACCGACATCCAGGGCAAAGTCAGCCGCTGCGGCGACGAGCTTGCCCGTACTGCCCTCTACGAAGCGGCCCACACACTGCTTGTGCGCAGTAAAAAGTGGTCGAGCCTGCGCGCGTGGGGCATGAACGTCGCCAAGCGGCGCGGTATGGCGCGGGCCCGGGTCGCGGTTGCCCGCAAACTCGCCGTCATCCTGCATCACATGTGGGTTGATGCGACAGAATTCCGCTACGGCAAGGAGCCCGGTCCCGTGTCGGCATGAAATGGACAACGGACAAATGAAGAAGGAGCGGTTTCGCCCAGAAGGGTGATCCGGATCGTTCCCGTGGGACGATGGGCAAGGCGATCTCGCTAGCAGGCACGATCCTGGGGCGAACTCTCCCAAGGTCGTTCAACAGATTGAGACGCCTCGCTCTACTGACCCCATCATGCGGCGGCCCTGCGCCGACCGCGAAGAGAAGCGAGTGACCCACGGAGCGACATCGTCCGGAAAAGAAAGCAGGAGGAGCTTGACCTCAAACCCCAATCAGAGAAGCCTGCTAGGCTAGCAGTCGCTCAAGGCACGCTGGCCAAGCCAGGTTCTTTCGATCCATTTCTTGAAATCCTCCGAAAACGGGGGGCGCTGCACGAGGCGTATCGACCATTTGAAAAATTCGGATCCGCCACGATCTCTCGGACCGAAGATGTCCGCGCGCTCGAGGCACTCGACCATGTCGAGCGACGCATCGAGCATGGGGAATTGTCGGCACTGCAGGCGATCGACATCCTGCTGTCGGAAGAACTGCCGCTGCGCGAGAACAGCCGCATGACTCTCGTAGCAAACGACGATCCCGCGATCGATCAGGGCCGATGTTCCCAGCCGTTACGGCGATTTTCGCGCAACCGAAGTCTGCGACGTGCTCGAGGTTCCACGATGCCGGTGGTGACGCTGTGCAAATCAATCATCGGCCAGATGCACTAACTCAGCCTTAGAGACCGTTTTGAAAATCGGCTGGCTATGGGTTCCGTCTGAGGCTTGGTTATGATTCAAGCTGTTGATGTGGACAGAGCAGAGCCGTGGGCGGATGGCCCAGATTGCCAAGAAGACCAAGCGCTACCCGTCTGATTTGACGGACGAAGAGTGGGAGCAGTTCGCACCGCTGATGGCCAAGCCTGGGCGTCGCGGCCGTCCGCGCGAGGTTGATTTCCGGGAGGTGGTCAACGCCGTGCGCTACCTGGTCCGCTCCGGTTGCGGTTGGCGGATGCTGCCGATCCATTTCGGCCCCTGGCACAGCCAGGCAAGCTCGACCATCGTCGTTCGCAGCCGCGGATTGCCTGCCTTCGACACGCCTTGTTCGTGATCGATCGTGCCGCTCTTCCATGGGGAAGGTGCCAGTCCCGCGTAGGCGGCCACCTGCCTGCGGTTGTTAAATGCCGGAACAGCCCTTCCGCATGGAGGATTGTCGCGAATTCCGGCCCGATACCCTTCAGCTTGAGCAACATCGCCGCCGGCGTCGAGGCGTCCACCGCCATGGCAGCGAGCAGCGCGTCGCGCTCGGCCTCCACCGCCTTGATCTGGCCGAGCAGCAATTCGAGACGGTCAAGCTCGCGGCCGATCTGGGCCTTCATGCGGGCCGGCAGGGCGCGGCCATCGCCGGTCCGCAGTTCTTCCAGGCGATCACGCCGGTCGCGGCGCAAAGGCTCGTAGTCGCGGATGCCCTGGCGGAAGAGCAGGCCTTTGATGCGGTTGACGTGCTCGACCCGTTCGGCGACCAGCACCTTGCGCTCGCGGTTGGTCCGGCGGCGATCCTCATTCTCGGGCGTCGGCACCCGGACCATCGAGCAGACGCGCGGCTCACCCCGCTTGACGGCCAGCAGGGCGCGGATCAGCGCCTCGCCATCGAGCCGATCCGTCTTGGCGCGACGGTGGCGGCGCGACACCGCGATCGATGCCGCATCGACGATGTGACTTTCGATCCAGTCCTCGCGGTTCAGCACCCGGTCGATCCAGAAGCCGTCCAGCCCCGCCTCCTGGATCACCACCAACGGATAAAGCGTGCCGGTGCGCGCCTCGGCCTTGCTGCGCAGCCCGGTGAGGCAAACGAGCAGCCCGGCACTGTCGCCGCCGGCGACCATGTGGCGCTACATCTTCTCGCTGCCCGGTACAATCGAGGTGACTAGCCAGGTCGATCTGGACAGCTCCAGCGAGACGAAGATTGCGCCAAGATCCACGCGGACAGCGGCTTGTAGCTCGGATTGATCGGCGGTCGAAAGATGCATGAAGGGCCTCCAAAGAGCGAGTTGCGATGGCCCACTCTGCCAGAGTGCGGGCCACGATCCACTCCCCATGGGATCTGCCGCCATTGTGACCGTACCGGCATCAACACGCCGGTCGTGACCGCGCCGATGCCCGCACAACCCTTGCCGGGCAGCATCGCCACGGCCGCTGGCCTTCGCGCTCGTTACAAATACGTCGACGGCACGCCGCTCTACCGCCTGGCGCAGGCCTTCGAGCGCGCGGGTGTTCCTGTCAGCCGTGGCGCTCTGGGCCACTGGGTGATCGGCTCGAGCGAAAAGCATCTCTCCCGCATCTATGACGCCCTGAAGCTGCGGCTCAGATCGCAGCCCCTCATCCATGGCGACGAGACGACTGTTCAGGTCCTGAAAGAAAAGGATCAGAGGCCGCCAGGCATCCGCTAGCGCTTGCACAGCAATGAACGTTAGGCTCTGGAGATTTAGGTCGCTTCCGATGGCCGAGACAATGCTCACCTTCTTTGTGACAATTCAGCCGTCGGAAAGCTTTCCTCTAGAGCCTGGACAGCGGGCGCGATTACCTCGGGTGCCGCAGAGAGATAATGCGTGATGGTATTTGCGTTTGATGCCTTAGTGACGACGCGGACGTCATAGCCTTTCAACTTCTTGAGAATCTCCGCATCATATTCGTTCACACCCACCATATCCTGCTCGAAAAACTCTAGGGCGTACACTCCTCTGAGGCCGGTGATAATCTCTGCCTGCGGTGTGTTAGAGACGTAGCCGCGCGTAATGACGGTTCCTTCGTCCCCAGGTTCGAAGGTATTCTTGAAATGAAGAGGTATATTCGCATGGCGCAGCTCCTTGGCTGCAGCCGGATGTATCGCCTCCACTTCGAGGTTAGAGAGATGATCGGCGACATCATAGTTGGTGTGGCCGATGGTGCGGACCCGTTCAATGCCGACAATCTTGGGGTCAGCTGTCGAAAGATGGTACTCCTTGTGGATTATTGCCTCCCTGGCGCCTGTGAGTACGGCGATCCGGGCGAATGTAAGCTCGGTGTAGCCACGGCCATAAATCTGCACCAGGCCACCTGGGCATCGGCTGTAGCCCGTGATGATCGGCAACTGCTTGCCGAGGTCGATCGCGGATAGCGCCGTCTCGATTCGCGCGTCAAGGCTCATTTCAGTTTCGTCAAGCCAGCCCGTGATGTCCACGAAGATTGCCTCCACGCCAAGTGTCCTGAGGAGCAGTGCCGTGTTGTGGGAACTGTGGGCTTCGCCCTGCGCGGCGAGAACCTCGCGCACCGTATCCAAGTGCTCTTCGAGCCTGAAGGGGCCATATGAACAAAGCCGCTGCAGATCCAATAGGCAGCTACGCACTCCTTCAATGCGGTCGCGAACAAAATCATCGGCGACGCGCCATCCGGCGAGCGGCCGAAGACTTCCGCATTGATCCTCCTCATCTCACGACGGACCTCTGCGATCGCTTCGACCAAAGCCGATCTTGATCTGTCGCCCGCAAAACGCGCATAGGCGCCGGGCTTGCCAGTTTTCTTGTACTCGAGGAGCAGATCGGTCATTCCACTATAAGCGGATATGACGAATATCCGGTTGTAGAGTCCGCTCCCCTTGCGTCCTCCGACTAGGACGTTCTCGAGTACGGCAGCGGTGTTGGAGATCGACGTGCCTCCAATCTTCTCGACAGAGTGGGCGCTAGGCTCGCGGTTAGGCAGGAGATTCAGCTCAAAAATCCTTTTCGGCGAGGTGGGTTGGTCAGTTGACAACCTGCAGCACCAGCAAGCCGCCCATAGCCGCTATTTCGCGGCAAGACGTCTTGCATGCGAGCTGACGCCCACACACTCTTCTCCTTCTGACGTCGCTCGCAGCGCTGCCATGCCCTGCGAAGGTTCTCCGAAACGCCAGGATGGGCGGTAGATCGAATCCACGCGTCGTCGTACTTTCCTGGTCTGAGGATGTGCTAGCGCAGGGGAAGCCACGACCTCTGGCATGACGAGCGACTGCGGAGAGGCGGAGGAGCCGAATACTCTCCATGTCCGACGCTCATTAACCTTCTCTGTGTAGCGACATCAGATCGCCTCAGAGTCGAGAGGATACGCGCCGGTCTCATCGTACACCTCGCTGCCGGCCAACGGAGGGACGAAGACGCAGGTGCTTATCGAACGCGTAAATGATGTTCGGTCGCACGACATGGACCTCATCCGCTTGGGAACCCTCGATAGAGCCCGTTCCCGAGATGCAGTAGATCGCCTCAAGGTGGTTCCCATAATGCATCTTGAGCCGGGCGTCCGAATAAATCCTAGTGATATGCCCATCCCATCGTTCTTGAGGAGCAACCGCACGCTTTCCCAACTCGTCGTCTCGACCCGCCGGGCTGTCAGTTTCTCCTCATTGAAATCCCTGACGATCATCATCACCTCAAGCTCCCGAGTTCACTGGGCTGCCGATCACGCTGTCGATAGCGTGATCGAGGATGTCGAGGCCTTGGCGAAGCTGATTCTCCCCAACGACGAGGGGTGGCAGGCATTTCACGACCTCGTCTTTGGGACCGGCGGTCTCGACGATGAGGCCCCTCTGGAATGCGGTCCTGACGACTTCACCGGCAATCTCGCCGGACTTCAGATCTATGCCCCGCATCATGCCACGACCCTTAGCTGACACGCGGCTTGGGTCGTATTTCTGCGCGATCTGATCAAGGCGGCTTTTAAGCAGATTGCCTTTCTCCTCGACGGACGCTGCAAAGCTGTCCGTTCGCCAGAAGTGCTCCAGGGCTGCCCGGGCGGTCACGAAAGCATGGCAATTCCCGCGGAACGTCCCGTTGTGCTCTCCCGGTTCCCACTTGTCGAGTTGTCGATCAATTAGGACGAGGGCCATAGGCAGGCCATAACCCGATATCGATTTGGCCATTGTGACGATGTCCGGTCGGAGACCGGCCGCCTCGAAGCTGAAGAACGCATCGGTCCGGCCAACACCCGCCTGAATGTCGTCTACGATCAGCAGAGCTCCGTGTTTGCGCGCAATGGCCGCCACCTTGCGCAGCCACTCCGTCCCGGCGACATTGAGGCCGCCTTCGCCCTGAACTGTCTCGACAATAACCGCCGCCGGGGCGTCCACGCCGCTGGAGGGATCCGAGAGCAGGCGGTCAAGGTAGTCAGCGGTGTCCACACTGGACCCAAGATAGCCGTCATAGGGTAGCCGCGTCACGCCGCCAAGAAGCTGGCCAGCGGCTGCGCGGTGATATCGGTTGCCGGTGCAGGAGAGAGCGCCAAGGCTCACGCCATGAAAGCCGTTGGTGAAGGCTATGATGTTGGGCCGACCAGTGATCTTGCGAGCTAACTTGAGGGCAGCCTCGACCGCGTTGGCGCCGGTCGGACCGGGAAACTGCACGACGTAGTCTAGTTGTCGCGGCCTAAGGATCGTCTCGTGGAATTCTCGCAGAAAAGACTCCTTAGCTTCGTTATATAGATCAAGGCCATGCGTGATGCCGTCGCCCGCAATGTAGTCTGCGAGCGCGGACTTCAGCTCAGGGGGGTTGTGCCCATAGTTTAAACTTGAGCAGCCCATGAGAAAGTCGAGATAGGCCGTCCCATCTCGCGCAAACAGCTGAGCCCCTCGAGCCCTCGCGAAAACGACGGGAAAGCTGCGGGCGTAGCTGCGAACTTCAGACTCAAGATGGTTGAAGATCGCGAATTCCTCCTCGCGATCCGGTGCACTTGGGTCAGTCATCGTTGCCTCCCTATTTGGGTATTGGTAGGTAGACCGGCGGGAATGCCTGCAAATGCGGTTCGTGGTCGAACCCAGGAGCTTGCCGGATTGGCGCGCCCAGGTCCTGAGCCACAGCTGCGAAGAACAACTTGGACGAACACCAGTGCCGCCTCGCGTCGCGTTTCACGAAGAGGACTTCTCAAAAGTCATGCCAATTGCGCCTTGGGAGCCTTAGAATATTCTTCTGAGTTTTGTTCAATGATTTGAACCGGAGTGCAGCAGGAAACCAAGGCGAAACAATGTGTCGCGGATCCAACAAACACGACAATGGTGTCGGTTGCCCGGCATTTTCTCAGGCATGGCGGGTCGTGCCCCGCTGAGTGGTGTAACTCGGCGGTGACGAAGCCGCTCGCGAGCGCGCCCTCAACAGCGCTGAAGCGAGCGAGCGTCGTAGCGGCGGTCATCGATGTTCCCGGTAGGGTCGGGTTGCTGACACCAACCTGATTCGAAGGAACCATCGATGACCGACGACATGATGAACCTGCGGACACTCGTGGAGAAGACCCCCGACGCCGATATCTTGCGCGAGATGATCGGCTTTGCCGCCGAGCGGCTGATGGAGCCGGAGGTGGGCGCCGCCACCGGCGCTGGCTATGGCGAGAAGAACCCGCTGCGCATGGCTCAGCGCAACGGCTACCGCGACAGAGACTGGGAGACGCGGGCCGGCACCGTCGAGCTGCGCATCCCCAAGCTCAGGAAGGGCTCCTATTTTCCCGGTTTCCTCGAACCGCGCCGCATGGCCGAGAAGGCGCTGACCGCCGTCATCCAGGAGGCCTATATTCAAGGCATCTCGACCCGTTCGGTCGACGACCTGGTCAAGGCGATGGGGATGAGCGGCGTCTCCAAGAGCCAGGTGAGCCGGCTGTGCGAAGAGATTGACGGCAAGGTGAAGGCCTTCCTCGACAGACCCATCGAGGGCGACTGGCCGTACCTGTGGATCGATGCCACCTACCTCAAGGTGCGCCGCGGCGGACGCATCGTGTCGGTCGCCGTCATCATCGCCGTCGGCGTCAACAGTGACGGCCGGCGCGAGGTGCTGGACATGGAGATCAGCACCTCGGAGGCCGAGCCGATCTGGACGGAGTTCCTGCGCAAGCTGACTCGGCGTGGCCTGCGCGGCGTCAAGCTTGTCGTCTCCGACGCCCATGAGGGCATCAAGGCGGCGGTCTCGAAGGTGCTGTGCGCCACCTGGCTGCGCTGCCGCATCCACTTCATGAGGAACGTGCTGGCCCATGCCGGCAAGAGCGGCCGCCCTGTCGTCTCCGCCTTCAGCGCCACCGCGTTTGCCCAGGAGACGGCCGAAGCCGCAAGCGGCAATGGCGCGCCGTGGCCGACCAGATCCGGCCCAAAGGTGCCGAAGCTCGCCACCATCATAGACGAGGCCGAGCACGACGTGCTCGCGTACATGACGTTCCCGAAAGAGCACCGCGTCAAGATTCACAGCACGAACCCGATCGAACGTCTCAACGGCGAGATCAAGCGCCGAACCGACGTCGTCGGCATCTTCCCCAATGACGATGCCATTGTCCATCTCGTCGGCGCGTTGCTTGAACAGAATGATGAATGGGCCGTGCAGCGGGCGCGCTACATGACTCTTGTGTGGATGCCAGCCGTTTTGCAAGGAAGATTTTGAACCTTTGAACGCGTGATCGAGTGCGGTCTTGTGTCAGGCCTTGATTTGTGGCCATGACGAGCCGCGGGCCGGTATGGTGATAGCGGATCAGGTCCAAATCTAGCCGGTCAAGACCGAAATCCAGCACGCCGCCGAACTTGGCCTCGTCGCCGCGCAGGGACGCGGAAAGGTTGAAGACATCATCGCCGCAGTCGAGGCTGACGTCGACGATAGCCTGCCGACTTTGGCAAAGGCAGCCTTGAGACCGCTCGTCGCGCAATTGCGCACAAACGGAAAAGCGATTGCCGAGCTCGACGCCGAGATCAAGGCTTGGCACACGCAGAACGAAATGAGCCGGCGACTGGCGACGATCCCCGGGATAGGTGTGCTGACCGCATCCGCTAGGTGCGAACGACGTGAAGCGGCTGGTGGGGATTGGCTTCGACCCGCGTGGGTTGGCCGTTCACCACAACGGTGATCTCGATATTTCCTGGGCCGCTGCCATGATTATCGCCCTTACCCGAATCCGTGGACATTGTCCTACTCCTGTGGCTTGCCAACGGGCCCTAAGGCGCTAGTGCCGACCTATTGGTGAGCGGACTGGCGGTCTTTGATCGTCCACTCGGCGCCCCGGACCGCGAGTACGGGAAAGACAGGGATAAGCTACCGAATTGGTGCTAATTTCTTTTTATGCGTGACTTGAGCCGCAAGTAAAGGGGCCGGAATATCTCTTCACAACAATAATGACTAGAGCAATGCAAAAATATTGGCGACATTGATGTGCCAGAAGGCGGTCTTTTTCCGCTCTAGCTGGATACGACAAGGCCTGGGACGCTCCAGCTTGTTCCATCTGAGAAGTGGCTGCGCGATCTGCGTGGGGCGAACGCAGCATGGCGTCGAAGATGTTCGATGAAAAACTGCCATCGTTCGACGAGGTCCTTGTCGCACTGTATTTAAAGGGGTTCTGCCTCAATCTTGCATTTTTAGGGCCATAGCCAACTCCGGGCGAGGGTCCCCCTGAACCGGCCTCGCGCTCCCCACCCATCCCCTCTGCGAAGACAAGTTTCGATTTATCGGCCAGTTTATCCTTGAAACACTGTTGAAGATAACACGGAGTAATCGACTCAAACTGCGATGAGACCGATATCACCGACGATTGTGATTTTAGTTCCGAAAGGCTTTGAAAGACTTTGCAGCCGTTCGAGAATGGACTTCGATTGCTGAGAACTTGCAAGGCTCGGTATTCCGCGTTTTGCCAATCGTTTGGAATGTCCCAGCTCCACAGGGTACAGCCGGAGTTCCTTGAGCTGGTTGCGTTCAAACCTCGTAACCGTGATAATGCTCTCGTAGAAGACCGGATCCGTAAAACCGGGAGCTGTGTCGTATCCACTTGTCATCTCGGCGACCGTCACCTCGGCGTCAGTATGAAGCCGTGGATCCTTCCCATAAGTCTCAAACATGTCGATACCCATTGGAGTTCGAAGGTCATCGATCATGAAGTTGGCGAGGCTGTAGAAAATGGGCCTGCCATTATAGACTTCAATGCCGCGAAGTTGATGAGGTCCATGAGCTACATAGGCGTCGGCGCCGGCATCAATCGCAGAGCGTGCGAATGCCTGTTCATAGTCTGCAGGCTGCTGGCTCCAATTGCCTGGCTCATGCCCGTGGTTCGCGAGAATGCAGAAATCGGAGTATTGCTTACCACGGCGAACATTCCGCAGAATGGTCTCGACATCCTTCGGGTTCGGCGCGTAGCTAAAGCCCGGAGTGCTGCCGGCAATATATGTCGTCTCGGCCAAAATGACTTTGTCGAGGTGCTGCTGGGACAGCTTGTAGCCTGGCAGAGCGTCCCGTACCCGCCTCAAATCCTCCAACATCGTTTGAGGTACGACCACATTTCTGGTGAGACGCAGGGGGTTTATGCCTGGCCTTCCCGGAGCCTCCGCTGCCGGATCGGCTGCCCTCGACTGAGGCGTAAATGTTGCAGCGCATGACACAAGGCCGACTCGACCACGGGGTGTTTCAAGGAAGCGTGCGGCGGCCGCTTGTGACAGATTCTCGCCAGCGCCCGCGTGGACTATGCCGTTCTTGTCGAGGGTCTCTATGGTTTCTCGCATGCCCTCGATCCCCCAATCGAAGGTATGATTGTTCGCATAGCTGACGATGTTGAATCCCATCTCCTTTAGGTCGGGACCGAGCGTTGGCAGGCTTGCGTGATAAGCGCCACCAAATTCCGCCTGTGGACTGCCCCTGAAGGATCGAATATCGAAGATATTCGTCTCCATGTTTCCCAACGTTGCGTCTGCATTGCGCAGAATTTCAATGACCTTATCAAATCCTGGGTGTCCGCCTTTCGTCAGCGGTCTTGTAACGATGAGGTCGCCGACGGCGACCATCGTGAAACCGTCATCCACGCTCGTTTCCAAAGACCCGACCAAGTCATAACTGTTTAAATGTTCTTCAGCCTGTGTCGTCACGATAGATCCTTTGAGAGAAAGAGTGTCAGAACGGACGCAACCTGCGCTCGCGTTTGCCTATAGAGAAAACGGCGTTTTGCCGTTCAAGCGACCCGCTTCCGGCTGATGGTTGTTCAGCCTCTTCCAAAGATGCTTGAAACGTCGGCACGCTCAATTAAACCCCAACCGATCGCCGCAATTCCGCATTCTAAGCGACCATCTCGCGGAAATTACCTATCGTTCGTCGTGATGTGAGAGATTTTCGCACACGCACCCCCGCGCGGGGTATTGGGGGACAGAGCGCGAAGCTGCTCCGGATCGCTCCTGAGAACCGGCGCGATGCGGAGCGGTTTTGCAGGATCGGGTAGCCATCATCGATGTCAGTGCGACGAGTTTCGCGAATCGGCGCGCAGCGGAAACTGAGATCGCGCAAAGGCTTGGCCATATAGATATTGTCCCATATTTGTGAACTGACCCCAAAAAGTTCGATGTTTGCGTGGCGGCCGGCTTCGACGAGATGGATGAAGTCACCGGCGATGGTTCCGCGGAATTGCTCGACGACGGCTCGATCGAGATCACATTCGCATACCACAACGGCGACGAAGCCATCCTCAAGGCAATACGACAGTATGCCTACCCATTGCTAGACGCGGTGCCGCGACTTCAGAGGCAAACGCGGCCTCAGGCAAAAAAGATGGCCGAGACAGCATCCGAACCTTTCGGTCGGTTGCCAATTCTACTAAGGGTCCACGAAACCGTTTGGCAAAGCCACTCTGTGGCAAAATGCGACATAATTCGCCCAATACCCTGGAAACGGCGCGGGGGCGCCGCGCTACTACGATGAAATACGCGGAATAAACGCACGTGCTCTCAATATAGTGATACCCATTCAAGCATTCAGGGAACAAACGTCGACTATGAGCAAATTCGCTGATGGTACGCTCAGCATCGCCTTTACTCCCAAAACTAGAGGCGATGGCCGCACTGTCGTGCATACTCACCGCGGTGCGGCACCTTCTCCAAACATGAGACTTGCATGGTTTCTCAGCTGACAACAGAACGGCTCGGCTCGGCGCTCGACAGCGCCGAGCGGGACGCCATCATCGAGCTTCGCCAGGCGATGCATCGGGAGCCGGAACTCTCCAACTGTGAGTGGAAAACGCAAGCTCGAATTCGAGAGATCCTTGACCGCCACGGGCTGAGCGGGTCCGTCCCTTTCCACAATACCGGCCTTTACGTGGATATCCACGGCCAGGCGAACGGCTTGTCGCGGTCAATCGCCGTTCGAGGCGACATTGACGCCTTACCTATCCAGGAGACGCGCGACGACGTCCCTTTCCGTTCACAAGTTCCAGGCGTCATGCACGCATGCGGCCATGACATCCACGCCTCGGTGGCGCTAGGAACAGCGTTGGCTTTGCACCGCCAGCGGAACCGTTTTTCCGGCAGGGTCCGAGTCTTCTTCCACCCAGCCGAGGAAGCGGAGCCGGTTGGAGGGCGCTCGGTCACGAGCGAAAACCTGCTCGGTGGTTTCGACCACGCTATTGGGATCCATATAAACCCTAACCTCCCGGTCGGTGTCTTCAACGCCCTGCCCGGTGCGGTGAGCAAGTCAGCGGACCAGTTCTTAATCACATTCATCGGCCAGATGGCGCACGGGGCCATGCCGCACAAGGGGGTCGATGCCATCGCCATTGCCGCCGCGTTTATCTGTGAAGTTCAGAAGGTCGTGTCACGCGAGTTCCCAGCCCGGGACGCAACGGTCATCACGATCGGCAAGATAAAGGGTGGAGAAGCGGCGAACATCATTTGTCCCGAGGTGACTGTAGAAGGCACGATCCGGACGCGGACGCGCGACCGAAGGCAAATTATCAACAAGAGGGTGGCAGAGCTGGCACACGGGCTGGCTGCACTTCACCACGGCCGAGCCCGCGTCGACCAGATCAGTGGAGAGCCTGCCGTAGTCAACCATCCTGGGCTCGTCGCGCGTTTTCAGAAAATCGTTGTGGAGGCAGAGGGCCAGACCGCACTGTCGACTGACCAGCAGGAAGAAGTCAGCGACGATTTTGGCTAT
Source organism: Mesorhizobium sp. M0938 (assembly GCF_040319125.1). Classification (NCBI taxonomy): domain Bacteria; kingdom Pseudomonadati; phylum Pseudomonadota; class Alphaproteobacteria; order Hyphomicrobiales; family Phyllobacteriaceae; genus Mesorhizobium; species Mesorhizobium sp. M0938. Next base: position 28,372 of record NZ_JAMYNS010000031.1, on the reverse strand, counting down.
TATTCGGAGAGGGTGCCTTCGATTTACTTCTGGTTCGGCAGCCGCGAGCCCGGCAATGAGTCGTTTCTGCACACACCGACCTTCGGCGCATCGGACAACCTTCTGGCTCCAACCACAGACGCGGTGGTCCGTCTTTGTTTGGACGTACTGGCAGACGATCCCACCACCGGTTAGAAGTCGCGAGGAGCACTTTTCCGCTACGTCAGGGGCATCTTTTGAGTACTGAAGACATCGATGATTACGACAGAAAAATCCTCGCGATCATCCAGCTGGAGGCCGAGCTTCCAGCGTCGACGATCGCCGAAGAGGTGAACCTGTCCGCCTCGGCGGTCCAGCGTCGCATCAAGCGCTTGAAGGACTTGGGGGTGATAGTCGCCACGGTTGCCGTGGTCGACGGCAAGAAAGTCGGCCGTCCGCTAGTGTTCCTGGCTGCCATCGAGGTTGAACGAGAACGCAAGGATTTGCTCGGCCAGCTTAAGAAATGGCTGCTGGGGGAGAGCTATGTCCAGCAGGCATTCTACACCACAGGAGCATCCGACCTGACCGTGGTTATCACAGCGAAAGATGTCGAGGAGTACGACCACATCACCCAAATGATGGTTGAGATGAACCCGAATATCAAACGCATCAACACAAGTGTCTGTCTGCAGCTCTACAAACGCGGAAGTGTAATCCCCACAGACTGACCGGAAGGCCGCCCACGCTTTTTTTGCAGCGACAAGGTTGGACGCGAAACTATCCGCAGAAACGGTGTCTGCCCGCCAGGCGCAAGCCGTAGGCCAAGTCCACGAACTTTCGGCGAGGGACGGCGCCTGATAGCCGCAACACCTGCCCTTTCGTCGCGGCCAAGGCTTTAACTCCGCGCGAAATATGCGGAATATCCGCGTGGAGGGCCCGCTAAATTTCGTCACGGTATATGCAGGAGGGCGCGCGAGTTGCAGCGGCCCTTCATTCAATCACAGGGTTCCATGACACATTTCCCATTCTTGCGCCCCCGCGCTACAGCAGCCCGTCACCATGAGATAGTTATTCTGGGAGGCGGCATAGCTGGCGCGAGCGTTGCGTATCATCTCGCGAAGCTGGGCAAGAAAGATGTTGCGATCTTGGAGCGGAACACGCTGACTTCAGGCACCACTTGGCATGCGGCTGGCCTGATCATGCAGACACGTGGCACACATTCGCTGACCGAAATTGCGAAATACAATGCTGAGCTTTATGACGCCCTTGAAGCCGAAACAGGCCAGGCTACCGGGCTGAAGCGCAACGGCACACTCGGCGTCGCCCGGACCAAGGATCGTCTCCACGAGACCGCCCGCAACGCGTCGGTCGCCAAGAGCTTTGGACTTGAAGCCCATATGATCTCCCCGGCGGAGGCCAAGGCGCTTTATCCGGCAATCGACGCTTCAATCATCGAGGGCGCGGTGTTCATCCCCCGGGACGGGCAGACAAACCCGATCGACACGTGCATGGCGCTGGCGGCGGGAGCGAAGCAGAATGGGGCCCGCATCTTTGAGAACCAAGAGGTAAAGGACCTTTGGCGGACGCCGGACGGTCTCTACCAGCTCCAGACCGACGATGGGGTCATCGAGGCGGAAACCTTGGTTTTGGCTTGCGGGCTCTGGACACGGGACCTGGCAGCGCGGTTGGGCGCACGCGTCCCCCTGTACGCGGCCGAGCATTTCTACGTGGTCACCGAACCTATGGACTTCATCCGGCCGACGCTTCCAGTCCTGCGCGATACCGATGGTCACGTCTACCTAAAGGAAGACGCAGGCAAGCTCCTGATCGGCGCCTTTGAACCTTGGGGCAAGCCTGTCGCGATGGAACGCCTACCGAAGGGGACGGCTTTTATTGAACTCTGGGAGGATTGGGATCATTTCGAGTTGCCGATGACAAAGGCAATCGAGATCCTTCCCGATCTTGCCAATGCCGGAATTGCGAAGTTTTTCAATGGACCGGAGAGCTTTACGCCTGACCTGTTGTTCATGATCGGTGAGGTCCCGGGACTGAAAAACCTATACGTTTCGGCCGGTTACAACTCTGAAGGTATCGAGTATGGCGCCGGGGCTGGCAGGGCGTTGGCCGAATGGATCGTCGCCAAATCCCCGCAGATGGACATTAGCTTCGTCGACGTGGCTCGGTTCCACCCATTCCAGATCAACAAGCGTTACCTGCATGATCGCACCGCCGAGGTGCTCGGCCTTCACTACAAGATGCATTGGCCCAGTCATCAGCGGGAAACCTCGCGCGGGGTCCGCAAGAGCGCCCTCCATGATCGTTGGGCGAAACTTGGCGCGAGTTTTGGTGAGGGCATGGGCTGGGAGCGTCCAATGTGGTTTGCCGGAGAAGGCCAGCCCATAGAGAATGTCTATTCGTATGAGGAACCTAACTGGTTCAAGCACACCGCTGAAGAATGCCGTGCCGCGCGTACCGATGCGGTGCTGTTCGACCAGAGTTCTTTCGGCAAGCACCTTGTCCAAGGCCGGGATGCCTGCCGCTTTCTCCAATGGCTCTGCGCCGGCAATGTCGACGTTGCAGTTGGCAAGCTCGTCTATACGCACATGCTCAACAAGAAGGGTGGCATCGAAACCGACGTCACCGTCAATCGGCTTTCGGACACCGAATACCTCATCATTTCATCAGCCACCGTCCATCCACGCGACACCGCCTGGATCCGCAAGCATATCACCAGCGAATGGAGCGTGACGCTCACGGACGTCACCTCGGCTTATGCAGTGCTGTCGCTCCAAGGGCCAAAATCCCGCGAAATACTGTCCAAGGTCACGGATATAGACCTTATGAACGAGGCCTTTCCGTTCGCGACGAGCCAGGAAATCGATGTCGGTTATGCGAGAGTTATCGCCAACAGGCTGACTTATATCGGAGAACTGGGCTGGGAGCTCCATGTTCCCACAGAGATGGCCCAGCATGTTTTCGATGTCCTGTGGGCGGCAGGAGCTGGGCACGGGTTACGCGCTGCTGGCTATCATGCGCTCGAGCACCTCCGCTCCGAGCGAGCCTATCGCGAGTATGAACTGGACCTTACCCCGGTGGACACCTTGCTCGAAGCCGGGCTCGGATTTACCATCGACTGGTCGAAGGCCGGTGGATTCCAAGGCAAGGATGCCACAGAAGCCCAAAAGGCAGCCGGGACACCGCGTAAGCGGCTCTTGTCGTTCAAGCTGCGGGATCCAAAGCCCCTGCTCTTCCGCGAGGAGCTCATTCGCTACAATGGCGGCATTGTCGGCTACATTTCCTCTGGGGTCCGGAGCTTTACCTTGGGCTCTTCGATAGGACTCGGCTACGTTAACCACGCCGATGGCGTCAGTCGGGAGTGGATCGACTCGGGAAGCTGGCAGATCGAAGTTGCTGGCAAGCTTTATGATGCAGACGTCTCGCTCCAGGCCTTTTTCGATCCGAAGGGCCTCAGAACCAAGGTATGACGGGCTCGAGGCTCTCAGAGAGGCTTAGAGAGGCTTAGAGAGGCTTAGAGAGGCTTAGAGAGGCTTAAGACGAAAGTAAGCAGACGTCTGTTCAGCCTCTGTCTAGGTCTCAGATTTTCCCTACAGGCTTTTTCTTCAGCAGTCGGCCTCACGGCTTGCCAACGAAGTGCTCGAATCGGAGATTTACGATTGGCGAATTGTGTCTGACGACGGACACCCTGTGAGATCGAGTAGCGGGCTTACGATCTCCGTCGATGCGTCGCTCAAGGAGGAACGCGGCCTTCGTGGCAAAATGGGCTTTTTCCCCTCGGTCGCTGTAATTTGCAGGGGTAGCTACCCCCTTCCCGTAAATCGAGCCGTGCATGGCTGGTTGCGGGGATGCCGGGCTGGAAAACGTCTCTGGTTGGAATCGCGAGCGGGGTTCTTCAGCATCGCCCAGACCGGTCTGGCGGATGGACGATGATGTGCAGTGCACTGGGAACAGTTCCCTTCATTCGTCGAAGATTTCCAAGTGTTGCAGCGGTTCAATCTGCTTATGAGATCGACGGAGACACGTGAGGCTTGCTGGAAGCCTTCCTTGGCGGGTCATTGCACGACAGACAAAGATAAAATGGAGAAATCCGCAGAAAATGCCCGGTTCGCAGGAAAACGCCTAGATGGCCTGGAATTGCGCCGCCACCAACCGCTCGCGCGGTTAGTTTGATGTAAAATCGAAAACTGACGGAGTTACACATGAAAGGTTCAGCAACCGGCGCACTAAGGGGGCTCAAACGGCAGGACCTTCTGCAAAAATACGCCTATATTGCTTGGCTCTCCAGGGCTGAGACACTCGCGGTGCTGGACCCGACTACTGACGAGGAACTGGCTCTGGTGGCAGCCTGTGACACCTCTGACGTGGACAACGCAGTCAACTTTGCGAAAACCGCTTTTCTGCGTTGGCGCGATGTACTTCCTGTGGAACGGGGCGCACACCTGCGGAAATGGGCCGCTGGGATGCGTGAGAATGCGGAAGACTTTGCCGCGATCATGACCGCCGAGCAAGGCAAACCCTTGGCCGAGGCGCGAGGTGAAATTTCATATGCCGCTAGCTTTCTTGATTGGTTTGCAGCGGAGGGCGAGCGGGCATATGGCGAGACCATTCCGAGCCATCTTGCCGGAAGCCAGTTGGTCGTGCGGATGCAACCGATTGGAGTGACCGTCGCAATCACGCCATGGAATTTCCCGTCGGCAATGATCACAAGAAAAGCTGGGGCCGCGCTAGCTGCAGGCTGTACCATGATCGTCAAGCCCGCCCCGGAAACACCCTTGTCAGCTCTGGCGCTGGCTGTCTTGCCGAGGAGGCAGGAGTGCCAGCCGGCGTGTTTCAAGTGATCACGGGAGAGGCTCCCCTGCTTTCAAAACAGCTGTTGGATCATAGCGATGTGCGGGCATTCTCCTTCACGGGCTCGACCGAGGTTGGTCGTATGCTGCTCGAGCAATCGGCAAAAACCCTCAAGAAGGCTTCACTTGAACTTGGCGGCAATGTTGGGGCGGGACGTGTATAGCTGGCAGGTCATTTCAGATGACGGCAACCTGCGGCCTCAAGTTATGGGTTATTGGTTTGCGCCGATTCTTCGTTATTATTCGAACGTGAAAAAGCTCGTCGATCGATCTCACCACCGGCTGTCGTGGTTGTCGGCGACCGCAATGCTCCTAGTCCGCACAAACAGCTTGATGCCTGGCTACGAGAGTGTTGGAACCGTCGCGGCAGCCCCGTAGGGATAGGTAGCGGTACGATTGTGCTTGCTCGGGCGGGACTTGCAGAAGGGCGGCGTTGTGCGGTTCACTGGGAGCAATTTCCTATGTTCTCTGAACGGCCGAGTGTGCTAGCCGCTCAAACCGCTTTCGAGCGGTACGGGCAATTACACACTTGCGCCGGGGGCGACGCCCCCTTCGACATGTTTCTCGGCATGGTTGATCAGCATCATGGGACGACAGCCGTCAACCGTATTTGCGAAAAGGCTATCGCGTGCAGGACCCGTGCAGCGGGTGACCGCCAACGTCTGCCCCTTCATTCTCGAGTGCAACTCAACCATCAGGCGGTCATCAAGGTAATTGAACAGATGGAGGCAAATCTCACGGAGCCGTTGCTACTGGACGACTTAGTAGGATCGGCCGGCCTTTCCCGCCGACAAATCGAGCGGCTGTTTAGGCGGAACTTGGATGTTCTCCGAGCCGCTATTATTTGGATCTTCGTTTGGAACGTGCGCACCTGCTGCTGATCAGTTCAGCCTTCCGGTCGTTGAGATCGCGATGGCGTGCGGCTTTGTTTCCGCATCGCATTTCTCAAAAGCGTACCGGAGCGCGCCGGAGCTCTCACCCAGGATTTCGGGTCGACGAGCAGGCGCTGTCGATCGGGGTTGCCGACCTATGTTCCTGCCCAGTTTTCTTGATGCTGCTCACCTGGTGTTCGACAACCCTGGAACCCGTCTCTCTGAAACTCCATGAATTACGTCGAAGACGAACTCAATTTCCTTTTGCTGCTAAAGGCCACCCTTATGGGCGAGGGCTTGAAAGGACGAAAATGCTGAACAACAGTCTTTCCCATGGGCTTTGGGAGCGGAGTGCACCAGACGCCCCGCAGACGAGCATCCTCAGATATGCCCATAAGCGAGATGTGGCCGTGGTTGGCGGCGGATACACGGGTCTCTCGACGGCACTGCACTTGGCGCAAGCCGGTGTAAAGGTCAGCGTCCTTGAGGCGGTGGAAATTGGCTTTGGCGCCTCGGGGCGCAACGCTGGCTTGGTTAATGCCGGCTTATGGATGAAGCCCGAGGATGTGAAATCAAGTTTAGGCGCACCTTTTGGTGAAAAGGTCTTGCAGCTTCTCAGCGACGGGCCTGCCGAGGTGTGGTCTCTGATCGACAAGCACGCCATCGACTGCCAGCCTGTGAGGAACGGGACGCTTCATTGCGCGGTCGGCGAAACAGGACTAGATGAACTCCGGGAACGCGAGCGGCAGTGGCAGGAACGGGGCGCCCCCGTGAATCTCCTCAACGTACAGGAGACCGCGACACGCATTGGTACGGGCGCCTATTCAGGATCGCTTCTTGATTTGCGCGCCGGAACTATCCAACCACTCGGTTATGCGCGAGGACTTGCTCGCGCGGCTATCTCCGCAGGAGCCAAAATATACCATTCAAGTGGGGTTGCCGGAATCGAGCGATCAAACAGCAAGTGGGCAGTACACACAGCAGGAGGCTCGGTAGAGGCCGACTGGGTCGTAGTTGCAACGGATGCTTATACAAAATCTCCCTGGAAAGAGCTCAGGCATGAGCAGATACATATTCCTTATTTCAATGTCGCAACCCGGCCGCTTCCGGACAAACTACAGAAGTCCATTCTCCCCAACCGCGAGGGCTGCTGGGACACTAAGAAAATCTTGAGTTCGTTTCGGCTGGATCGCGACGGACGGTTAATTTTCGGCAGTATCGGCGCGCTCGGGGGTACGGGTTCCAGGATTCACCGATCATGGGCTAAGCGCGCCATTCACAAGCTTTTCCCGCAAATTTTGGACCTCGAACTGGAGTTCGAGTGGTATGGAGCGATTGGAACAACTAGCAACCACCTGCCTCGTTTTCACCGCTTCGCACCAAATGTAGTCAGCATCTGCGGCTATAATGGCCGTGGAATTTCGCCAGCGACGGTCTTTGGACGTGTTCTGGCCGACCATATTCTCGGGAATGTCGGAGACGCGGATCTGCCACTTCCTGTCACTACCCCGGAAACCACGGCTTTCCGCACGCTCAAGGAAAACTACTATGAGGTGGGTGCCCAATTGGCACACTTCGTCGACGCTCGGTTCTGAGACGACACGGTTGTGGCCTTGCGCGCGGTAGCAATCTTTAGCCACCTTCCGGGCCGATCCTCGCCCCCTGGCCGCATCTGGAGCCCCATTCCCGACGGTATCCCGCACGCGCACAATGGCGCTCGGCCATCTGCTTTTATGCACCTACGGCGCCCCCAAAAGCCAAACCCCTGCGTTGATGGGCCGCCATTCGTGTAGATCGGTCCATTGAATACGCTACAATTGTGCGCCATCATACAAAGTAACAAGGACTTCCAAAGGCGCACCCGCCCGTCAGCGATCTCCGGCTGGGCGTTCAATTTTTTGCTGAGAGTCACTCACATTAGGCCCCTGGGGGTTCTGTGAATCGGCCCTTTAATTGCGGGTGGTTGTCAATCCGAGTTTCGCTCTGTCATCGCCGGGCTCATGGTCCTTTCCGAGGTCGAATGCCTCATGATGATGTTCGGGTTGGGCGCCTCAACGTGTGCAACGAAGTTCGAAGTCGACGTCAGCCGATCCAACGAGGTCACCACAACCACCGTCCCGGCGGGTACATCACGGGTTCCGGAAACAGGCCCGCGATTGGGATCGAGCGCGGATCTGTCAGGCCATCTTTTCGCCGCCCCACTCAAAGCTGGTGCCGTCAACCCAGAGGCAGTGGAGCAGAACCGCGATCTTGCGAGCAACCGCCACTTTCGCCTTTTTCATACCGATCCGCTTTGACAGACGAAGGCCCCACGCCTTCAACGAAGACCATTTCTTCGTTCGATGCATGAGTACGCTTGCCGCCTCGTAGAGATAGGTTCGCAAGAGGCGATCTCCCCAATGAGATACGCGGCCGTTGATATCTGTTTCCCCAGATTGTTTTCGCCGCGGTGTCAGACCAAGGTAGGCGCCGACGTCACTGGCCGAGGAAAAGCGCGAAGGATCATCGATCGTGTGGCGGTAGGTCAACGCCGTCAAGACGCCGACGCCAGGAACCGTCATGAGCCGGCGCGTGGTGTCATCCTCACGAGCTGCGAGCTGCGGATTCCAGGGAATGACCGGACGGGATTCCGATCAAAATCCGGACGGCATTCCGATTTGAAGCCGGACAGCATTCCGATCAATTACGGGACGGTTTTTCCGTCCTGACGATGCCCTTGGGTCAGCAACCTTGGCATGAACCTCCTCTGTATTCACGAGGGGACTTTCATGCCGTCAAAGAGAAGGCTGACCATGCGACACATACGACAGATGCTGCGGCTCTCTGCCGGCGGGACAAGCGTACGCGAGATCGCGGTGATGCTCGGGATCGCCCGAAGCACGGTGCAAGATAATCTGGATCGGGCAAAGGCTGCTGGGTTGATCTGGCCGCTGCCAGGAGAACTGACGGACGATGCTCTGGCGCATCGGCTTTTCAGCAGGGCTGGCCTCAAGCAGGGGCAGCGGCGACGTGAAGAGCCGAGCTGGGCTGAACTTTCCATCGAGATCAAGAAGCCCGGCGTGACGCTGCTGATCCTCTGGGAGGAATATCGCAGCGTCCATCCCGATGGTTATGGCTACAGTCGTTTCTATGAGCTATTCTGCGGCTTCGAGCAGCGCCTTTCGCCGACGATGTGCCAGGAGCATGCTGCCGGGGACAAGGTCTTCGTGGACTATTCCGGCAAGAAGGTGCCGATCGTCGATCGCAAGACCGGCGAAGTCCGCGAGGCGGAGTTGTTCTTCGGCGTTCTCGGCGCGTCAAGCTACACATTCGCCGAGGCGACCTGGACCCAGACATTGCCGGACTGGATCGGTTCGCATGGGCGGATGTTCGCCTTCTTCGGCGGCGTGCCCCGCCTGATAGTCTGCGATTTTGTTCCCGGGAACAAAATCGAGCTTTTGTGTCCAACGCCATTATGTGGCGAACGGAGTTAAAACCCGCATTTGCGAACCTTATCGTTGCACTAGTGGCAACATAACGGAGCGCTCATGGCATGGTGATCTCGTTGTTTACTTAGGAGATTGTCATGCTGGAGAAGTACTACATCCGCCCTTCTACTATCGATCGCATTCAGGAGTCGTGGATCGCCTCCACAGTCGAACAATACGTCGGCTGGATGGCAGAACGCCGCTATACGGATCGCAGCGTGTCTCGCCGGATTCCCATTGTGGTGAGTTTCGGCGAGTTCGCAAAAGCTCAGGGAGCCCGCGAAGTTGAGAACCTACCTGATCACGTCGAGCCATTCGTGCAAGCGTGGATTGGTGAGCATGCTCGACGACGCTCGCGCCGGCGACGCAAGCAGATCGGCAATGAAGTACGCAATCCCATCCGCCAGATGCTGAAGCTGGCGGTCTCCGGCTACATTGGTCGGGGTCGTTCCCATAAGCCGGACAACCCGTTCGAGCGTCAGGCGCCGGGGTTGTTGAAGTACCTGACCGAAGAGAAGGGGCTTCGTCAGAGTTCGATTTACCAGTACCAGTTTAGTTTGCGTCAGTTCGCCACCTATCTTGAGCGCATCGGCATCGACGACCTCGCAAAGCTTTCGCCAACCGTGCTCAGCGGGTTCATTGCCGAATATGCTCCGCCACGAGTTTCCTGGTCGACGGTGCGCAATGCGTGCGGGGTGCTACGGGTCCTTCTGCGCTACCTCCATCGTGAGGGGGTTCTGGCCAAGGATTTCAGTTCGCTTGTCGAGTTTCCGCAGTCGTACCGGCACGCTGGTGTTCCGCGATCGATCAGTTGGGAACAGGTCGAGCAAGTGCTGGCAGGTATCGACAGACGGTCCACCTCCGGCAAGCGCGACTTCGCAATGATGATGCTGCTTGCAACCTATGGACTGCGGGCTGCGGAGGTCGCCACGCTCACGCTTGATGACATTGACTGGCGCCACGAACGGCTCAAGATCCGGGATCGCAAAGCAGGCAATACCACCACTTATCCGCTCTCGGCGGCGGTGGGGGCTGCGATCATCGAATACCTCAAAAACGGGCGACCTGCCACGACATGCCGCAAGGTATTTATGCGCTGCTGTGCTCCACACGCCCCGATAGGCTCCGCGGCGGTTGTCTCTCGCGCCGCCCATTTCATCCGCAAAGCCGGCATTAGCGTGCCACGCGCCGGTTCCCATGTCCTACGTCACAGCTGTGTGCAGCGACTGCTAAACGCCAATTTTCCGCTGAAGCACATCGGTGACTACGTTGGCCACCGCAGCGCCTCCTCCACCCAGATCTACGGGAAGATCGCTGTCGAACAGCTGCGCGAGGTTGCACTCGGCAATGGGGAGGACGTGCTGTGAGCCACGATGGACGTTTCCAGAGTTTTCTCCGCCACGAGATTGAGCAATTCCTCGCCCACAAGCGCTCGTTGCGACGGCGCTATGATGTCGAAAAGAAGACGCTCGCGCTGTTCGATGCCTACTTGTCGAAGAACAACATTGGTAGCCTTGCCGAGATAACCCCGGCACTGGTGGATGAGTTTCTCCTCTCGCGTCCAAGGTCGCGCCCGAGAAGCTATAACCACCTGCGCTGCACGGTAGGGCGACTGTTCTCATATCTCGTCGATCACGAGAAGCTCGCCCAGACACCGTTGAGATCCCCACCACGGCGCGGAAGATATCAGCGCACGCCATTTATCTTCGACACAGACGCAGCCACTCGGTTGCTCGCTCTTGCCAAGGCGCTTCCGAGCCATGGCGGTACGATCGAGCGTGGCAACACATATTTCGTACTGTTCGCTGTCCTTTACGGACTGGGATTGCGTGTCGGCGAGGCCTGCCGGCTATGCCTCAAAGACGTAGATCTGGAACGGCGGCTGCTCGTTATCCGGGAGACCAAGTTCTACAAGAGCCGCCTCGTCCCATTTGGGCCGAAGCTCGGAGCACTCCTGGGCCAGCATCTGCATCAACGCCAGACTACGGCGCTCGCAACCAATACTGCGGACGATCAGCCGCTGTTTTGCTTGCGCGGAGGTCGCCCAGTCAATCCTGGGACCGTCAGCCAGACCTTTCACGCTATGGTCCCGAGCCTAAATCTGCGGATCCCACCCGGCATTTCGCCTCCACGCCTGCACGATCTGAGACACTCGTTTGCCGTTGGCACACTCACGCGTTGGTACAGGCTCGGCCTCGATCCGCAGACGAAGCTTCTTGCGCTCTCGACTTTCATGGGGCACGGCGACATCAGTTCCACTGCGGTGTATCTGACGCCGACCCCGGAGCTTCTCGAACACGCCAACCGACGCTTCCGTGCCTTTGCCGCGGCAACGCTCGCGGAGCGATCGGTCATGACCCTCTCCCTCGGTACACTGGTCCAGTCATTTTTTGCTGATCATCTCCCGGTTCAGAAGGGGCTGCGGCTCGGTTCGATCCGCAGTTATCGTGACACGATCCGCCTGTTCCTGTGCTTCGTGTCCGAGCAGCGTGGCCGCAGAATTACTGCACTGGCCCTTGATGACCTGACGTTCGAATGGAGTCTGGCATTCCTGAAGCACCTGGAACAAGAACGCGGCAACTCGGTACGTACTCGCAATCAACGTCGCGCTGCACTGAACACCTTCTTTGCCTACCTCGCTGTGCGTGCACCCGAGATGCTGGCGGTTTGTCAGCAAGTCGCGGCAATTCCCGTCAAGCGCACATCACTGCCCGATACGCACTTCCTGGAGCGGGAGGAGGTAGCGGCCTTGTTTCGTTCGCTGCCTCGGCAAGGGCATCTCGCGCTGCGCGACCACACACTATTGCTCTTCCTCTACAACACGGGCGCCAGGGTACAGGAAGTTGCGGATCTTCGTATCGAGCACCTCGAACTCAAGCCGCCGGCCAGAGTCCACTTGCACGGCAAAGGTGACAAGTGGCGAACGTGCCCGCTTTGGGATGAGACATTGAAGCATATCCAGGCACTCTTGGCCCAGCGCCGCGCAGCGCCAGGCGAGCCAGTCTTTTGCGCTCCGAAGGCTCGTCCTCTAACGAGGTTCGGGATCTATAAGATTGTCCGACGACACGGTGCATCCTTCGATACACACGGGCCGAAATCCAGACGTGTCAGCCCGCATCTATTCCGGCACACCGCTGCCTGCCACCTACTGGAATCCGGTGTCGAAGTTAATGTCATACGCAGTTGGCTCGGGCACGTCAGTCTCGACACGACAAACCGTTATGCCGAGCTGACGCTGCGCGCCAAAGCCGAGGCGCTACGCGCCTGCGAAGTGAGTGGTGGTTCAGGTATTTCAACGGTACCCCGACCACGTGTTGCCTGGAAGGACGACAAAACCCTCCTCGACTGGCTCAACTCGCTGTAGCGCATTATGTGTCCTCTCGCCCGCGGCCCACCTTCGAAAGACCGGCTCAAACCGTTGGCAGCCACATAATGGCGTTGGACACAAAAGCCCGACAATCTGAAGTCCGGCGTCAGCCGAGCAAGCTTCTACGATCCCGAGATCAACCGTAGCTATGGGAGAATGGCATCTCACTATGGCGTCGGCGTCCTCCAGCCCGGCCGCGACGAGCTCTTGAACGAGAGCCTGTTCTTCGGCCTCGACCACGCTCGAAGCGCCATCGCCGAATGGAGGGAGGACTTCAACACCGCCAGGCCACATTCCTCGCTCGGCTACCAGACCCCAGCAGCCTATGCCGAGGTCATCACCGCAACCGGCTTCGACGCTGTGCCGATCGAAGGCTCCGCCCCTCCGCCGGTTGCTCAACCCGCGCCACAAGGCGTAACAGAAACGGCCAAGGCTCTAATCGCCACTGGATGACAGTTCAGTGGCAGGTCAGGTGCCGCAGGAAACGATCGCCTCGTGGTTGGTCTGGCTCCCTTCGATGACGACGCGATCCGGTCGGCCATGACGGCGAGGCACGCCTTCAATCCGAATCCGTCACTGGCCGAGTAGTTCGAATTCTCGCCGCCTGATTTACCTCGCGTCAGGCCTCTCTGCGCCCCTATTCAGCCGTTGCAACAAAACCCGGCAGACTGGCAAATCAGCAACCTGATCATTGCCCCTTCAGGGACAGTCGATTATGGGATCAATTTTGCACATGATAACGTAATTGCTGCCATCGCTCCTTTTGACGGACGGCAAAAGCCGCCGACCATTGAGATCAAGGAGGCCGCAGTGAAGCAATATGTCGGATTGGATGCGTATTGGACCGGCTTGTTCACAATGCCTATCGCATCGAACTCAGCGGCGAGAGCCTGCGAAAACAGAAAGCCGTGACCACCAATCAAACTACCCTGGCTTGACGCACACAACCGGTTCAGGTCAAAAACCTGCACCACCCAGGGGCACACTAACTGTCCGGCTTCAAATCGGAATCGTGTCCGGCATGAAATCGGAATACCTGTCCGGCTTCAGATTGGAATAGCCGTCCGGCATCACCGGAATACGTGTCAGGCCGAGCTCGCGCAGCATATCGATTGTGGGATTGATCAGCATCGTTCGTTGTCTCCTCAATGAAAGTAACCGGGGCCGCGCAGATTGGCGTGCTCCATGACGGCGGCGGGTTCGGTGGACTGACCCGCGCGCTTTTGGGTGTAGATGAGCGAGGCGATCGTCTTGCAGGTCAGGCCGCCGATCTCGACGGCGCGCGCCGAAACGGTCGGCGCGCTCGCGGCTGATGTCGCGATAAAGGCGCAGGATACCCAGACATGTTCTGAAGCCCCGCTCAGGATGCGGCCGGCTGGCGAGGATGGCGGTGATAAGCCCTTCGGTTTGCGGTCCGATCGATGCGCCCCAGCGCCGGAAGCGATCCGGTGTCCATTCCGCATAGCGGCGGTGCGAGCTCGGCATTGTGTGTGGGGTTCGTTCCATAGCGCTTGCCGCCATATCGGCGCTGATGCACAGCGATGCGGTGTCGCAGCGGGAGACGAGCGTTTGCGTCGTCGATGAGGGTGGAAGGTCTGTCTTCCAAGGGAAAGTGAAGTCCGATCCGGGAGCACTGACCGAGTTGCTCCGCAAACGCGCACCGCACGCAGGAAAGCCAGCTCTTTCCCACGCCGGCGGGTCCAATCAACAGCAGGCTATGGCGCTGCCGGATCCAGTCGCAAGCGGCGAGCTTCAGGAAGAGATTGCGATCGAGGCCGCGGGCGGCGCGGAAGTCGACATTCTCGATCTGGGCGTCACGGCGCAGCTTTGCGGCACGAGCCCTGGCTTCGAAGCGTCTCTGGCGGCGCGTGGTCGCCTCGCGCTCGAGAAGCAGCGCGAGCCATTCGCCATGTTCGAGGCTTCTGGCTTCCGTTTGCATCTCGAGTTCCTGATAGGCGCTGGCCATGCGCAAACAGACGTTCTTCTCGCTCGCCGAGGCCAATGCCGCGATCGCCGTCGTGCATCACGAGCAAGGCGTCGTACCTGCCGGTCCAGCTTTTCCTGTTCCGTGCAGGCCTGTTCATGGACGGTCAGAAGCGGCTCGATCACGCCGCGATGGAAGATCTCGATCATCCGTGCTGTCGCCCGGATATCGACCTGCCGACGGTTGAGGCCGTGCGGCACGGAATAGAAGAAGCTTTGGAACTCGACATGGTAATCCGTCGAGACCCGCGCAAAGCGGCCTCTTGAAGCGCTCGAGCAACAAGGGCGAGAAACGCAAGCGTAGCGTGACCGCCAAATGGGATGTCGACGAGACCTACATCAAGGTCCGCGGCCAGTGGATGTATCTCTATCGTGCCATCGACAATGTCGGTGACACAGTCGAGTTTTGGTTCAGCGAGCAGCGCGGCTTGCCGGCGGCCAAGCGCTTCTTCAGAAAGGCGCTGGAGCGAACGGTCCATCGGTGGATGGTCGTGTGATCGACCGTAATGCCGCACTCGGCCATCATCTCCTCAAGATCACGCTCGCTCAGATTGTAGGCCAGGTACCAGCGCACGCAATGCAGGACCACGGACTATGACGGCCTTTGAACATTGCAATCCTCCGATAATGATCGAAGTCCTTGCCACAGCTTTGGTAATAAAAAGACAACGGATCCGATCCCGCTTACCTGCTGATGGAGGTTCCGACAGGAGATGAATAGTCAGCTTCGCGACCGACTGCGGGCACGATTTCGAGCACCAGAGCCAGACGTGCCCTCACTATTTAAGCCCAAACCGCTCCTACTGTGCGCCGCGCAAACCCAGGAGAAGCTACCGGTCTCCCTCGGCCAGGATGTAGGCACGCTCGGTGCAGTCAAATCCGCTTATCCGATAGCCATTTGAGAAGGCGTCGCGCAGGCTTTCACGAAGCGCAAGCGTTGCGGTCAACGTCCTCTTCTTGTCATGTGGCATCAACGCTTCCACATCCCGAGGAAGTCGAATGCGCAGGCAATCACCGACTTCTTCATCCGCGAAGCGACGCTCCGATTTCGCATTGACGATATAGTGATCAAGGAACCAGTCAACCAGTAGACGATCGGACGGCAATTCTTCATTGATCCCGCCACTCGTACCGTAATAATCGACCAGATACTTTGTAGACCCGGCTCCTAGCCGGTTAATATAGAGGGCTGCATTGACTGCTTGCATTGGATCGAAAGTCCAGCGCACATGCCGGAAGCCGCGAGTTAGACACCACCGCCGTTCATACCATTTTAGCGCTAAGCCAATGCCGCGTCCCCGCATTTCCGGCAGTACCGCCAGCGCGTGGCAATATTGGATGCCTGGCGTTGCGCTAGGAAATCCGAAGACAAACCCGACGAGGCTGCTGTCGACAAAGGCACCCGCGGCAAGTCCGCCTTCTGCCTGAACTACCATAATCATTTCGCCGGACGCACTGGCATCCCCCCAGACAGCTCGCTGCAGGGCCTCGGCAGCGCGAAACTCCAGCATACCACATAGATCGCGAAATTTCGTCGTTTTCATTTCTAAAGCCACGGACAGTGATCATATTCTTTGTTGTCATCGTCGACTGCTTCATGGAAACCCGTCCACAGTACCGAGCAAGGCAGAAAATCGAAATTTTCGTTGCATAACCACATTCATCGAGAGGGGTTTATTCTACGGAGAAATAGCTACGAAAATTGCTCTCGGGCTTACCTTGTCACCAGCAAAACGACCATACTAGATAGAGGTGCGCATGCGTCCTCCAAATCGGGCCATCCAACGGTGCTTTGCCGCGAATTGGGATCCTTTTCCGATGAAATTCATCACCGACGCTCGATCCATTCGTTCCCAAGGATCGCTGCGGTGCTCTGTGATTCAAGGGTGATGCAAAGAAACGCAATTTGATAGGGACTTGCAATGGTTTTGTTGCAACGGCTGAAGAGGGGCGCAGAGAGGCCTGACGCGAGGTAAATCAGGCGGCGAGAATTTCGAACTACTCGGCCAGGGACGAATTCGGATTGAAGGCGTACCTCGCCTGTCGCTTGCGCATCATTTCGATGCCGGAAAGGAGGTGGTGCCGATGGCCGTCGATTTGAATCCGAGCATCGGCCGGACTCGGCGCTTGATGCGCCGATCGTCCTGCTCGATCCGATTGTTCAAATACTGGCTCCGGCGGATGCTGATCAGCTTCAGCCGGCCGCCGGGCGCGATCCTGCAAGCGATTTGTGGTGCCGCAGGAAACGATCGCCTCGTGGTTGGCCTGGCTCCCTTCGATGACGACGCGATCCGGTCGGCCATGACGCTCCAGCGCCTTTCTGAAGAAGCGCTTGGCCGCCGGCAGGTCGCGCTGCTCGCTGAACCAAAACTCGACTGTGTCACCGACATTGTCGATGGCACGATAGAGATACATCCACTGGCCGCGGACCTTGATGTAGGTCTCGTCGACATCCCATTTGGCGGTCACGCTACGCTTGCGCCTCTTGAAGCGCTCGAGCAACAAGGGCGAGAAACGAACGGTCCATCGGTGGATGGTCGTGTGATCGACCGTAATGCCGCACTCGGCCATCATCTCCTCAAGATCACGCTCGCTCAGATTGTAGGCCAGGTACCAGCGCACAGGGCAGTTCAGCGGGAAACATCAAGGTAGCACCCGCTGCGCCAAGCGGAGTATCAGTTGGCCATCTGTCTGATAACATTTAGTCATACGGTACATAAATTTTTGTCCGGTTGCTTTGTTGCATCCCAATCTCTAGCGTCACGTAAACAATTAGCACAAAAGTAATTTATGAAGTATAGCTACGGGGATGGATAGTGAATACACGATCTTGAGAGTCGTTTTGATATCCCATCCATGGACCTGAGCTCATAGAACTGCCGATCCAAGTTGCTGCAGGAATAAACAGTACTGCGATAGCGGGGGTATACGAAGGTTTTCAAAAGCGGCGCCGATTGGGTGCAACCGCGAGACCGCGAATCATCGGAAGATCCGATGCAACATGGTCGGGAGTTTCGATGTCTTTCCGCGAAATTAGATTCTGATTGTTGTGGTTGTATCATCGCCGACGAAGTGGACGCAGACGCGCGCCTTGTCGCTCGACCTGTTATGTTGGGCCTGAGCGAGTGAGGTTTGAATAAGCAATTTTGAATAAGCAATAACGAAGGAAGCGTTGAATGAGCAATAACGGGGAAACCGATCGGATCTCGGTAACTCAACGCGCGGTCTCTAAGGACGTGGACGTAGTGCTTCCTGGCAGAGTCAGTGCCGGCCCATCTGTCACCACGGCGGTGAGCGCCCAAACCTCATTGGCCAAGGCGCGAACAGGCCCACGCACGGTGCGTGAAATCGAAAACTTTTGGATTCCGATGTCCGACGGTACTAAGATCGCGGCGCGCATGTGGCTGCCGGAAGATGCCGAGCAAAATCCGGTACCAATCCTAATGGAATATGTCCCCTACCGCAAGCGCGACAGCAGACGCCTTTATGAAGAAACCTTCCATCCGTACTTAGCCTCCTTTGGATATGCTTGTGTGTGCCCGGACATTCGCGGATCTGGGGATTCCGAGGGTCTGCCGCAGGATGGGTGGGTCAGGCAGGAGCAGGACGACGGGGTCGAGATCATCGCCTGGCTCGCCAAGCAAATCTGGTGTACCGGCAAGGTAGGTATGTTTGGGATTTCCTGGGGCGGTTACAGTGCGCTGCAAGTGGCTGCACGACGTCCACCTGAGCTAAAGGCGATCATCACTGTTTGCTCGACTGAGGACCGCTATTCCGAAGAGCCCTACACCGGTGGTTTGATCAACGAGGACATGTTCGGGCTTGCATGGGGTGCCCGATGGAACGCATTTCCTGCGCGTCCTCCCGATCCGGCTATCGTTGGAGACCGCTGGCGCGACATGTGGATGGAGCGCCTCAAGAACATGGACTTCTATGTCGGGGACTGGGTTAGCCACCAGCACCGTGACGCGTTCTGGAAACACGCATCGGTCCGCGAAAACTATGGTGCCTTTGAATGCCCCGTCTATGCGGTGTGTGGCTGGTTCGATCCCTTTCACCGTACAGTTCCGCGCATGCTCGCCAACCT
Source organism: Mesorhizobium sp. M0938 (assembly GCF_040319125.1). Classification (NCBI taxonomy): domain Bacteria; kingdom Pseudomonadati; phylum Pseudomonadota; class Alphaproteobacteria; order Hyphomicrobiales; family Phyllobacteriaceae; genus Mesorhizobium; species Mesorhizobium sp. M0938. Next base: position 9,773 of record NZ_JAMYNS010000031.1, on the reverse strand, counting down.
CAAATGCCCGCGCAAAGGGCTTGTCGGCCCCTGGGGGCACCAATATCCAAACTCCGGCGAACCGGGCCCCGCAATAGACTGGCTACCCGAAGCCCTGCGTTGGTGGGATTACTGGCTTAAGGATATCGATACGGGCATCATGGCCGAGCCGATGTACCGCGTATGGATGCAGGAGGAGCCTGCAATGCGCGGCGTACACCAGACTCCCGGCCGGTGGGTGGCTGAGGATACCTGGCCGTCGCCTCGCATCAGGCCGCGCAAACTCTATCTCACCAAAGACGGACTGGAGAATGATGCCGGCGCTGAAGCGGCGCGTCTTCTCAAACCTCTGCAGACGGTCGGAATAACGGCGCCTGGTTGGTATTTGAGAAGCGTCGAGGATGCGCCGATCGATCAGCGTGTTGACGACGCTCGCTCGCTGACATTCGATTCCGACCCGCTCGATGGGGATTTCGAGATACTGGGCGCGCCTGTGGTCACCATCGATTTAGCGGTGGACAAGCCGGTTGCGCTTCTGTCCATCAGGCTCAATGAAGTCGAGCCCGACGGCCAATCGAAGCGAATCACTTATAACGTGCTGAATCTGACCCAACGGGACAGTGATGAGTTTCCCGAACCTCTGGAGCCCGGCAAGCGCTATCGCATTCGCTTGCCTTTGCAGGATTGTGCCCATGTCTTCAAATCGGGTAGGCGCATTCGTGTTGCCGTGTCGACCTCACATTGGCCGTCATATTGGCCGTCGCCAGAGCCGGTGGTCCTGACGGTTTATGCGGGTCGATCCGAGCTCGAGCTGCCGGTACGACCGCCGCGGGCCGACGATAAGGAATTGAAGCCTTTCGGCCCGGCTTTCTCGCCAGAACCCACATCCGGACACACGGTGTTAGAGGACACGCCAGAGCCAACCAGAGTAACTGAATGGGATGCCGCGACTAGCAAACTTACGATACGTAACGCCCAGGGCGACGGACGATCCAGGATTGATGCCACAGGCACTGAAATGTGGTCGACAGAAAGCGAGGTGAAGGAAATACTTGAGCATGATCCGACGGGCGCCAAGAGCGAAGCGCAGTACATTACGACGTTCAAACGTGGCGACTGGGACTGCCGAGTCGAGAGCCTTCTGCGCGTCAGCTTGACCAAGGACGATTTTTTGCTTGTGAGTCAGATTAAGGCCTTCGAACACGACATCGAAATATTTTCCAAGACTTGGAATCGTACGATCCCACGCATGCTAGTCTGATATCCAGGTGTTGGATGACGGAGGAGGATCACCAAAGTGAAGGATCCTCTTCGAAGCGGCGCTGGAGGCACCACTTGAGGGCGAGGTGCCTAGCCCTATCAATCTGTCGAGTGGATGCCGCGTTCCACCGGCGATGCCCGCTTACTGTTGAGCTCTGGCGCAAAGAGTTGCCGCCCCTAAACTAATGCCGATGCCAGACGGGCGCGTCGCGGCCTGCCAATGCGCTTGCGGCACGGCGGCAAGCAAACGCTTTTCCCTGCCGCAGCATGTCTTCGTCATCCACAGCCAAGTCCGATCTGGCCAGGACCGCCAGCTCGATGAGATTGGCGTGACGACACGGGAAAGCGGCATCAGATCAAGCTTTCCAAGGCCGAGCGCACGCGCTTGCAGAAGCTGCCTGCCGGATGAGGAGGCGAGCACCGGGATGAGTATCGCCGGCACTTACGGATTTTCGCGCACATGCGGTTCGCGACTCAGCGCCGTCGGTCTTTTCGATCCAATCTCGCCTGCGCGCTTCGGGATCGGCATTCAACGTGATGCCGGCGACCACAGCCGCGCTGTCCGCGCCAGCCTCGAAAACGCCGTTGAGCCGACCGGGTTGAGGCCGCCGATAGACCAATGTGATCGGCGCGACCCGGTGCTTCCGCCCGCTGATGCGTTCAAGATGGGGTATTCGGCCTGGTACTCGCCCCCATCGAGTTGGTATGAGGCCGTGCTGCGCTTGGGTGATAGTTAAAACATGGTCTGCACGCAACAGCCACAAGCATCAGGAAAGGAACGCAGCGTGAGGCATTTTTCGTGAGGGAAGGTGGTCAGCCATCCCGATGACCTGATTGCAGTTCTGAACGATGCTGCCTCGCGGATTGAACGGATCGGGCTTGAGGCCGGCCCTTGCCAAGGCTGGCTTGCCGGTGATCTGATCGAGACCCGGCACATCAAGTCATTCCTTAAGTTCCAGCCGAACAAGAGCGATCGAAACGATGCGTGCGGGATCGCGCAGATGATGCGCGTCAACCTGTACCGCCTGGTAAATGCGAAGACGCTAACCAGCCAAAGCGGCGGGCGTTGTTGACGGCGCGCAAACTATTTCAGGAAAAGGCCATTTCAGGAAAAGGCCCTTGCCGAGAACGATCTTCGCGGAGTACTCTGCAACTTCGGCCTCAAGATCGGCGCTGTCGGAAGCGTGAAGTTTGACGCGCGCATTCGCGGCTCGTCGCAGATATGCCGGGACCTGACGGATTGTTGAACCGCTACTCGACACGCGGGCAGCTGCGAGACCATTTTGCCACCTTACATCGCAAGCTGGCGATGATCACCCCGGGATGACGAGGTCAGCCGGCGATTAATGACAGTGCGTGGCGTCGGCCCCGTGGTGGCGCTGGTCTATACGGCCGGCGCGGTTCCGGAATTCTAGAGCAGTGGGGCCGAACGACAGACATGCCTCGACCACCGGTCGGATGCAAGGCTCTATCGCAAGGCAAGGCAAGGAGGCCAAGCTGTGCTTTCCGGTACATGGCTTGATGGAGAACCGCCACCGGCCTGATGGTCGACCCCCGCTTGACACTGTGCGCCGGACATGCCGAGCGGGTGGCCGTACTGCACATGATCGAACCTCGAGCAGTGCGGCCACAGGCGATCACGCTCGACGCCGACAAGGCCTACGACGCGGGAGACATCGTCAATAAGCAGCGCTCGATTAGGGTGACGCTGCATGAAGCGCAGAACGAGCGCACGACGCGGCATGGCGGATCAACCGTCAGCCAGCGCATCAGGAAGCGCATCGAAGAGGCATTCGGTTGGATCAAGATTGTGGCCGGCCAGCACAAGACCAGGTTCCGCGGCCGCAACCGTGTCGGATGGGCCTTCACCTTCGCATCCGCCGCCTACAATCTGGCCCGATGGCGAAAATCGCCTTCGGCGCACTCAAGGGCTTCCTCTTCCAGCCCGATTCGCGCCAGAAGAAGGCCCCGCGAGGCAAACCAGGCAATCAATGCCTCCGGCTCGCTTCCTACCCTGGTTGCGGAGCGCGCCACTCAAGCGCCGTACCGAAGTGAGCGGCCCGGTTGGCGGCCCGTTACCCCATCTAGACCTATAGCACCCCATTTTCCGATAACATTTATTCGTCCGGGGCATAACTTTTTGTTCCGTTGTTTTGTTGCTCCCGCGTCGCTACCGTTCATGTTGCCTATCGGCTAAACAAAACAATCAGAACGGGAACGATCATGAAACATATCATGGGCAATGTGAGCCGCAGGTCCTTTCTTAAGACCGGCGCCGTGCTTGGCGGGGGTGTCCTCGGTGGCGGCATGCCGTTGTCGCAAGTCATTTGGGCAGCCGAAGGCAAGGTGCTCAGAGCATGTTCCGATGGCGACATCACCAAACTTGATCCCGCTTTCTACAACCGACAGGTAGAGGTGGACGTGATGAGCTGCATCTATTCGAAGCTCATACGCTACAAGCCGGGCTCCGAGTGGGGTTGGGAACTGGACGCGGCAGAAAGCATCGAGCAGGTCGACCCGACTCATATCCGCTTCCGCCTGAAAAAAGGTATTAAGTTCACTGGCGACCACGGCGAAATGGCCGCCAAGGACGTGAAGTTCTCATTTGAGCGTATTTTCAAACATAAGTCCTTTCTTGCGCCTCAGTGGGGTTCGCTCGATCGTGTCGAGCTGGAGGACGACTATACTGGCGTGATAGTATTCAAGACGCCGTTTGTACCTGTTTGGCTCCTTTCGCTCACCGATGCTACCGGTCACGTCCTTTCCGAAGATGCGGTAATGAAGGCAACCAAGGACGGTGGCGATTTCGGCCTCAAGCCGCCAGCTTTCTCTGGTCCCTATGTGCTCGCCGACTGGAAGCCCAACCAATATATACTCTTGACCCGCAATCCGGAATGGTCGGGACCGAAGCCGGGCTTTGACGAAATCCGCGTTGTGCCAGTCGACGACCTCAAGGCCCGGGAGCGCGCCTATCTGGCAGGCGATGTGGATTTCACTTCTATCAGTCTGGATTCGCTTGCAGGCTTCAAGAGCAACCCGCCCGCCGACACCAAGGTCGAGGAATGGCCCTCGCTCTGGTATTACTGGATCGGCATGAACATGGATCACCCGAAGCTGAAGGACATCAATGTCCGGAAGGCGATCCAATGGGCGATCAATGTGCCACAAATTCTGGATGCGGCATTTGCGGGCCAGGTCAACGTGGCGACAGGCACCATTGCTCCGGGGCTGGTCGGGCACCGGGCCAAGGCGCTCGTTCCGCCAGAAGGCGATCTGGCAAAGGCAAAGGAATTTCTGGAAAAGGCTGGCGTGAACAATCTGACCTTAAGTATCGATTGCACAAGCGATAGCCTTAACTCAACCATAGCTCAGACCGTGCAAGCACAATTGTCCCAGATCGGCATTTCGGTCGAGGTCAATATTCGAGATAACAGCTCATTCTGGACGCTCGGCATGGAGTCGGAAGGTGAGCGCTGGAAGGACTTGCAGCTCATCGTAAATGGGTTCATCGGTTTGCCGGATCCAAACTACAATACTAACCCGTTCTTGCAAAATCAAATCGGCATCTGGAACTGGGAGCGCTTCCGTAGTGCCCGTTACGATGAGCTTGCAGCCAAGGCAAACACCATCAACGACCCGGACGCGCGGGGGAAACTGTACCAGGAGATGCAGGACCTCATGGAGGACTCCGGCTGCTACCGGTTCCTAACCAATGGGGCCAATCCAGTCATGTATCGTACCACGAAAACGCTGGCCTCAACGCGCCCGGACGGTGCCCCTCTCTTTTACGATTTCCAGCCAGTCTAGGCTCTACGGAATCATGTGGCTCTATTTCCTGAAGCGCACTGTCCTCGCGGTCGCAATCGTTGCTATCGCGGTGACGCTTCTGTTCCTGATGATCCATGCCGTGCCCGGCGATCCAGCAATAACTTTGCTCGGTCCACGGGCGTCGCCAGAGATGATTGCACAGATACATCAGCAAATGGGGCTCGACAAACCACTTGCCGTCCAGCTCGCCATCTTTTTTGGCAGGGTGTTCCATGGCGATCTCGGCTTCGACGCGTTCAGCCAGAGGCCTGTTAGGGAGATCGTCTTCGAGCAATTACCCTATACGATCGAACTGATCTTCGTCTCGATCTTATGGGCGGTCGTGATCGCAGTGCCACTCGGCTGCTACTCGGCGATAAGGCGCAACTCCTTGGTCGACCAGGTAGCCGGCGTCGTGACGGTCGCGGCGATCGCAATTCCTTCCTTCGTTGTGGCGGTCTACGCGCTGCTGATTTTTGCTGTGACCCTACGCTGGTTGCCAGCGATCGGAGCCGGCAGTGGATTCCGAGATGGCCTAATCTACCTCATCCTCCCAGCCTTCGCCATAGGGATTGGCTGGGTCGGCTACATCTCCCGACTGGTGCGCGCCTCGATGCTTGAGGTCCTCGGGGAAAACCACGTGCGGATGGCTCGCTCCTTCGGGATCTCGGAATGGCGCATCGTTGCGCGCTACGCGCTGCCACTCGCGATCCTGCCAACAGTAACTATCCTCGGGGTAGGCATCGCATGGCTGCTTTCGTCCGCCGTCTTTATCGAGGTGGTGTTCGCCCGACCTGGCATCGGCAAGTTGATCGTGGATGCCGTCAATACGCGCAACTATCCGATTGTTATGGGCGTCGTGCTCGTCACCACGTTCCTTATCGTTGTCGCCACGATGCTCTCGGATCTTGTCAACGCATTCCTCGATCCGCGAACCCGGGAAAAGCTTTGACATGGTGAGTGTGGAAAATATTCGGCCCGAACCCAACGATGCGGTGGCGACAGGCACCTTTTTGCGGCAATTGCGCAAGAATCGTCTGGGCGTGCTTGGAGCCTTGCTCGTCGTGCTCGTTTTTGTTAGCGCGTTCTTCGCTCCGCTGATTATCACGCATGATCCGATTAAAATTATGGTCGGACCTCGTCTGGCCCCACCGTCATTGGATTTTCTGCTGGGCACGGACCAATTGGGCCGCGATACATTCTCGCGCGTCATCATGGGCGGCCGCATTCCGCTCCTTGTCGCTTTCGCCTCCCTCGGCAGTGCGCTGGCGGTCGGCGTCGTGCTTGGTCTCATCGCAGGCTTCGGGCCGCGTTGGCTGGACAATTTGCTCCTGCTTGTCTTCGATACGATCCGCTCGTTTCCGGGCATCATCTTTGCCCTTGCAATCATCGCTCTTGTAGGCCCGAGTCTGGCCAGTATCATTTTTGTCATCGCAATAACGTCGGTGCCGATCTATGCGCGCGTCCTGCGCACGCAGGCACAGGCCCTGCTGAGCAGTGAGTACATAGCTGCGGAGCGCAGCATGGGCGCAGGCACGGCGCGCATCCTTGGCGTCCATGTTCTGCCCAATGTGATCGGCCCCCTTCTCATCCTCGTGAGCATGGATGTGCCGGCCGTCATCGCCTGGGAAGCAGGGCTCAGCTTTCTCGGGATGGGAGTTCGGCCCCCGACTCCTGACTGGGGAGCAGTCCTCAACGATGGCTATAGCTACATCAACCAGACCCCTTGGCTGGTGATCGGTAGCGGCATCCCAATCGTCCTCGCAACATTAGGCTTCACATTCCTGGGTGAGGCGTTGCGCGACATATTTGATCCCAAGCTGCGGAAAGACCTATGAGGCGCGATGATCTGATACAGCATACGTCCGCCCCGCTTCTTGAGATCCGTGACCTAAGTCTCGATTTCGGCACACCGCGTGGGCGTTTCCGCGCCCTGCGTAACGTTTCGCTCGATGTCCCGGCCGCACAGGTGGTTGGCATCGTCGGTGAGAGTGGATCCGGGAAGTCGACGCTCGCCTATACAGTGATGGGCCTCCTTTCTGAAAATGCAGATGTGACGTCCGGCAGCATCCTGTTCGAAGGCAAGGATCTGCTCAAAATCCCCGCTCAGGCGCGTCGGAGCCTGCTCGGCGATCGTCTCTCGATGATTTTCCAGGATCCGATGACCGCGCTCAATCCGGTGCGGACCATCGAGAACCAGATGATCGATATCCAGCACCACGGACAAGGAAGCCGGGGCAAAAAGCGCGCTCGTGCGCTCGAGATGCTTCACCGTGTCGGAATTCCCGATCCCCAAAGCCGTATCTGCGCCTATCCTCATCACTTCTCTGGCGGCATGCGTCAGCGTGTTTGCATTGCCATGGCGCTGCTTGTGAAACCAGCGCTCCTCGTCGCCGACGAGCCAACCACTGCGCTTGATGCGACGCTGGAAGTGCAAATCATTCATTTGCTCAAGGATCTGCAAACAGAAATTGGTTGCTCGATTCTCTTCGTCTCCCACCATCTCGGCGCGGTGGCTGAGTTGTGCGACCGGGTTGCAGTCATGTATGCGGGCGAAGTGGTGGAGCAGGGCGCCGTTCGGGACATCTTCCACAATCCTGCTCACCCCTACACGCGCGCGCTGCTTGAGTGCGATCCCGGGCGCATCAAAAAAAGCACACGAACTTTGCCGACCATTCCCGGCGAGGTGCCCAGTCTTTTGGGCAGCAAGAAGGGCTGCATTTTTCGCACCCGGTGCCCCCAGGCATTCAATCGTTGTGTGCAAGAGGACCCGGTCGAGTATCGTATCGGCATGGACCAAGTCGCCCGATGCCATCTCCTTGGTGAAGAGCGGCTGGTGCCGGCATGACTGCGCTGCTTCGTGTTGAGGACTTGCGGGTCCGCTTCCGCACCATGGGTCCGCTGAAGGCGCTCGCAACCGGGACGAAAGCCCCTTTCATCGACGCTGTATGCGGTGTGTCATTTGAAATCCGCAAGGGCGAGACACTCGCCCTTGTCGGTGAAAGCGGCTCAGGCAAATCCACCATCGCCCGCACGATCATCGGCTTGCAGCGGGCCGTGAGCGGCAGCATCTGCTTCGATGGACAGGAAATTGAGGAACTCAGCGGGACGGAACGCAAGCCCTACCTGCGGCGCATGGCGATGATGTTCCAGGATCCCGTCGGATCACTCTCGCCAAGGCTGACCGTGCGATCGCTCTTGACAGAACCTTTTCGCATCCATGGGATAAAGCCTCGCGATGCCGGAGGCGAAGCGGAGCGTCTCCTTCGATTGGTCGGCTTGCCGGCTGATTTTGCTCGCCGCTATCCCCATCAGCTTTCCGGAGGTCAGGCCAGGCGCGTTGGTATCGCGCGTGCTCTTGCGCTTAATCCGGACTTGATCATTGCCGATGAGCCGACAGCGGGCCTCGATGTCTCAGTGCAGGGCGAGGTGCTCAATCTTCTCGCGCGCCTTCAAGACGAACTCGGCATGGCGATCCTGATCATCACGCACAATCTTAACGTGGTCCGTCACATGACCGATCGTATGGCGATCATGTATCTCGGCCGCTTTATTGAGGTCGGCTCGACCGAGCGTATCTTCGATCAACCGCGCCATCCCTACACCGAGGCGCTGCTTGCGGCCAATCCCGAGCCTGACCCGGATGCGGTGCTGAACCGGATAGAGCTCAAGGGTGAGGTGCCAAGCCTGATGAGGCGACCATCCGGCTGCGAGTTCCACACTAGGTGTCGTTACGCGCAGGATATCTGCAGCCGCGTCTTCCCCGAACCTTCAACAAATCCGAATGACGCGGAGCACAGCTTCAGATGCCATTTCCCGCTCAAGCGTGAAATCAATTCCGGTTTAGTGGGTCACACCCTGTCTCGGTCGGAACCAAATGATTGTGACTAAGTAAGCCTTGGATGTGCAGGCAACATTGCATTGCCGTCACTGCAGAAGTGCGGAACGCGCAACTTTTCGCTCTCTGAAAAGTAGGTTGCACCTTTACTTCGGTCACACGACCGCGGCCTGAATCGATGGTGGTCAAGCATCGCCGTTAAGGCGACAGGGCTGTTGCAGGGTGTGGCGAGGTCGGGCCAAGCTACCCGCCCATCGGATGGGCGAACCGTAGGCTTGTTATTAAAGGAAGTCGTATGAAGCTCCATGAATATTCCAGTTTTGACGCCACCGGGCTCGCGGAATTGGTTCACCGCGGTAGAGCTTGTCACTTGTCAGGCTCGCACGTGAGGCCAACGATCGAATTAACCCTACGCTCAACGCGGTGGTAGAGTTCTACGAGGACGCGGAATCGGTACCTTTCTCAGATGAAGGGCCGTTTGCGGGTGTACCCTTCCTACGGAAGGATCTTAGCTTCACCGAGGCTGGGAGGCTTTACGAATGCGGAAGCCGGCTTTATCAAGGCTTCCGGCCTGACCTCGACAGTTATTTTATGGAGCGGGCGCGTACTGGAGGCTTGCGGATTGTAGGACGCACCACAACAACCGAGCTTGGTGCATCCGGCCTCAGTGAAACTGCCATGTATGGGATTACGCGGAATCCCTGGAACCTAGATCGGACAGCAGGCGGCTCATCCTCGGGTTCGGGCGCGGCGGTTGCCGCTGGCGTCGTGCCAGTTGCGTCGGCTAGCGATGGCGGCGGATCTGTACCCATCCGGTGAAGACCGCAGACGTGTATCCGGCGGCCATGAGCCCCTGAGCACCGCGGTGCCGGCGTCAAGCTTTCTTTGG